>JBIIGG010000074.1:0-6432 GCA_044236575.1 Polynucleobacter sp. | reverse complement strand
AAAAGAATACTGCCCCAATCAAAAGCATCATGATGGGCATACTGGCACCAATCAAAGTCACATTAATTGGAGTTGATGTCTGAATCGCCATATAAAGCAGCATGTTGTAACCGCCTAAGCCAAGCAGCCCCAAAAGTAAAAAGCGTTTTTTGTTTTTCCAAAGAGCGCTATCGGCACGCAAAATAGAATAGCCTAGAGGTAGCAAAACGAGCGCTGCAACAATGCAACGAATGGTGCTTAACAGGAGCGGAGAAATCTCCCCCACCAGCATCCGACCGACTACAGCATTGCCTGCCCACAGCAAAGCAGCCAATATTAGGTAGAGGATGACACGCAGGTCAAGGGAGGCCATATTTGAGCTTATTTAGAAAGATGTTGTATGATATTGGCATACGCAATTCCTCGATAGCTCAGTCGGTAGAGCGCCGGACTGTTAATCCGTAGGTCCCTGGTTCGAGCCCAGGTCGAGGAGCCAAATTTAAACCCTGTATGCCCTATAGCTACAGGGTTTTTTCATAGGTGGCCCCATGCCAAAACTGAAAAGTCTTTTTGTGCGCCTCAGACGCTGTCTGGCTTAAGGCGGCTCTTTCCAGCTCAAAATTCCTGATAGACAAAGCAGCGCTTTGAACAAAATCCGGCAGAAAAGAGATTCCAGATAAATGAAGGGCAAAATGCCTTAAATATCGTATATAAACTTAGCAATAAGGCCGACATAAAATTGACTGTTACTGTTTGACTCCACTGCTATTAAATTTAGTGACAAAGAAATCATAAGTACCCGTCAGAGTATTGCCATCTAGTCCACCACCTGTAGACCCAGCGATATAAATATTGCCATTAACATCGATTGCAATACCGTTACTATCGGTTTCTCGACCAGTCACACCTAATTGACGGGTGTATTGTTTGACGCCACTGTTATCAAATTTAGTAAAGAAAAAATCGTCGGTACCCATTTGAACGTTTCCATCAAGTGAACCACCTGTGGCGCCTCCAATGTAAATATTACCGCTGGCATCGATCGTTATCTCGTTACCAAAGGTTGCTCCACCAGCCGCACCTAGCTGACGAGTAAATTGCTTCACGCCACTGCTATTAAATTTAGTGGCAAAGAAATCATAAGTCCCGGTCAAAGTATTGCCATCTAGCCCACCTGTTGTGTAACCTACGACAAATACATTCCCGCTATCATCAGTCGCAACAGCGGTAGCGACTGTAGCTGCACTGACCGCGCCTAATTGACGAGTGAATTGCTTGACGCCGTTACTATTGTATTTAGTGACAAAGAAATCATCAGTGCCCGTCAAAGTATTGCCATCCAACGAGCCCTCGGTATAGCCCGCAATGAAAACATTCCCACTAACATCCGTTGCTACACCGTACCCTCTGGTTTCTTGGCCAGCCGTACCCAATTGACGGGTGAATTGCTTAACTCCATCGCTATTGTATTTAGTGAGAAAGAAATCTATAGTACCGGTTAAGACATTGCCATCTAGTCCGCCTGTTGTATAGCCTCCAATATAAAAATTGCCGCTAACATCAATTACCAACCCTATGCCCACAGTTTTTGCACCAGCCGCACCTAACTGACGGGTAAATTGCTTGACACCGCTACTATCGTATTTGGTGACAAATAAATCATGAGTGCTCCCCATCTTGGTATTGCCATCCAGTCCACCTGTTGTGTAGCCTGCAATGTAGACATTACCATTCGCATCAGTCGCAACAGCTGTGCCTACGGTTACTGAACTAGTTATACCCATTTGCTTTGTGAATAACTTTACGCCGCTGCTATTGTATTTAGTGACGAAGAAATCGTAAGTACCCGTTAAAGTATTTCCATCTAGTCCACCGGTTGTGGAGCCCGTAACATAAACATTGCCGCTACTATCGGTCGCAACCGCGTTGCCAAAGGTTAATTGATTTGCCGCACCCAGTTGCTTGGTTCCAACCCAAGAAGAGGTAGGCGCCGAACTATCCCCCCCGCCACAGGCGGCAAGAGCTGTAAAAGTAACTAGTATTAGTATGTGTTTGAAGATCTTCATGTGTACCGGCTTTGGAGTCATCTAATTACGAAATATATCATTACTAAAATATTTATAGTTTTAAATGCTTACACCTTCATAGCATTTTTTTAGCACTTGGTCTAACTTATTACTGGGCTTGATTTTTCTACGTGCCTGATAACCAAGGAATAACTTTCTTATTTGGGGAAAAAGATCTTTCCGATACTCCCACAAAAGCCAAGTTTTATCCCCAAATCGCAAAAGATCAATTAATTGCGGAAGGTTATATAGCTTAGCGTCAGGACATTGCAGGGGTAGCACGGTTGATTTGACTATCGTTTCATCAACCTCATCTTCCAAAGTACTGAATATGGGTATTCCATTTGACTTCTTTGGACTTGAATCATGGCCACAATACAAGGATGGATCTCCAAAACAAAGGGCAAACCGTTTACTTTTAAGAACATTGATGATAAAAAATGGGTATAAGCTTTACGAAATGGAATGGTGGCATTTCACGCTCGAAAACGAACCTTTTGGCAGTACCTATTTTGATTTTGTGCCGTATTAATTTAGATATTAACGTCATATCTTGCCTTTAGGAGAATTAAATGAATCAACCCTGGAAAAGTTGCCTGATTGTTGGTTCAATTAGCTACTTAGTAGGATGTTCAGGGGGTTCTAGTGACAATGCTTCCACCACTACGTGTGCCGAAACCGGACCCTATGCATGTCAAACCGGGGCTAGCGAACCTTTATATACCTATCAATGGGCCTTAAAAAGTGCCACTAGTTTCTTTACTGCCTATCCAGAAGTGTCGGACGGCAGCACTGATTTAAATGTAGAAGCTGTTCATGCCCAAGGCATTAAAGGGCAAGGCGTTAATGTTCTGGTGTTAGATGACGGGGTCGATATTAGACACGAGGATCTAGTTGCCAATGTGAATACCAGCATGACATGGAATTTTCAAAATACGAATACAGACCCCACGCCAACAGGCAATAATGCCCATGGTACTAATGCCGCAGGGATCATTGCAGCTGCCCAAAATGGGATCGGGGTGATGGGGATTGCCCCAAGGGTGACCTTAGGCGCAGCCAGCAACCTGAGTAATAGGGATATAACTACTTTAGAAAGGATATCTGCATTTGGGGGCGCCCCTTGGTCCATTAATGCGCATGTTATCAACTATTCGATAGGAGATAATCCTGAAATCCCTCCGGATTATCCAGATGAGGAAGCAGTAGGCCGTCAACCTTTGGCAAATTTACGGGGCGGCAAAGGTATCATTATTGTGCAATCTGCTGGCAACGAGTACATCGCGGCACAGGACGCAAACGGTGTCCTCAATCGCCTCTGCCCTAGGGTTAACGGCAGCACTCAAATTGTGTCTTGTGAAAACCCAGCCAACGAAACAGACTTATTAAGCCCACTACGTCTTTCCATTGCCGCCCTTAATCCTAAAGGTTTTCGTGCGAGCTACTCAAATGCAGGATCAATCAATTGGGTAACGGGACTTTCGGGCGAGCAGGCTGAGGGTAACTATGGGGAAGTGGGCATAAGCTCATCTGTGCCTGGCGCTATTTCAAATGGTCCAACCATTTTTTCAACCGATATTAGCGGTTGTGAAACGGGTTATGCTCGAAATCTGCCCAACACCCACGCTGTGACCGAATTTAGCATAGGGGGGACAGCCATTAATCTTGCTAAAAATAGTAACTGTAATTATTCACACATGAACGGCACCTCTGCCGCGGCGCCAACAGTTACCGGTGTAGTCGCACTGATGTTAAGTGCGAACCCAAATTTAAGCTGGCGCGATGTTCGCCATATTCTGGCTACTACTTCAAAGCAAGTGGATCCTAACTATGGCAGTGCGTATCAGCGTAATGAGCAGATCAATCTTGCGGACTATACTTTTACTGGAAATACCTCTGCCGCCTTAACTAATGGAACCAGCACAGCTCGACTAGACTATGGTTGGCAGACCAATGCAGCAGGTTATAAATATTCGAACTGGTATGGATTTGGTTTAATTGATGCAGCGGCGGCTGTAGCCGCAGCCAAGGCAACGACGAGTTATAAACCCGCACCCCTAAGCTTGCCAGCATTTACTCCTCTTAATGCGGCAGCGCCTGATATAACAGTTAACTATGGCAAGGTAACAAAATTAGGGGAATTTGAGGGCAGTACAGATCGGGTTGACGCACTCCAAGTCAGACTAAAGAGCGTAGGTAGCGAAGCAGTTAGTAACTCGGCTAGCCTATGTATTGGAAGTGTCGGAATATATGTGCAGTCACCCTCTGGAACGGTATCGGTTTTGGCTGTTCCCTACAATATTTATTGGAATACCGATAAAAAAATCTATGAAGAAAGTGAATACGCTCTAAGCTCGTATGCCTTTTATGGCGAGAGGGCTAGTGGGACTTGGCAGATCTTTGCGGTTAGTGGAACGCCAAAAACTCAATGCACTACTGCATCTTCTGGAACGGTTTCTGTTGAATACCGTGTCATTGCTTCACCTTAAAGACACCCTAGGAAAAATACATGTCCCCTTTTAAATATCCCTATATGAGAATCCTCTTCGCCCTATTTATTGGTTTGATTGCCATGACTAATAGTTTTGCACAAACAACGCCGTCCATCGGCTCCTTTTTAACGGCCTCTGAAATGGAGACTGCAAAAACTAAAACTCAGATTCGGGATGGAAAGAAAGTCCTTTGGGTACTTTCTACTGGGGGATCTACATCTGAGCCATTTACTATGCTGGTGAACGAGCAAACTGCCGTGGGACGTAGTGCAAATGAGGTAGTTATTAGCAATAGCCCTACGGAACAAACTAAATTAAAGATTACTTCATACCTAAGTAAAACTGTTTCAGTCAATTATTTTGATCATTTGAGCACAACCGTACTTCGTTTTAGTGCGATTACCGATGCTGCAAACGCGGTTGCTGAGCTAAGAACGGCGATGCCGGATGCTCGGATTTCGTTACCGGTTACTTATAGTATCAAAAGAGTGCGATAAATATTCATGGGGCCGTTTACGAACAATCCAATCCATATCAATCTGAATGTACGCGCTATGAAGGTGCGCCTTCTTTTCAATGTGCCGCCTATTCAAACTTCCGGCTTATGGCATTACCCCAGCCCAGTTGGTTGGTGGATAACATCCCCATTAAAACTTAAGTAAAGTCCATTTGCTTAGATTTAGCTTGTTATCTTTATTCTTATCAGCAGCATCAAAGTTGAACATGGCGACCCCAGCCTTCTGGTCCTCATCTTTTGAGACATATCCATCCTTATTTTGATCTGAAGCAACGAATAACGGTGGCAACTCGGATGAAACCCTCTTTTTTTGAAAGTCGTTTTTTTGGGTCCCGCTTTACGCTTTGCTTTGGCCGATCATGGTCATCACCCGAATCCATACCGCCTGGCTACTTCACAAACGCAAGAAGCAGTCTCAAAATGCAGTCGTGCACTAATTTTTTCAACGCCAATCCCTTTCAGCGAGTATTTTTCTAGCCACTGTCTCCGCAATTAACATAACCGGGGCATTGGTGTTACCAGAGGTAATGCAGGGCATTGCAGATGCATCAATCACGCGTAACCGAGCCACACCCCTAACCCGGCACTCCGAGTCCAGGACGGTATTGGGATTTTCTGCTTTACCGTATTGGTCCACCTTACCCATCGCGCAGGTGCTAACCGGATGAAAAATAGTGGTACCTAAATTTCGGGCAGCCTCTTCTAAGTCCTTGTCGCTTTGAATATCAAGTCCAGGCAATACCTCTTTTGGACTAAATGGCTGGAGCGCTGGGCTGGCCATAATGTTGCGAGTGAGTCTTAGGCTAGCGACGGCGACAGCCATATCATCCACGGTCGATAAGTAGTTGCACTGAATCTGCGGATCTTGTAGAGCGTTGGGCGATACCGCTCTAACCCAGCCACGTGAGCTGGGGCGTAAATTGCATACGCTTGGCGTAATCGCATTAAACGGATGCAGCGGCTCGCCAAATTTAGGCAGCGATAGCGGCTGCACATGCCATTCAATATTGGCACTGGCTTGACTGGGGTCGCTCTTCGCAAATGCGCCCAAGGTAGACGGTGGCATCGTTAGCGGGCCAGTACGCTTGAATATATATTCAAGGCCCATACCAATTCGGGTTAGCCAATTTTTATAGAGTGTATTAACGGTTTTGCAGTTCTCTACCCGATATACCGTCCGAATTTGCAAATGGTCTTGTAGATTTTCACCAACGCCAGGTAGCTCTACCTGGGTTTTAATGCCGACACTATCAAGATGGGTCCTGGATCCGATCCCGGATATCTGCATTAGGTGCGGCGATCCAATCGATCCAGCAGAGAGAATGACCTGGTCTTTGGCTAGGGCTGTTTTGCGAACGCCATCGTGCAAAAAATCCAA
>JBIIGG010000073.1:0-6458 GCA_044236575.1 Polynucleobacter sp. | reverse complement strand
GCCCATTGGCGTGTGCGCCGCCATCACCCCATGGAACTTTCCGATTGCGATGATTACCCGCAAGATTGCCCCTGCTTTAGCGGCAGGCTGCACCATTGTGATTAAGCCAGCCGAGCAAACACCCTTATCCGCCCTGGCTTTGGCCGAACTCAGTCGCCAAGCCGGTATACCCCCGGGCGTCGTTAATGTGGTGACCGGGGATGCAGACCATTCCGTCCTGATTGGCAAGGCTCTGTGCAGCTCGCCGATGGTGCGCCACCTCTCCTTTACCGGCTCGACTGAAGTCGGCCGTATTTTGATGGCACAGTGCGCCCCAACGATTAAAAAGCTAGGCCTTGAGCTGGGTGGCCACGCTCCCTTCATTGTGTTTGAGGATGCCGACATTGATGCCGCGGTTGCTGGAGCCATGGCCTCCAAATACCGCAACGCCGGGCAGACCTGCGTCTGTGCCAACCGCTTTTATGTTCACAGCAAAGTCATCGATGCCTTTACCGAGCGCTTTGCTAAAGCAGTACAAACCTTAACCGTTGGTAATGGTTTGGATGCCGGCGTGATGCAAGGCCCCTTGATTGATAAAGCAGCACTCACCAAAGTGGAGGAGCACGTGGCCGATGCGCTTGCTAAGGGGGCAAAGCTGGTTACCGGTGGCAAGATAGCCGCTATCGGCGGGCACTTTTACGAGCCAACGATTTTGTCGCACGTCACAACAACGATGCGCATTAATAGCGAAGAAACCTTTGGGCCAGTAGCACCCATCATGGCTTTTGATGACGATGCTGAGGTTGTTCGCCTAGCGAACCAATCACCCTTTGGCCTGGCATCCTATTTTTATAGCCGTGACATTGGCCGGATCTGGAACGTGGCTGAAGCACTCGAGTACGGCATCGTTGGCGTCAACAGTGGCGCAGTCTCCAATGAAGTAGGTCCCTTTGGAGGCGTTAAGCAATCGGGTCTTGGGCGCGAAGGCAGCGTCTGGGGAATGGATGAGTATCTAGAGATGAAATACGTGTGCGTGGGGCTGTAAGGAAGAACGTCAGCTAAGTTAAGCCTCGACCTGCAATAAATCCACCTGAATCATAAATGATTTAGTAGTGCTTTTTTAGCGCTTGCGATAAACCAAATCCCAAACGCCATGCCCCAAGCGTATGCCGCGGTTCTCAAACTTGGTAATGGGTCTATAGGACGGTCGCTCGGCATAACCGAGATGGTCGCCCGAAAGATCTTCTAAAGTAGGCGTAAATTCATTTTTATATTCACTAGGGCCATCAACGACAGAATCAACAACATCGGCGCGAGTAAACGTTTCAATACGAATGCATTCAGTAGATGTATTTTGCAAGCTCGTCTCTCGATTAAGAACTAGCAGCATTTGCTCTGCGTAATTGTGCCAATCGGTTGCTAAGTGTAAGTAGCCGCCCGGCTTAATGCGGGATGCTAAAAGTTCTACGAATTGCTGTTGTATCAAGCGGCGCTTATGGTGGCGTTTTTTATGCCACGGATCCGCAAAATAAATGTGGATACCGTCTAAGGAATTTGCTTCAATCATGTACTCGAGTACTTCAACTGCATCGTGCCGAATTAAACGCAAATTGGTCAGGCCTAATTCGCCAATGCGCTTAAGTAATGCGCCCACTCCAGGTAAGTGCACTTCAATCGCCAAAAAGTCATCTTCCTGGCGCAACTGGGCAATGGCAGCAGTGGTCTCGCCCATACCAAAACCAATCTCCAAAATGCGGGGGCGAGGCCTACTTGCAGCATCAGTACTCGGATGACTAAATGTAGCCTCCCAATCGAATGGCTGCTTCTCAAAGGGGACTAAAAACTGAGGGCCTAAGTCATCGAGCGCGCGCTGTTGGCCGGCGGTTAAGCGCCCCGCACGCAGCACAAAAGATCGAATGCGGTCCTTGCGATCCGCTTGCCCCAAGAAGCTAGTCTGGCCGACTTGCGTTGATTTAGTTTCCACCGAATGAATAGCGCGATGGCTTAGGTATTCGCCAAGAGGGCTTTAAAGTAGGCGATGGTTTCTTTTAGACCATCCTCCAGGTTCACTTTAGGCTCCCAGCCAAGCTTGGCTTTGGCCAAGGTGATGTCGGGTTGGCGCTGCTTTGGGTCATCCGATGGCAAGGGCGCAAAGACGAGCTTGGATTTGCTATTGGACAAACGCAGAATCGTTTCAGCTAATTGCAGCATGGTGAACTCACCTGGGTTGCCCGTGTTGACAGGACCAGTAAAGCCGGCTTCAGAGTTCATCATTTTGACCATGGCATCGATTAAGTCATCGACGTAACAAAAGCTGCGCGTCTGCTGACCATCACCATAAATGGTGATGTCTTTGCCTTGCAAGGCTTGCACAATGAAGTTGCTCACTACCCTGCCATCATTGGGGTGCATGCGCGGACCATAGGTATTAAAGATGCGCACCACCTTAATGTCGAGCTGGTGCTGACGGTGATAATCAAAAAAGAGGGTTTCAGCGCAGCGCTTGCCTTCGTCATAGCACGAACGAATACCAATCGGATTGACTTTGCCCCAATAGGACTCGGGCTGGGGGTGCACTTCGGGATCCCCATACACCTCACTAGTCGAAGCCTGCAGAATACGCGCCCGTGTGCGCTTGGCCAGGCCCAGCATATTAATCGCGCCATGCACACTGGTTTTGGTGGTTTGCACCGGGTCGTACTGGTAATGGACTGGTGATGCCGGGCAGGCTAAGTTGTAAATCTGATCCACCTCCACATACAGCGGAAAGGTAACATCGTGGCGCATCACCTCGAGACGAGGGTTGTTCAATAGATGAGCTATGTTTTGTTTACTGCCCGTGAAGAAGTTGTCTACCACTAAGACTTCATTGCCCGAAGATAAGAGTTTTTCAGTCAGGTGCGAGCCCAAGAAACCTGCACCACCGGTGATGAGGATTTTTTTGGCGCTGATGGCATTGATTGAGGCGGGGTTCTTAATCATGAGTCATTCCAGAAAAAAATGGCATTACGTTATTCGATAAAGTCAAAAAGTGAAATGAGCCTAAAGGTATTAAAAAGATGAGCAGTCTCATGAGGGTGGCATATCCCAGCTTGCTGAGCGATAGGCATGCATCACCTCCGCTAACACAATCAGCAGGGAGGTCATAAAGGAGATTAAGCCCAATACAAAAGTGGCAACGACATACCCTGTCTGCAGGAGTTGCACTGAACCAGTCTGAAAGAAAAATAACTCCAATACCGTGAGTGAAATCAATACACCACTGAGCACATTAAAAAAGATGGCAACGGTGCACAAGCGACCCCGCATCTTAAACTCACGCAATTCGATTTCGTAGTGGCTGCGCAGTTTGTCGGAGATTGTTTGATCGCCATACAAGGCATTCTGCACAAAGCGCATCCGGTCTACCGTCCTAGCGAGGCGTGTCGAAATAGCACCAACCAAAGTGGCTACCGCAGTAAGTAAGAATACTGGCGCTAAAGCCAATTGGATATTGCTAGTTAGGGCATCAATAGTGATGTTCATTGAATTAATTAGTTATTGATAAAGTGGAAGAGATTTTATGGGCATTATGTATACATGCGATATTGGTTTATATATACGCCTCTACTCAAGTTTTTATCGCTTTAGATCTCGATAAAAATTTTCATGCACGCCATACCCCAATAAAACCATCTTACTTGTATCTAGGCTAACTGAATAAGCTAAGAGCATTTGTTGGTTATTAAACTTAAACTTATAGACTCTTGTGCCAGCTAGATCACCTTTTTTCATTTCGCCCTTTTGGGGGTTGCCAACAATCTCCCGAATAGCCTGATCGATGGCTTTTTTTTCAGGGGGTGATATCTTCTTAATCGCCCTATCAAAGCGTGGTGTACTTAGAACAATCATCCAAATTGATACTCATTGAGATTGCCAGCTTTTACCTCTTCGATACTTACAAGCATATCTTGCAGCATGTTAATTGGTAAGTCAGGATTTTCCTCAGCAACCTTACCTAGGCGAGCCCAATACTCAATTTGTTTTGGAACAGATCTATGCATTGCCTGAGCATAGGGCTTTGCATCTTCAATCAACAGATCCGATAATTTAATTGCAATAGGCATAATAATTACTCCGATATAAATTAGTTTCATTTTATTACTTAAAGTTGCATTTTACAACCTTTTTTATTCAGCAAATGCAAGCTGGCTAAGACCAAGCTACTAAACCCGTATAAGCCGTAATCAATACCACCACCCCGAACACAATGCGGTACCAGGCAAACGGCACAAAGGTATGGGAAGCCACATACTGAATTAACCAACGCACGCAAATGAATGCCGAGATAAATGCCGCAATAAAGCCCACCACAATCGCCCAGCCAAAATGCATGGTCTCTGCACCACTCGTTTGAATGGGGTTGATCCAGAGCTTTAAAAGCTCATATGCGGTAGCGCCGCCAATCACCGGTATAGCCAAGAAAAAAGAGAACTCGGTAGCCACGGCTCTAGGTAAACCAAAGAGCATGCCGCCAATGATGGTGGCACCCGAACGGGAAGTTCCCGGTATGAGGGCAGCGCACTGCGCCAAACCCACCTTCAAGGCATCCAGCGGCCTTAGATCATCGACCGATGCAATTGCTCTCTTATTTTCTTTAGCTGCTTTATCTGCACTACTACTAACCTTTGCCATTTGCCTTTGGCGACTCTCTGCCCAGAAAATAATCAAGGCGCCGCCGATAAAGGCCATAGCAACCGGTACCGGTGAGAATAAAAATTGCTTAATGTATTTACCAAAGAGCAAAGCCAGAGTCATCGCCGGAATGGAGGCGATTAGTACATTCACCACAAAGCGCTGCGAAGCGCTGCTGGTCTTAATAGTAGAGGCCACTGACCACAGCTTGCTTCGAAACTCCCAGCAGACCGCCAAAATAGCGCCAAACTGAATAATCACCTCAAAAGCCTTACCGCGCTCATCGTTAAAGCCCAGTAAGTCGCCGACCAAAATAAGGTGTCCCGTACTGGAAATCGGCAAAAACTCGGTCAAGCCTTCGACAATTCCAAGAATGAGGGCCTTGCCCAGAAGTAATAGATCCATCGCTTGATTTTACGACGTGCGGGTAATTCCAAGCCCATATTGCAGCCCGGGGAAATAGCAGTCTTGCGATAGGCCGCTGGTCTTAGGCATTCTGAGTCGGTTTAGCCTTAAACTGAGGGTAACGGGATACTCCCTTTTCATTTATTTCTAGTAAACATCCATTTGAATGACCTTGCCGTTTTATTCAGTTCCCACCCACTTTAAGCGCAGCTATCTCCAAGGCATGATGAATGCCGGCATTTGGGGCGCTCTGGCGTTGACTATTCCCGCCAGCAGTTTGGCGCAAGTAGTTAATCCAGCCCAAGATCGCAATGCGTCCACCGCCGGTCAAGTGACTGTACTCCCCGATGCATCCATCAAAACACCGAGTACACCACCGCAGAATCTATCCTTGCCGCCCGCATTAACAGCGTCCGCCTCGAGTAGCGTTCCGGCATTTAGTAACTTTAGCCAACAGCCTGGAGATCCTACTGCCCCGACACAAAACATGGATTTAGTGCGCCTCTACCAAGAAGCGGCATTTAATGATCCCGCCCTGAACAGCGCCCGCTTTAATTACGCTGCCAATAAAGAGTTTTACTGGCAGGGCCTATCCACTTTATTGCCGCAAGTGTCAGCCAATCCAGCGGCAACCCGATTTTTTCAGCACGGTGAGGGCAATAGTCGGGTATTTGATCAGCGCAGCTATACAGTGACACTGACCCAGCCTATTTTTAATGCTGCGGCACTTGAGGTATTTCGGCAAGGCGACCTCGTTACCAAGGTATCGGATCTGCAGTTCTTGCAAGCGCAGCAGGATTTAGTTATTCGGGTCTCCCAAGCCTACTTTGATGTACTCACAGCGCAAGACAATGTCGAGCTCTTTCAGAACAAAAAGGGATTGATTAAGCAGCAATTGCAAGCAGCCCAATCCAAATTTGAAGTGGGCTCTGCCACCATCGTGGATACGAATGATGCGCAAGCCCGCTTTGATTTAGCCAATGCCCAAGAGATTGCAGCGCAAGCGGAGCTAGTGGTGCGGCGCGGCGTACTCGAACAAATCATTGGTCGCCCGGTTGCCAGCCTAAAGCCCCTTGCTAAAGATGCCACGATTGCAGGGGTCGTGATTGATCCCCGTGTACAAAGCAAAGCCAGTAAAGACAACGTGAGCGCCACGGCAAATGCAAATGGCATCAATCCCAATCTGCCACCAGGGCAAACACTGGACGATTGGGTCAAGCAGGCTGAGGCCGCTAACTACGGGGTTCTTGCTAGTCAGCTCAACGTCAATATCGCCCAAAGTACCTACCGGAGCGCCCTAGCAGCCAATGTCCCAACGGTGAACTTCGTTGGCACGACTGGCTTTAATGCAGCCAATGGCTCGCAAACCAATTTCAATCCATCGACCACGCAAAATATCT
>JBIIGG010000072.1:0-6606 GCA_044236575.1 Polynucleobacter sp. | reverse complement strand
TTAGGTTACAGACCACCAGCACCCCAAGTGCAAATACCCAAAATCATCCAAACTCAACCTATTTTGCTGCAATGATTTACTATGGAAAAACTCTCTCAAGTAGTGGACCTAAATTGACAGCAGTTCATAGAAAGGTAGAGGAGCGGCCATTTATGTCCTATTTAAGACAGCTCTTGCTACTTACTATCAGATAGCATGTACTTGACTACATTGCTCCCATTGCAGTTCAAAAACTAGGAGAAGAAATGAAACCCAGTCAAGCCATCCATCACCGCAGACCCCTTAAAACAGGATTGGGCTTGATGTTATTTGCGAGTGGTATGGTTAGTGCATTAGCTGACTTAGCACTCCCTTTTTAATTCAATCAGCACAACAAGGAAACACGACATGGAAAATAAAACAGCGACAGCAGGTAAATGCCCCGTGATGCACGGCGGCGCAACCGCGATGAGTGCTGCCAGCATGGATTGGTGGCCAAACGCACTCAACCTCGATATTTTGCATCAGCACGACAGCAAAACAGATCCAATGGGTCCTGGCTTTGATTATGCTGAGGAATTTAAGAAGCTTGATCTTGAAGCAGTTAAAAAAGATCTGCATCTGCTGATGACCGACAGTCAAGATTGGTGGCCAGCGGATTGGGGTCACTATGGTGGCCTGATGATTCGCATGGCTTGGCACGCGGCTGGCACCTACCGCATTGCCGATGGCCGTGGCGGTGCCGGCACTGGCAATCAACGCTTTGCACCCATCAATAGCTGGCCTGATAACGTCAATTTGGATAAGGCACGTCGCCTTCTCTGGCCCATTAAAAAGAAATATGGCAATCAACTGTCCTGGGCCGACCTGATTATTTTGGCGGGCACCATCGCTTACGAATCCATGGGCTTAAAAACCTATGGATTTGCTGGTGGCCGCGCTGATATTTGGCATCCAGAAATCGATATTTACTGGGGCTCAGAAAAAGAGTGGTTGGCGAAAAATTCCGATCGCATGAGCGAAGACCAAAGCGAACCACTAGATAACCCACTGGCTGCAGTTCAAATGGGTCTGATTTACGTCAATCCAGAAGGCGTGGATGGCAAACCCGATCCACTCAAAACCGCTAAAGATGTGCGCCTAACCTTTGCGCGCATGGCGATGAACGATGAAGAAACCGTTGCCCTGACTGCCGGCGGTCACACCGTGGGTAAATGCCACGGCAATGGTAACGTTGCGCTCGTGGGCCCAGCCCCAGAGGCTGCCAACATCGATGAGCAAGGCTTAGGCTGGCATAACCGCAATGGCACTGGTGTTGGACGCGATACGGTCTCCAGCGGCATTGAAGGCGCATGGACTACTCACCCCACCAAATGGGATAACGGGTATTTCTATTTGCTGTTTACCTACGATTGGGAATTAAAAAAGAGTCCAGCTGGAGCATGGCAGTGGGAACCAATCAACATCAAGCCCGAAGATAAACCCGTGGATGTAGAAGATCCAACGATTCAATACAACCCCATCATGACCGATGCCGATATGGCCATGATTAAAGATCCAATTTACCTAGCGATTTCCGAGCGCTTCTATAAAGATCCCGCTTACTTTTCTGAGGTGTTTGCACGTGCCTGGTTTAAGTTAACGCACCGTGACTTAGGTCCCAAGACACGCTACTTAGGCCCTGATGTGCCAAAAGAAGATCTCATCTGGCAAGATCCGATTCCTGTAGTCGATTACACCTTAAGTAGTAGCGAAATAACTGACCTCAAGAAAACCATCCTCAATAGTGGCTTGAGTATTGCACACTTGGTTGGCACGGCTTGGGATAGTGCACGTACATTCCGTGCGTCCGACTACCGCGGCGGCGCAAACGGGTCTCGCATTCGCCTTGCGCCACAAAAAGACTGGATTGGAAATGAGCCTGCGCGCCTGCAAAAAGTCTTGAGCACACTAGAAGGTATTCAGGCAGGGCTTGCCAAAAAAGTCAGCATGGCCGATTTGATTGTGCTGGGCGGAACTGCCGCAGTAGAAAAGGCAGCGCATGCCGGCGGCTATCCGATCACAGCACCCTTCATACCGGGTCGCGGTGATGCTACTCAAGCAATGACCGATGTAGAGTCGTTTGCTGTATTGGAACCAATTCATGATGGATACCGCAATTGGTTAAAACAAGACTATGTAGTGTCAGCAGAGGAGTTAATGCTGGACCGTACTCAACTCATGGGCTTAACGGCAAATGAAATGACGGTACTGGTGGGCGGCATGCGTGCCTTGGGAGCCAATTACGGCAACTCCAAACACGGTGTGCTAACTGATCGGGTCGGCGTACTCAGCAATGATTTTTTTGTGAACTTAACGGATATGCGTTACACCTGGAACCCAGTAGCAAGCAATCTCTACGAAATTAGAGAACGCAAATCCGGCGCCGTGAAGTGGACTGCAACCCGAGTGGATTTAGTTTTTGGCTCCAACTCGGTCCTGCGCTCCTACGCTGAAATCTATGCGCAAGACGATTCGAAAGAAAAGTTTGTGCGGGATTTTGTTAAAGCATGGACCAAGGTCATGAATGCAGACCGCTTTGCATAAACTGCAGTTGTAATAAACAAAGCGGGCATCTACCATGGGTGCCCGTTTTTTTGGCTCCCTTCATGTGGCGCAAGCAGATTCCCAACCATTGCTTGAGCCTAGGACCAACGGATTCCGGTTTGTGTTGCTTTACGAAACTCTTCTAATTAGACCGAGGCAATCTTTTTAACCGTATCTGGATAGCGATCTACCAAATGAATCAATAAAGCAGCTTGTGCATTAGGCTTAGCCCGTCCCTGCTCCCAGTTTTCAAGGGTTCTCAGATTTGTTCTCAAGTAAGTAGCAAAAACAGATCTGGAGAGATTTAGTCGCTCTCGAATGGCCACCACTTCCTCAGCATTAATCATTGCTGCAGGTTTAAAGTCTCGTTCTACCGTGCGTAAAGTTGTCTTTCCGAGACGGGCCTTCTTAAGATGCTCAAACCCTTCATTGATTTCATTGAATAAATTACGTTTAGTCATTTCCGTGCTCCCAGCTCTTTATTTAATAAGTCCATTAGAGCTTTACGCTCTTTCTGACCCAAATCACTCATTTCATCTTTGTCATACAAGGTAAAAAGCCAAAAATGTAACTTCATTTCATACCAATAATAAATAACTCGCAAACCGCCTCGCCTGCCTTTGCCCCTTTTTGGATCACCAAATCGTAACTTTCTTAACCCTCCAGTGCCAGTAATCACATTTCCAGCCTTAGGCGTTAGAAGTAAAAAGTTCTGCAAATTTCGATACTCATCATCTGTTAAGTAATCTTGGCGATAACGTTCAAATGGTGGCAACTCAATGAAGACGGCTTTCATTTTGGTATTATACGCAACTTGCGTATAGTTTCAAATAATCTACAAATAGGTGGTGAAGGGCCAAAGTAACGCTAGATAGGCAAAACCCCCACCATTACTGATGAGGGTTAAATTTTCTGGTGGGCCCACCAGGACTTGAACCTGGGACCAACCGATTATGAGAGCAGACATCCAAAGAAAACCGCTAGGATTTCAAGAGGTTACAGCGTCTCATTATCGGTGTGTAGTGTTTTGTGTAGTGGACTTAATGAAACCATAAGAAATGCTAACTCACTCTTTGATTTTCGAAACCAAAGGATTTTTGGAGCAACCATCTAGCACTTCGTTACTTCAAAGTGTTTTGAGGTGAATGAGCGTTACTTTAAGTAGCCCTTGTATAGCGAGGGGCAGCTAAGGGCCAAAAACAGGCATTAAAAGAAAAACCGCCCGAAGGTGGCTTTAAGTCAAAACAAATTCATTTTAAGATATTGCCTCAATTAGTAATAGAAATTCCCCATGGTGTGCTCCCTGCCACTGCCGTACTTACCAAACGCAAAGTACCATCACTATTAATAGAGTAAATAGATATAGTGTTATCTCCTTGATTAACTACATAAGCATAAGAACCAGCTGCGTTAATTGCAATCCCGTAAGGAATCCATCCAGATGCTTCCGTAGAAGGAGTTAGGGCTCTTAAAGTACCATCGCTGTTGATGGAATACATCGATACGTCACTACTACCAGAATTAGTTACATAGGCGTATGTACCGGCCGGGTTAATTACAATTTCATTAGGATCAGATCCAGCCGCTACAGTCCCTAGGGAGCTTAAAGTGCCGTTATTGTTAATTGAATACATTGATACAGTACCTCCACGATTCGTTACGTAGGCGAAAGTACCTTGTTTGTTAATTGTGATGCCGGAAGAGTTAGCTCCCGTTGTTACTGAAGGGGGGCTTAAGGAATAAAGAGTGCCAGTATTCCCACTACTGTAAATGCCATTCATCGTTAGAGTAGTACCAGTTGAATCAGTCACATAGGCGTATGTTCCAGCTGGGTTAATTGCAATCGCCTTGGGCAAACCAAAAGCCGGTCCATTAGTTAAGATACTTAAAGTTCCATCGCTGCGAATTTCATAAACATTGACAATGGGACCACCCAGAATATCAAGGGCAGTGACATAAGCATAAGTACCAGCAGGATGAATTGCAATTCCTTGCGGAGATTGGCCTGTACCTTCAGCACCTAAGCTACTCAAAGTACCATCATTATTGATGGAGTACATTGAGACAGTCCTGTCTACATTATTGACTACATAAACAAAGGTGCCAGAGGGATTAATTGCTAATGCTCTAGGACTTTTTCCAGCCATTTCTGTGCTTATGTTACTCAAAGTCCCATCACTATTTATGGAGTAAGTGGATATAGTGCCATTTATAATGCCATCACCCTGATTCGTAACATAAACATATTGTGGTTTACAAGAAACGCTCACATTAGTCACATTTGACCCTGAAAGGGTCCCCGCTCCATTTGGTATAGAGCAAGATAAGCCAGTTGGTTGTGTGCCTACGCTTACTTCATATGGAGTTCCATTAGCCAGAGGAGTGGAAAAGGTAAAACTTCCATTACTACTAACTGTAGTGGGGTTTGAGCTATTGACTTGTAATATTACTGAAGTTCCAGACGCAAGACCGCTGACTGTTCCGCCTACTGTATAAGTGGTAGTGGCACAAGTAATAGTCACATTGGTCACATTGGCACTTGCTACAGTACCAGTACCGTTGCTCACACTACAAGTGAGGCCACTTGGTTGAGTGCCAACTGTGACTGCATAGCTAGTGCCGCTTGCTAAAGCAGTTGCAAAAGTAAATGTAGTGCTATTCGCATTGATAGTTAAAGCATCCCCACCATTATTTTTAAGCACTAGCGAACCACTAGTTAATCCTGAAATGGTGCCGCCAATCGAATAAGGGGTTGTAGCTGGTGTTGATGACGAGTCAGATGAACCCCCACACCCAGAGAGAAGGAACGCAATCAGGCTAAAACAAATTAAAAAATATCTACGCACGAATACTCTCCAAATTCATTTAAGAAAGTTTTTATAAACTGACCAGTTAGTTTGTGTTAAAAATATAGTGGACTTTATAGTCACATTTATTAGTAAATTTGCAACAAGCGGTCGGTTTTTAAACTAATGTAGCCATGAAGCCTTTATAAAATATGGCTCCTAAAGCTGATACTGAGAACAATCACTAAATTTGAAACAAGCGGTCGGTTTTTAAGGAATGCAACCATGACGCCAAATCGAAAAGCAGTTTCTAAAGCCAACTCACCAGTCAAGAAAACTGGGCAAAAGAGTCCCATTAAAAAACGCTTGATCAAAGCCAAAGAAGAAGAGCTTGTTGGAGGTAGAGAAAAGATCTTGCAAGCAGCAAGATCGTGTTTTGCTCGCCAAGGTTTTGCAGGGACTTCTGTTAAGGATATTCAAGAGGCTTGTGGGTTTTCCAGAGGCAATCTTTACCATTACTTCAAAACCAAAGAAGAGATTGTTCAAATCATCACCGAACAGAATCTCGGACGGTTTTATGAACGGATTGAGACCATTCTCAAAGCATCGGATGAGCGTGATTTGAGTCTGTTGGAGATTATTCAAGAACTAGCAAGTTTTGCCGAAGAAATTACCAAAGGTCCCGGCAAGGGAATTGCGTTTCATGTTTGGTCCCTGTCGATGGTGGAACCTGAGGTGCGCAAAACGATGGTGACCTACTTTGAAAAAATACGTGGTGCCTTAGAACAAAAAATTATTCTCTTGATGAAAAAAGGCAAGATCAAAAAAGTTAGAAATACTGAACAGCTATCTGTAGCCCTGTTTGGATTAGTCATACCAGGCTTTACCGTACAAAGCGTATTCATGGATGAAAAAGCAATTAACTCCGCTCAGTATGCCGAATCACTTAATTTGTTATTCAAGACTAGTTAATAAAGTTTCGACAGGCCGTTATTGGCCGAAAGCAGACCCACAACCGTTAATTTAAGTAACGCTCAAAAGACAAAACCCCCACCATTGCTGATGAGGGTTTGTTTTTCTGGTGGGCCACCAGGACTTGAACCTGGGACCAAAGGATTCCGGTTTGTGTTAGTTTCCTAACTCCCTGGACTATGCCTTCACCAAATTTAGCATTATTTTCCAAGCAACACTTTGGCGCACATCCCCTAAACATGACCGCGCTCCCATGTACTATATAGTCAAATTATAAGCACGA
>JBIIGG010000071.1:0-6608 GCA_044236575.1 Polynucleobacter sp. | reverse complement strand
GGTCTCGGGCATTCTCTAAAGTACGAATCTGCATTTGCTGGCGCCAGATTAATCCGGTCATTAGTACCGCAGCGACCCCCACCACAATCAGGGCCGTGATGGTGGCTGAGCCACGCTCAGACTGCGCTGACTTTGCAAAATGGAATAAAGGCATCCTCACAATCCACCGCCCATTAAACACGATCGCGTAATCGGCAAATTGGCATTGCGTAACCACCACTGCATCACTACTCCGCGGTGATCTGGCGTTACTGCCGCTTGAGTTAGTGGGCTATTAGGATTCGGGGCGGTGGTGGATGTATTGTTTGCAGCGCTGGCTGCAGTTGTAGGCGCAGTAGCATTGGGATCTGTAGCAGGCGTAGCGGTTGGCGTGGTTGGCGTGTTTGGTATAGGTGGTGCAGGCGGTATGGCACTCGCTCCAGTTGCTAGTGCTGTTCGCACAAATACCGTTTGACGGATTACTTCAGGCAAGGTGAGACTCACCCGAAAGTTAGTCGATAGCAGATCAGGGTCACTGCTGACGCCGGCCCATAAAGCCAATGCTTCGGTACGCCGCAGTAGTGGCGTGCTAGTCCAGCGCTGCAATCCCGCTGGCGTGACGCCATACCCCACAATCATCCATGCGTCACGATTATCGACCTGCAATTGCCGTATCCACCAAATGTTCTTCGCGCCCGCAGACAAGGGATTACTCCCCAAGACTTCGGCACGCAAAATATATTGGCAATCGCGCTCAAACTGATTCACCAGTTGTGCGTACACTGCGTCTTGATTGGCGCGCCGATCAATCACGTCTCGCCCCATGATTAAGGCATCCATGCCGCGCCAGGCCATGAGGCCAACTAAAGCCATGATGGTCATGGCGACCAAGACCTCTATCAGTGCAAAGCCCTGATCGCGTGGCAATCTCATAGGGAGCCTCCAGCGGGGTTGGGCAGAATCGTTGTCAACCAAGCCAAGCGCGGACCACTGGCTACATCCCCGCCAGTGGGGTTTGCCAAGTACACCGTCAACTCCACCCGCCGAAAACTGGGATTGGGGGTGCTGAGTACTTTGCGTTGACACACAAATACATAACGGTCTTGCGGGCAACTAAAGGTAGTCGTACCCATCTCCGGCCACTGGCGATTCATGCGCAAATCGGCTAGGGCATTGTCTGCACTCCACAATGCTTGGGCGCGCTGCGATACCGCCAGCTGCGTATCGGCAGCACTCGATAAGGCTGTTAATCCGGCAATCAGCGCAATGCTTAAGACCGCAAGACCTACCAAGACTTCTATTAAGGCAAAGCCGGCTTGATCTCGAACGTGTGTCCGCGTTTGTTTTGCACCGCGAACAAAACGCTTGATTTGCTTCATGGCCGCGCCCACTGAAAGCGTCCATTAGTTGCGCGCATCAAGACCGCTTGGCGTTGCTCTTGTTTGATTGGGATTTGCAGGGACTCGGTAAAGCGCTCGCCACCTAAGCTCAATTGCACTGGAATCATCTCCACTGGCTTATGCCAGGTTTGGGCGCGATAGACATCGGGCAAAAAGGTATTACCGGGATTACTGCCGGGATTACTGCCCGGATTACTTGCAGATGCAGTCACTGCAGACAGGGGCATGCTAAAACGCCAACCCAGGCCATCGACTTGAGCCAGCATCGGCGTGCCACTCATAGTACTTTCTTCTTGGGCGAAGTTGAGTGAGCTCACCAGTTGATCTAAGTTATCGCGCCAATAGCGCTCATCGTGATTGGGTAGGGCTAAGACGGCAATGCCGAGCAGCACTGCCATCACTGCAATCGCAACCAGAAACTCGATTAAGGTAAAGCCGGCTTCGCGCGAAGGGGATGAGGAGCGCAACAGCTGACCTGAATTGGAATGCTTACCAGTTCCCAATGTCCGCATCGGTTCCGGTTCCCCCGGGCTTACCATCCGCTCCGTAACTAATCACATCGATTTCTCCGCGGGTTCCGGGATTGCTGTAATGGTATGCATTGCCCCATGGGTCTTTGGGTACCGAGCTTAAATAGCCACCGGTTTTCCAGTTCTGCGGTATGGGTTCGCTGGTGGGTCGCTCCACCAAGGCTTTGAGGCCTTGCTCCGTTGTGGGATAGCGACCAATGTCGAGGCGATAGAGTTTGAGTGCTTGATTAATCGTGCCGACATCGTGTTTAGCAGCGGTAGCCCGCGCTTCATCGGGACGCCCCATGATGTTGGGCACAATCAGGGTAGCCAAAATACCAATAATGGCAATGACCACCATGATTTCGATTAGAGTGAAACCGGCCTCGCGGTGATTGCGCTGCAGCGGCGCTCGCGCTAAGACCGGTTTAGGCGCATGAGGGGGTTGAAAAGAGTGAAAACCCAATACGCATTGGAAACGGTGGCAAAGCTGCATTAACTGACGTAGTCTAGAGCGACCGATTTGACTGAGCTGGCGGATAATAAACATAGGCTTTTCAATGATTTAAACTGATCTAAATTTTATAGGGATTTTGGCCAATTGAGTGACTTTCTAGCGCGTTTGCAAGCCCGCCTAAACCGCCGCCTGCAATCCATCACTGAAAATACCGCTGCCCCTGAGGCAGCAGCCCGGGTACGCGCCAAAATCGGGCAAAGTGCCAGTGCAACCCTCTATAAACTCAAATCCCGCTCCAGTACGCCCATGGCCTTGGGTATCAGCCCACGCCTAAATCCAGCGGTCGTGGCCCGCCCCCTTCAATACCTGGGTATGGCAATTACTGCCATGGCTCTGACCTATTGGGTCTTGCAGTGGTGGCAACTGCCCTCTGTACCTTCGATCACTCCATCTTCCAGCTCCTCCATCGCTCATAAAAGCAATCCAGGCGTAACGCTGTATTCCAATCAAGACAACACTGGCGCATACGATTTATTTGGCAACAAACCCTTAAGCACCGACACCATCTTTCTGCGGGGGGTGGTTGCAACGGGCAAAAATGCCAATGGCTCGCTTGATGGTTTTGCTATTTTTGAGGTGGATGGCAAACCTACGAATGCCATTAGCATCGGCGAATCCCTTGGCAAGGGCCTCTCCCTACAGTCGATCGGCGATGAGAGTGCGACCCTGCTCTACCAAGGCCAAAAGCTGGAATTTAAGCTGAGTAAACCCGGCGGCCAAAAAGCCACTAACTCTAAAAAGAAGTAAGTCTCCGCTGTGCAAATCACAACCTCCTCAAGCCATGATCAGAGCTGGGCTCGCTTAAGCCGAGTAGCCGGAATTACGGTAGCACTGCTATTGGCAAGCAATCTCGCCAGCGCGCAGGAGAAACTCTTTTCGATTGTAGAACCTGAAGCGCGCAGTCAAGTCTGGATCAATCCGGGATTTGTGTCTTATCACTTTGATCAAAACAAAAACCTCAATAACGGCAATTGGGGTGCGGGCGGGGAATACCGCTTTAGTACCGTAGCCTCAGCCACCATTGGTCGTTTTTACAATAGCAACCGCGAATACTCCAATTACGCTGGCATCTACTACCAACCGATTGCAATTGGGCCGATCAAATTCGGGGCTGTCCTAGGCGGCTTTAATGGCTACCCCCAAACCAACAGCGGTGGCTGGTTCGCAGCCGCTCTACCTGCATTTACATGGGAAGGCGATCGGGTTGGTGCAAATGTTTTTATTGTCCCAACCATAGGGGATCGGGTGAATGGGGCGATTTCGGTGCAGCTGAAATTAAAAGTATTTGATGGTCAATAAAAAACCCTCCGAGGAGGGTTTTTTATTTAATTCATACAGCTCAAACTTTACTGTTGCACACCATTGACATAGCGCGGTGATTCAGTAGGCTCTTTCCAGGGTCCAATATAACCAGGGCCATTTGCTGCGCGCGGATCCTGCCAAGTACTAGCAGTTGGTAGCGTCAGGTTAGATGGTGGATTTAAGCCGCTGCAAGCAGAAATATTTTCTGTGCCATACACAAACGATCTACGACCAAATTTGACGAGATATTCAATGTTAGGATTTTTGGCATCTTTCACCCTACCTGCGGCAGCGGTAGTGAATGGAATATTAAATTGGCTAGCCCAAAACGTATTGTTATTCGATCCATTGCAGGACTGTTTTTGACGCGTATCTAAGTTATAGCAATCGCTGGGTAGCCAAAACTGGCCGCCGCCGTTGTAGGTCAAAAACTGCTGCTTACCAGCTAAGTCACCGCGAGTTGGGGTGTAGGTAACATCAATTGGCCTATCAAACACTGGGCGACGTCCATTGCTTTGCTTCACAACATAGGAGCGGGATGGCCAATGCAGATTCGATGTATTGGTTTCCCAGGTGTAGTAGCTAATTCCAAGGTCAGCTGCATTCCATGGGCAAATACCAGACTCTTGACCACCGTTACCATTGTTTAAAGCAGGGTTCCAGTAATCGCACTCAAGACCAGTAGGGGTGCCAACAAAAAGAGCGCCAGTTTGACGGTGAGTGGAACTCTCAACCGCATATTGACCATTCATCAGGTTACCAGTTTCGTTATTCCAGATGTAAGTTGTTGCGTTTGCAACCGTCCCACCATTAAGTATCTGCTGCGGTCTTGCACTGATTCCGGACGCGGACATGGTTGGGCACTCTGAGCCATAGCATGTTAATACAGTCCCATTCGCTAAGTCAGTAACGCCATTCTCCGCTGTTCCAGGCAACACGTCATCCATAAGTGTTTTGTAGACATAAGCTGGATTAGAACTTGAAAGCGTCCCATTTGGGTCATACACCCTTATCTGAGAAGAATCCCATATGCCCAATCTGAATCGCAAGGAAATACTGGTGTTGTTAATATGTCCAAACAAGGTATCGCGGCCATTTTGCCCAAAGTAGGCAAGAGTCAATGTCTTTGGTGTGTCGAACGGTACGAGGTTTTCATTGCCGGAGCTGCTTTGCACATACTTGCCCTCCACAATAAATTGGGTTCCATTCCAGTACATGCTGTAAGCAGAGTTGTTAGTAGATGATCCACCCTCTACGAAGGAAACCATTTGGTATGACTTAAAGCGGGTATTCAAGAGGCTACTAAAAGCGCCTCTTTCATTTGTAACGCGCTTAAGTGAACCTTTGGTCTTTTTGTAAACATACGGTACATCTTTGCTTAATCTGGAATCGCTGTATAGCACCTGATCGGGGCTGATGGTGATAGGCGCACCAGTATTGTCAACATCCCTAAACCACACGCCCCAGTAACTGAGCCAACCAGTTTTTGACCAATCGGTCACAGCACCCGGCGCGAGTTTTAAATTAAAGCCGCCATTTAATTCAATCGGGGCGCCTGTATTGACATCATAGAGCCAACCATCCCAGTTTCCGAAGAGGGGTGCGACTTCACCAATATTACGATTGGTGCAAACTTCGGAAGAAGTAGAGTCATTTTTATTAACCGATTTGAGTCGCATGTAATCGCCACTAAAGGCAACCTGATAACTCGAATTGGAGTTATTCCATTGTTCGGATAACTCAAACTGGCCTTCGCCACTTGTCACCTCGCCACCGGCCAACTGATAAGTCATTATGCCCGTCTGTGAATTCATATTCCCTGAAGACGTTCCGCGCGTGAAAATGCGCATAACGTCGGGCTCAACTGTGGCATAACCCCAGTCATTGCAGCCTGAAGGATCAGGGTCAGAGCCTGGAGTGGGGCTATCTTGGCCACAAAAGTTAATCGTCCACCTGCCTAAGGGCGGCGCAACTGATGGCCCGGCTGTAATTTTGACATTTACCCAAAAGTAAGCCGGAGTAAACGTCGAATTATTTTCATTAACGGTGGTGAGCCACATCTTGACATTAAGAACCCCGGTACTGGAGTCAAGTTCCGACTTCACGACTGCTTTTTCAAATGGTAACGTGCTGTTATCAGAGGCATTATTGCCGCCATCATCGCATTTACCGTATCGAACCCAGGCTACGTATTCAGGCTGGCCTGCATTAAACTCGGGCCATGCAGCTTCCCGAATCCGATTCCTATGAGTGCATACAGACGAATACTGGTATTCGATGCACCACCAGCGATCCGAGGGGAAAATATTTAGAGGGACTTCTCAGTCGAGCGTGGAGCAATCCCAGTTGCAGTGCGGTCACTGTTGGCAAGCGCGTCGGTATTGCATACAGCAAATGCCTTCCTGAATGAGTCCTGAGGTAAATTAAAGGCTATATTGGTATTGCTGTTAAGAGAAGATTGTCTTACTAGCCTCTTTTGATGCATTGGGGCAAATCTGAAAAGCCCGATACCCCACTCAGGACCCCACCAAGAATGAGGAATGGAAACCAAATGAAAAAAATATTGCTCTTTGCCTCACTTGCATTAACGGTTGCGGCCAGCGCAAAAGCGCAACTAAATCCTGAAAGCCTCAAAACCCAATCCGCCAACCAGCTCGGCTTGACAATTTCAAGCTATGCCTACGATGAGCCCAGCCTGAACGTGAGAGTGACAGCGATCAATGTAGGCGTGGAATACCTCGGCACCTACGCATTTCAGAACGATTGGTTTGTATTAGGGCAAGTTGATTACAGCAATGGTCCAGCTAAATACAGTGGCTCGGGTACTGCCAGCGGAATACCCCAGTATTACGTCAACCTCAAAGCAGCGCTCGGCCATGATTTTGCTTTCAATGGCTTTGT
>JBIIGG010000070.1:0-6713 GCA_044236575.1 Polynucleobacter sp. | reverse complement strand
CATTCCGGACCCGATTCCGATGGAGATGCTTAAACGCATGGTGCAGTCGGAATCCCTGGGTTTATTCAGAAAGTTTGAAGAAGGGCCAGGGGCTAAGGTTCTCGCGGAGTCAGAAGAGGAAAAAGCCGGTGAGCCAGAGCCAACTGCAGCAGCAGAGCCGATTCCCGCTGAAATCGCTGATGCTTCTGCAGGTAATGTCACAATGCCGCAAGATGAGGCCAAAGTTGACGACGTTCCCAACCCAGACCCTGATCAAACGGTAGCATCCCTAAAAATTGTGCCTGAACAGAAAATAAAATAATGACCCAAAAGCTCATTTGCGATTGCAATCGCACCATGCCACTGGATGCAAAAGCCTTGGGTGAACCGCTGCACACCGCTTTGTGTCGCCAAGAGGTCGGTTCATTTTTAAAGGCGCTGGATGGCTCAGAGCCGATTTTGGTGGCATGCACACAAGAGCGTGGCTTGTTTTCAGAACTGGCAGCACAATCGGAAAAGCCTCTGGTTGCGCCATTGCGCTTTGTCAACATTCGGGAGCTTGCAGGCTGGACGCAAGAGGCAGAGAAATCCACCCCTAAGATTGCCGCATTATTGGCGCTCGCAGATGTGCCAGAGGCAGATCCGGTTCCGGTAGTCGATTATGAAAGCCAAGGCCGCCTGCTCATTATTGGACCAGGCGCGCAAGCTTTGCTTTGGGCTGAAAAACTGCATACGCAATTAAACGTATCGGTACTGTGCACCGAATCAGGTGCGCTGCCCAGTACGCGTGAGTATCCGGTCTACAGTGGCGAGGTTAGCAAGCTAGAGGGCTACCTTGGCAACTTCACCGTCGATTGGGAATTAAAAAACCCCATTGATCCTGAGATGTGTACCCGTTGTGGCGCTTGCGTTACGGCCTGCCCGGAAAATGCCATCGACGATTCTTTCCAGATCGATATGGATCGATGCAAATCGCATCGCGCTTGTATTACTGCATGCGCAGGTATTGGCGCGATTAACTTTGATCGAGCCGAGGTTAATCGCAGTGCAGAGTGCGACTTGGTGTTGGATTTGCGGCCTGATGCGCAGATGCGCATGAGCCAAACGCCACAAGGCTACTTTGCCCCTGGCGCTGATCCCTTCGCACAATCCGTGGTTGCCAGTCAACTGATTACCATGGTCGGTGAGTTTGAAAAGCCAAAATACTTTGCGTACAACGAGAAGATTTGCGCTCATGGCCGCAATGGAAAAGTCGGTTGCAGTGCATGCATCGATGTTTGCTCCACCGGTGCAATCGAATCCCTATTTAAAAATGGTCAAGGTCAGGTTCAAGTTAATCCCAACTTATGCATGGGCTGCGGTGCCTGCGCCACGGTTTGCCCTTCGGGTGCAATGCGTTACAACTACCCCAGCGTATCGCATCAAGGCAAGCAACTCAAAGCCCTGATCACGGCATATAGCAACGCGAACAGCAAATCCAAATCACCCCAGCTGGCACCAACTCTGCTGTTGCATAGCCTAGAGGCTGGGTCCGAGGTCTTGGATCGGCTTGGACGTGCAGCCCACCTAAATCCAAAGCGGTTTGAGGGGCTGCCTGCTTTTGTGGTTCCAATGGGCATCGAGCACATTGCATCGACGGGACTCGATCTCTGGTTAGGCTCTCTGGCGTACGGATTTGGCGAGGTGGTGTTATTGCTCAGTGGCGATGAGGATCCGGCGTATCGAGCCGCCCTAGTGGAGCAAGCCGACTTAGCCAATGCGATGCTGGCGGCGTATCAATTTCCGGGCGCGCGAGTGCAGCTGATTGCGATGGCGAATAAAGATGATCTATCCGGCGTATCAACTGCCATGGGCGGCTTGCGGCAGCGCGGCCCGCTGCAGACTTTGGGTAAGCCAGCTGTTTTTGCCTTTTCCAATCAAAAACGCGAAACCCTAGAAGCGACCTTAGAGCACTTTCAAAAGCAGGCGCCAGTACCACTGCCGACAGAAGGCAAAGCCCTTCCTAGCTCATCGCTGCTCGGCGCGATTCAAATTAATACGACAACCTGTACCTTATGCATATCCTGCGTTGGCGCCTGCCCAGAAGGCGCTATTTTGGATAATCCGGATGCGCCACAACTCTCCTTTATTGAGAAACAATGTGTGCAGTGCGGCCTGTGCGTGCAAACGTGCCCAGAATCGGCTATTACCTTGCTGCCTCGGATTAAATCGACAGAGCAGCGCAAAGAAAAAGTATTGCTGAACGAGACCAAGCCCTTTCATTGCATCACGTGTGGCAAAGCCTTTGGTACCCTCAAGTTAGTTGAGTTAATGCTGGGTAAATTGGCTTTACACGATGCTTTTTCTGGCGAAGCCTTAGATCGCCTCAAAATGTGCAGCGATTGCAGGGTGGTCGATATGATGAAGAAAGAACTATGAGCGATTCAATTAAGCCAAGTGCTGCGGAGCAGGGGCCGACCGAGGTTGGCAATATAGGTATAGCTGAGGATTTGGCAAGAGCCGACTTGTACGGCCTCTTAGCTGCGTTTTACATAAAAGCACCCGAGCAAGCATTCTTAGATTTAATTACGGCCTCCGCCCCTCAGGAGCAGTCCCTCAATGAGGTCTCGCCTTTATTGGGTGTTTGGCTCAACTTAATCTCGGCAGTCAGGGACAGCACTGCGAGCGATTGGAATTCGGAATATGCTGCCGAGTTTATGGGCGTGGGTAGACCCAATGTATTTCTGAATAGCTCGTTTTATTTGGCAGGCCATTTAAATGAAAAGCCCTTGGTTGAAGTACGGCGAGCATTGGCTGAATTTGCCTTGGAGTCTTCTGAAGATGTAACGGAAACCGAGGACCATGTATCCGCTCTTTTTGAAGTGATGCGCTATTTAATTGCCGGCGATGATGTCGAGATTTCTAACCTTACAAATCAAAGGGTTTTTTTCAATGACCACATTCGGCCCTGGTATGACGATTTTTGCGATGCAATAGAAGCCAATCCCGAACTCCATTTGTATCGCCCTGTTGCCGCATTGACCCGTGAATTTCTGGCAGTTGAGGGTCAAGCCTTTGACATGATGTGAGCCTTATTGAAATCACTATAAGGGTATTTCCTAGGTTAAATTACTACAGTTGGCATACAAAAAAGTTATAAAAGTAATACACTCAATATCAGCAAAAAGTTGCATATATACGTCCACCCTTGGAGTTCACATGAGCACAAAAACAAATCCACTTACACCCCCAGTCACCACTGCGTCGCGCAGAAAATTTTTCATTAGTGCTGGCGCTACGGTCGGTGCAGTTGCGGTTGTTTCGCAAACGCCCATGGGCAAAGCCATTATTCAAGAGGTGGGTAGCACTGTAGGCGAGAAGAAAGACGGATATCAGTTAACTGAACACGTACGCAAGTATTACGAAACAACCTTAATTTAAATACGCAGCAACCTTTACCTAAAAATATAAAACCCCTCAGGAGCATCAGATGAGTCTGATTCGTAAAAATCCAGTAAACACCACGACCCGCTCGGTACCGGTATCCAACTTAATTGGGAGTTTGTCGCGCGGCCTCAAGGCAGCCGTTCCCACCATGGATCGACGGACATTCCTGAAGCGCTCCGGAATTGGAGTTGGCGCAGGAATTGCAGTGAGCCAGCTCAATCTAGTACAAAAAGCAACTGCAGCCGATCCAAGCAAAGCAATGCTGGATGGTAAGGGCAAGATTGAAGTAAAACGAACCGTTTGTACCCATTGTTCCGTTGGCTGTGCCAGCGATGCTACGGTTGAGAACGGTGTATGGGTTCGTCAAGACCCCGTGTTTGATTCCCCTATCAATATGGGCGGCCAGTGCGCCAAGGGCGCAGCATTGCGTGAGCATGGCCATGGTGACTACCGTTTGCGTTACCCCATGAAGTTAGTGGATGGTAAATATCAGCGCATTACCTGGGATCAGGCCCTCGATGAAATTACCGCCAAGATGAAAGATCTTCGCGCTAAGTACACCCCAGACTCTTTGTATTTTATTGGCTCATCCAAGTTTAATAACGAGCAAGCCTATTTGCTGCGTAAGTGGGTATCGTTCTTCGGTACTAACAATACGGATCACCAGGCCCGTATTTGCCACTCAACCACGGTTGCTGGCGTTGCCAACACCTGGGGCTATGGTGCGATGACCAATAGCTACAACGACATGATGAACTCAAAGGCAGCGCTCTACATCGGCTCGAATGCCGCTGAAGCACACCCTGTCTCCATGGTCCACATGTTGCATGCCAAAGAAAACGGCTGCAAGTTGATCGTGGTCGATCCACGCTATACCCGTACCGCAGCGAAGTCAGATCAATACGTTCGCATTCGTTCGGGCTCTGACATTCCATTCCTGTTCGGGGTTCTGTACCACGTCTTCGCTAACAACTGGGAAGATAAGAAGTACATCAATGACCGCGTATTTGGCATGGATGATATCCGCAAAGAAGTCATGGAAAAATGGGGTCCCGCTGCAGTTGAAGAGGCATGCGGCGTTCCTGAGGCACAGGTATTCAAAGTGGCGCAAACCATGGCCATGAATCGCCCCAGCACCATTGTTTGGTGTATGGGTCAAACCCAGCACACCATTGGTAACGCCATGGTTCGTGCATCCTGCATCTTGCAATTGGCTTTGGGCAACATCGGTAAGTCCGGTGGTGGCGCAAACATTTTCCGCGGTCACGATAACGTACAAGGTGCGACGGACGTTGGTCCTAACCCTGATTCCTTGCCTGGCTACTATGGCTTGGCCGCTGGATCGTGGAAGCACTATGCCACCGTCTGGGGCGTTGATTACGAGTGGATTAAAGGCCGTTATGCTCCAAACATGATGGAGAAGTCGGGTACGACCGTCTCGCGCTGGATTGATGCGGTGCTTGAAAACCCAGACATGATTGACCAAGAAACTGCTGTTAAAGGCTTGTTCATTTGGGGTCATGCACCGAATTCACAGACACGCGGCTTGGACATGAAACGCGCCATGAATCAATTGGATTTATTGGTCGTTGTTGACCCATATCCAAGTGCTACAGCAGCGATGGCTGCTATGCCAGCAGCTAAGGGCGACCAAGTTAACAAAAACCGCGCCGTGTATTTGCTACCAGCATGTACTCAGTTCGAAACCACCGGATCGGTTACAGCATCAAACCGCTCGATTCAGTGGCGTGAGAAAGTCATCGACCCATTGTTTGAGTCTGTTCCAGACCACGTCATCATGCAGGAGTTTGCAAACCGCCTTGGCTTCGGCAAAGAGCTGTCGGTTAACTTCAAGATGAACGAAGCAAAATACGCTGGCAAAAATTGGCAAGAGCCTGAAATTGAATCCATCTTGCGTGAAATCAATCGCGCCGTTTGGACAATTGGTTACACAGGACAAACGCCAGAGCGCCTCAAAGCGCACATGCGGATGATGAGCGTATTTGATCCGAAGACCTTGAAGTCGCGTGGCGGTAAAGATCCGGTCACGGGTTACGACACCACTGGTGATTATTTCGGATTGCCATGGCCATGCTACGGCAATGCGGCTCTTAAGCACCCTGGTTCACCTAACCTCTATGACACCAGTAAGCACGTTATGGATGGCGGCGGTAACTTCCGTGCCAACTTCGGTGTTGAAAAAGACGGCAAGAGCCTGCTGGCAGCAGACGGCTCATTCTCGAAGGGTGCTGATATTAAGACCGGCTACCCTGAGTTCGATCACGTGCTCATGAAGAAATTGGGCTGGTGGAGCGAGCTCACCGAGGCTGAGCAAAAAGCAGCGGAAGGCAAAAACTGGAAGACCGATTTATCGGGCGGCATTATTCGCGTTGCCATGAAAAACCACGGTTGCCATCCTTTCGGTAATGCGAAGGCAAGGGCAGTGGTATGGAACTTCCCAGATGCAGTACCGCAGCATCGTGAAGCGCTGTACAGTACTCGCCCTGATTTGGTAGCGAAGTACCCTGCATCTGCAGACCGTAAATCCTTCTGGCGCTTGCCAACCCTGTACAAGACACTGCAAGACAAGAACGTTGAAGATAAATTGGCGGATAAGTTCCCAATCATCCTCACATCAGGTCGTTTAGTGGAGTATGAGGGCGGCGGTGAAGAAACCCGTTCGAATCCATGGCTGGCTGAGTTGCAACAAGAAAACTTTGTTGAGATCAACCCTGCAGCAGCGGCCAAGCGTGGCATCAAGAACTGGGACTACGTCTGGGTTAAGTCGCCTACTGGCGCCAAGATCAAGGTGCGTGCAATGGTAACCGAGCGCGTTGGAGCAGATACAGCCTTCATTCCATTCCACTTCTCGGGATGGTGGGAAGGTAAGGACTTGCTGGAGTACTACCCTAAGGGAGCTTACCCAATTGTGCGCGGTGAAGCTGTTAATACGGCAACAACTTACGGTTATGACAACGTAACGATGATGCAAGAAACCAAAACTACGATCTGCCAGATCGAAAAGTTTGCATAAGCCCAACCGCTAAAGTCAGGAGATCACAATGGCACGAATGAAATTTATCTGCGACGCGGAACGGTGTATTGAATGCAACGGCTGCGTTACTGCTTGTAAAAATGACAACGAAGTACCTTGGGGCGTTAATCGCCGCCGGGTTGTCACCATCAATGACGGCGTGATTGGGGCGGAGAAATCCATCTCGGTTGCCTGTATGCACTGCGCGGATGCGCCTTGCATGGCAGTTTGCCCAGTTGATTGCTTCTACCGCACCGACGAAGGCGTTGTGCTG
>JBIIGG010000069.1:0-6765 GCA_044236575.1 Polynucleobacter sp. | reverse complement strand
TTCCGTAATGGCGTGAATACCGGCGCAGACCCTAGGCTCGAGAGCAACGCGGCATTTATACGCTTAGCCCATACCTATACCGTTGGCTCACTGCCTGCAGTGACCTACATTCAAACTGGGGCTGGCGCACTCTCCACTGATGGATCGCTTGCCGCTTTTCCATCCAGTAAAGGCATGACGGATTCCGCCATCGTGACAGCGATCTGGCCTTACTCCAATCACACCACTCGAACTTACCTTGGGCTTGGGGCTTATCTGTTCTTACCTACCGGCGATTACTCCAATGCCAAAGCCTTCAATTTGGGCAGTAATCGCTATGCACAAGCACTTCAAGTAGGTTATCAGCGCCCCATCACGAAAAATGTGGATGCTGCAGTTGCTGTCGATAGCACCTGGTTTGGCGCCAATAGTGCCTGCGCTGCAGCGTGTTTATCTAATCAAAATCTGCAGCTGACGCAAAAACCCTTATATACCGCCCAAGCTGGGCCGATTTACCGAATCAATCAAACCTATACGGTTGGCGCAACGTACGTCTATGTCACTGGGGGTGAAACCGCATGGAATGGGGTTGAGCGTAACAACACCCTCGTAACCCAGCGCTATTTTGTTAGTGGTGTTGCCCACACGCGCGTAGGTCGATTTACCGTGCAATATGGTAACGACATCACCACTATGAATGGCTTCATGGAAAGCAATCGTCTGGTATTGCGCTATGCCAAAGCAATTTAGATAATCGCTGCCCAGGCCCACTTGGTTCCACTGCGCCAAATCAAACTAAAAATCCAGTTGATGCTTTTTCATATCCTGAGGGGTATCAACATCACATACAAATGCTGCATTGTTCGTATGCCAAACCTGCACTTGCTCCGGATGCGCATCCATATAAGCGCGGCAACTTAAATCCGGAATTGCTAAAGTATTTTGTAGCGCTTTTTTTGAGAAAAGAACCGGATTGCCACGTTGTCCATGAACCATTGGAAGCACTATCTCTGTTCCTGTACTGCGCTGTGAAAACGCACTTAGTAGCTGACCTATCTCTACTTTAGTAATGGTAGGTTGATCCGATAAGGCAATCAATAGAGCATCAAAATTACTGTGCAGCGCCTCTATACCGAGGCGAACCGAAGAGGCCTGGCCAGCCTCTGGAACGGGATTTCGGAGTAACCGAATCGATCGACTAAAAGTCGAATCCATTTGCGCGAACGACTGCTCAATCGCATCGCCATGAAAACCAGTGACAACGATAAACTCGATTGGATTAAAAGGCTCCACTGCATCCAGCAAGCGATTGAGTAGGGTTACACCGCCTTGCTTTAACAAGGCCTTAGGATGGGATCCAAGTCGGCTACCCTGCCCTGCTGCAAGTAACAAAACAGCGAGGCGCAATGGATAAGAATTACTGGAATTGGTATCACTCATGATCAAAATGATGATAATAGAGTTCAACCAAAATGGCTTTCAAATTGATCTGACCTACCCCCATGAATAGCACTGATTACATTGTTCTTAAGACTGCCCTCACGTGGCTACGCGAAGGTAGGCGGATTGCCATTGCAACCGTAGTGCAGACCTGGGGCTCATCACCAAGACCAGTTGGTTCATGGCTAGCCATTCGGGACGATGGCCAAGTAGTGGGTTCGGTATCCGGTGGCTGCGTAGAAGACGATTTAATTCGGCGGGTACAAACCGAGATCTTGGTTCGCAATCTTCCAGAAATGGTGGTGTACGGCGTTAGTAGGGAAGAAGCGGCACGCTTTGGTCTTCCTTGCGGGGGAACCCTGCGGCTTTTAGTGGAACCCAGACCAGAGCAAACCATCTTAGAGTCGATCTTAGCGGCCATTGAGGGCCATCAACTGATTCTGCGCGAAGTAAATTTGCAAACCGGAAAGTCAGTACTGCATCCGGGTACTAAAACCGATGGCTTTTCTTTAACTGCCCATACGATGCAAACTTCGTATGGTCCACGCTGGCGGATGTTCGTGATCGGGGCAGGTCAGTTATCGCTTTACGTTGCTAATTTTGCCGTTGCATCGGATTTTGATGTGATTGTGATTGATCCCCGCGAAGAATATGCCGAAGGCCTTGATCTAGAAGGCGTGCAGTTTATTAAAGGCATGCCGGACGATGTAATGCAGGAACTTGGAATCGATTCGCACACGGCGATTGTTGCGCTGACCCACGACCCCAAGATTGATGATCTTGCCTTGATTGATGCCCTTCAATCCGAGGCGTTTTACATTGGCGCCTTAGGCAGCTTAACCAACACCTTAAAACGGAAAGAGCGCCTACGGGAATTCAATGTCACTACCGAACAGCTTGAACGTCTGCATGGTCCAGTTGGTTTAGCCATTGGCGCCTTAACTCCGCCAGAAATAGCCGTTTCCGTGATGGCTGAAATCATTGCCGTGAAATACGGCAAACAGCCGTAATTTAGGGTCGCACACCCGGACTTTCAATCTGCATGCCATTAGCTCTGCGCATTAAGTAAAGCTCTAGTGCCACGAGCTCTGGTGATCCGTAGGCGTATTGCTCTGCTCGCACAGCCGACACGCAGTTACGCAGCCGGCGCTGCAAAGAACCCACCCCTTGCCACTCGATGCGATAAATCGGATAGGCCGTCGGATGGCCCTGTGGAATCGTACTGCTCGCTAGCTTCAGTCCGGCTCGATCGTCATGGCACTGGGCGCAGGAAAGATTGAGTTGACCCATTCTCTGAAAGTACAAGGATTGGCCTTTCTTGTAATCTGGCTCGATTGCCCTATCGGTCGAGGCGGCAATCGGCAGCCCTCTCGATTGATAGGCAACGAGGGTGCTAAGCGCCAGCAAGGGCTTTGATTCATAGGCAAACGCTGGAGCCTGTTGACGGCTTGTGCGGCATTGATTGATTTGCCCCTCTAGATTAAGGAGTTTTCCTTGAACGCGCTTCGGGAAGGTAGCGGCAATCCCTTTCATCGACTGCTTTGCATCTTGATGGCAATCGGCACATGCTTTACCTGCAGGATTGCTACGGTCACCCCACAGCGTTTCTCCATCCATAATCCAAAACAATGCAGGATTTAAATTGATGTCCTTTTGCATCGCTTGATTGCTGGGCGTCATTAATGCAGTAGTCGATTGCCGTTGATCAGCATAGGACGGCATGACCACAACAAAAACAAAGCACAGCACACTAAGCTGAGCCAATTGCCTCTTGATCATGAAACAGTAATGGCTTGGTTGACTATCGTGAGGTAATTGTTATCGCCCTGCCACTTGAATTCAAAAGTGCCCGATTGGTCGGCTTTGGCATAGAAGATAAAAAGGGGATTTGAGCCAACCCCTGAATGTAAATCAGCCTTAAAGACTTCCTTGCCATTGTAGGTACAAGTAAAGCTCCGAATAATATCGCGTGGCACCCGTACACCTTGCTCGGTGTGCCGAAAGCCAGATTCCATATCGTGTTGCACGATCGCACGGATTGAAAACACTTCACCCTTTTTTGCCGTTTTAGGCATGGTAACTACGGCCCTGGAAGATCGACTCATATCATCTCCGTGCATGCCGAAAGGGTGACGACGGTATCGACACTGGTGCGCCAAAATGATCCGTCACTCATTTGCGCTAAAGCCCATACCCGCTGTGAGTCAGCCAAGCGAATGCGCGTACTGGCTTCTGCCTTACCCGACAAGGGCGTGAAATAGCACGTTACTACATTGGCTGACGGATTAGCCTCGGAAATAATATGGATTGCACGCACATAATTCGCCTGCGTCATTGGGCTATCGACTGAAAATTTAATAGCAACTAAATTTCCACTTTCGACTAAAGGAGGTAGCTCAAAATAAACCCGTCCGGTATTAACCGGGTTCTTACCGACAATGGCTTGCATTGCCTGCATAGCCTCGCTGGGTGTCGCACTTGCGCTTTGCCAAGGACAGAGCGATAAAGCAGTGAGCGAAACAATAAATTGGCGGCGCTGATTCATGGTGATTTAATCGTCAATAAATAAGCAAGCACATCTTCAATTTCTTGCCCAGTGAGAACAGTCTTCCCAGCAAATTGCGGCGCAACCCGCTGAAGATGCTCTATTTTAAAGTAGGCAGGCATGATGGTGTTGGGGTTCGATTGCGCCGGATCAACCAGGCGTGCACGCAACTGCCCCGCGCTTAAATTGGCAATGCTTAATCGTAGATCAGGCGCTAGATTGCCCTGAAATCGCTCCTCCGGAAAGGGGCCGCTGTGGCACAAAATGCATAAGCCGGTTTGGCGACTCGTCACAATCGCGCGCCCCTTGATGGGATCGCCCGGATTCGGACTTAATGCCGTCTGTACCGCATCGCCAGTCCAAACAACTTGAGCTTGAGAAAAGATGGGGAGCGCCAGCAGCGTACTGATCGCTAGCGCAGCCCCATATCGCATTCCTTAGACCAGCGTAATACCGCTGTTCTTCAGAGGTATCGTGCGTAAACGCTTACCGGTAGCTCTGTAGAACGCATTTAATACAGCCGGCGCCGCCACAGAAATAGTAGGTTCTCCAATACCGCCCCACTCTTTACCCCCACCCTGAATAATGATGGTCTCTACGGGTGGCATTTGCTTTAAGCGAATCGAACCAAAGGTATCGAAATTGGTTTGCTCAATGCGGCCATTCTTGACGGTGCACTCCTCCTCAAACAAAGCAGATAAGCCATATACAAATGAGCCCGATACTTGACGCTCAATTTGTGCTGGGTTCACTGCATAGCCTGGATCGGTTGCCGCAACGATCCGATGAATCTTAATCTTATTGCCATCGGTAACCGATAGCTCACACGCAGCAGCAACCCAACTACCAAAGGACTTTTGCTGCGCAATACCACGGAATACGCCCGCTGGAGCTGGCTTAGTCCAGCCAATGCGATCAGCAACGGCATTGAGTACCGCTAGATTACGGGGATAGTTTGCGGAGTATTTGCGTCTAAATTCCACTGGATCAACGCCAGCATACTCTGCTAGCTCATCAATGAAGCACTCCATAAAGACCGCATTTTGATTGATGTTGACGCCCCTCCAGAAGCCAGGCGGCACATGGGTATTGCGCATGGCATGGTCAATCATCAAATTCGGGAAGTCATAACTAATGCCATGCTCACCGCCCTTAGCCACGCCCTGAAACACCAATGGATCCATGCCTTTGTTTTGTGCCACGACTGCTGGGCGTACAGCGCTTAAGATCGATTGACCAGATAAGCGCATATGCACGCCAGTCAAATTCTTCTTATCATCAAAGGTGCCAGTCATTTTGCACATCATGATCGGGTGATAGCGACCTTGCGTCATATCCTCTTCACGCGTCCAAATTAACTTGATGGGTGTACCAGGCATCTGCTTTGCAATATTAACGACCTGTGTGGTGTAGTCCTGGAATGCACCACGGCGACCAAAGCCACCGCCTAGGTTAACCTTAATCACATCGCATTTATCGGCTGTCAGCCCAGAAGCTGCAATCACAGCGGCCAAAGAAGCTTCGCCATCTTGGGTTGGAACCCAAGCACGGCAACTGTCTGGGTTCCAGACAGCCGTTGCATTCATCGGCTCTAGCGGTGCATGGTTCAAGAAGGGATATAAAAACTGTGCCTCAATGGTTTTCGAAGAATTCGATGCCGCAACTTTATAGTCACCATTGGCATTGCCCACAAAGGTTTGATCTGCTTTGAGGCCCTCTTCCAAGCGCTTCAAAATATCGGCTTGCTGCACCGATGCATTGGGGCCCTCATCCCAAACAATTGGCAACTGATCCATCGCTACCTTGGCTTGCCAGAAGGTATCGGCAACTACTGCGACCGCAGTATCGCTAACCTGGACAACTTTCTTGACGCCCTTCATTCCCGTAACTTTGCTGGCATCAAAACTTTTGAGTTTGCCACCAAATACCGGGCTTTCTTTAATGGTGGCAGTCAGCATGCCTGGCATCTTTAAATCGATGGCATAAATCTGTTTGCCCGTTACCTTGTCGGCTAAGCTATCGAGGCGATCCATTGGCTTACCGATGACTTTCCAGCGCTTAGGGTCTTTGAGTTCAATTCCTTTTGCATCGGGAACAGGTAACTTGGCGGCCGCAGCGGCAACCTTACCAAAACTAACGGTGCGCCCGCTGGCTTGATGGGTGATGACACTATTAACCGCCAAACATTCGGCAGGGGATACGCCCCACTGATTTGCAGCAGCCTGAATCAACATAATGCGGGCAGCGGCGCCGCCTTTGCGAACATAGTCTTCCGATGTCCGAATACCGCGACTACCGCCGGTAGAGAAGGATCCCCAAACGCCTTTGCGCTTTAGGCTCTCGCCTGGAGTGGGATAATCGATCGTAATCTTTTTCCAATCGCACTCCAGCTCTTCGGCAACCAATTGGGCCAAACCGGTTATCGTGCCCTGGCCCATTTCGGAGCGAACGACACGAATAACAACGGTATCGTTTGGCTGAATTACAACCCAAACGCCAATTTCTGGGGCGCTGGCATTGGCTGCGGTGGATGCATTCGCTGTGCCAATAACGCCTGGAAACTCCAAGCCAATGGCGAGACCAGCGGTAATAGCAGATGAGCCAACAATGAAGTGGCGACGGGATAAATTAGGTACGGGTGCGTTCATGGTTTTCTCCTCAAGCCTTTGCTGCGGCATGGATTGCGGCACGTACTTCTTGGAATGTGCCGCAACGGCAAATATTGGTTACTGCGGCATCGATATCTGCATCACTGGGTTTGGGGTTCTTGCGCAAAAGAGCAGTAGCAGCCATGACCATGC
>JBIIGG010000068.1:0-6799 GCA_044236575.1 Polynucleobacter sp. | reverse complement strand
TGCCAAGCTCCATTGATCTTGATCAGCTCGGCATCCAGGTAGTTGATAATCGAGTATTCGGCATTTGCGGGAATCACCAGGCCATTGAAATCATGGCATGGCAACCGGTAAGTGCAAATTAGTTGGCAGGCATTTAAAACACGGGTAACTAGGTCGCAATATGAAAAAAGTTCTGATTTTGGGTGTGAATGGATTTATTGGTCACCACCTCTCGAAACGCATTTTAGAAACTACCGATTGGGATGTCTATGGCATGGACATGCAAAACGATCGCCTCGGTGATTTGGTCTCGCATCCCCGCATGCATTTCTTTGAAGGCGACATTACGATTAATCGTGAATGGGTCGAGTACCACATTCGTAAATGCGATGTGATCTTGCCGCTTGTAGCGATCGCGACACCAGCCACCTATGTACAACAACCCTTGCGTGTGTTTGAGCTCGACTTCGAAGCCAATCTACCTATCGTTCGGTCTGCAGTTAAATACAAAAAACATTTGGTCTTTCCATCGACCTCGGAAGTCTATGGCATGTGCGAAGACGCGGAGTTTGATCCGGCCCAGTCCAATATGGTTTATGGCCCAATCAATAAACCCCGCTGGATTTATGCCTGCTCGAAGCAGTTAATGGATCGCGTCATTTGGGGTTACGGCATGGAAGGTCTGCGCTTTACTTTGTTTAGACCGTTTAATTGGATCGGTCCTGGTCTGGATAGTATCTACACACCCAAAGAAGGCTCTTCTCGTGTGGTAACTCAGTTCTTAGGGCACATCGTACGCGGCGAACCGATTAATTTAGTCGATGGTGGCGAGCAAAAACGCGCCTTTACTTATATCGATGATGGCATTGACGCGCTCATGCGCATCATTGCCAATGAAGGCGATATCGCCAACGGCAAAATCTATAACATCGGCAATCCTGCTAATAACTTCTCGGTGCGCGATCTGGCCAATCAAATGCTGGCGATTGCACGTAGCATTCCGGAATATGCCAAGACAGCCGGTCAGGTCAAAATTGTCGAGACGACCTCGGGCGCCTACTATGGCGTGGGCTACCAAGACGTGCAAAACCGCGTGCCTGCAATTGATAACACCATGAGTGAACTAGGCTGGAAACCCTCCACCACGATGAGCGATGCTTTGAAGCATATTTTTGAAGCCTACCGTCATGACGTTGAAAAAGCCCGTCACTTAATGGACCAAGAGTAAAAAAGGCATGGCCAAAATTGCCCTGAAGGTCGATGTCGATACCTTAAGAGGAACGCGCGAAGGAACGCCCAATTTAGGCCGTACCTTTGATCGCCTTGGTATCAAGGCCACCTTTTTGTTTAGTATGGGGCCCGACCATACCGGCTGGGCTTTAAAGAGGGTCTTTCGGCCCGGCTTTCTGAAAAAAGTCAGCAGAACATCGGTGGTAGAGCATTACGGCATCAAGACACTACTCTATGGTGTGCTTTTACCTGGCCCCGATATTGGGCGTGAGGCCGCTAGCGAAATGCAAGCAATTGACCGTGCCGGACATGAGACAGGTATTCATACTTGGGACCATGCTGACTGGCAAGATGGTGTACGCCATCGCGATGCAGCCTGGACCAAAGCCCAAATGCAAAAAAGCATGGACCGCTTTATTGACGTATTTGGTCATGCACCGACAACCTATGGCGCTGCTGGCTGGCAAATGAATGAGGCCGCTTTGGAGCAACTCGATACCTGGGGTATTCAATACTCTTCCGATGGCAGGGCTCTGCCGAATCTAGTTCCCTACCGCATTGCGTTTGACCATGGGAAAAGTAAGCACGTGCAATACCCTACTACTTTGCCCACCTTCGATGAATTAATCGGCGTCGATGACATGGATGCGCTAGGCGCTGTCCGCCACATCCTGTCCCTGACGCAAAGCAATCCCAATGATCAAGTTTTTACCCTGCATGCCGAGCTAGAGGGGCAAAAACTCCTACCTGCCTTTGAATGCCTACTGGCTGGCTGGCTTGATCAAGGCCATGACCTGGTTACGATGGGTGATCTACACCAATCTTGGGCGGCTACTAAACAACTCGATAAAATAGCAGTATTGCCGCTGACCTGGGGTGAGATACCCAATCGCAGCGGCGAGCTGATGATTCAGCCTGCGAACTGATTTAACAAAAGGAAAACCCATGTCAATTGCTATCGGCCAACCCATTCCACCGTGCGAAGTGCCGGCAACGTCCCAGCTGACTTTTTCACCGCTGGCCGCTAAAGGTAAAAAGTTGGTGCTCTACTTTTATCCCAAGGATATGACCCCCGGTTGCACTGCTGAGTCCGGCGAGTTTCGTGACCGCATCGAGGCATTTACAAAAGCGAATACTTTAGTCATTGGCGTCTCGCGCGACACTCTTAAATCCCATGATAATTTCCGGCAAAAATTAGAGTTGCCGTTTGAGCTGGTTGCCGATACCGAAGAAGTGCTCTGCCAGATGTTTGGCGTCATGAAAATGAAGAACATGTACGGCAAACAAGTTCGCGGCGTGGAGCGCAGTACATTCTTATTCGATGTCAACGGCAAACTGGCAAAAGAATGGCGCGGCATTAAGGTAATGGGCCACGTAGATGAGGTCTTGAAGGCAGCCCAAGCTTTGTAATAAATATGCCTTAATTCTATCTAGGGAATTGCCCTCATAAAAAGCCCCAATCTGGGGCTTTTTTTCGTCACAGGGACTTGCTTTGATCAAAATATACGGTAAAGTAAAGCATATGCAGCGTTGGCGACGAGACAGATTCTCGATCCGTATCACTCCCCTGCTTGACCTGATTATGGCAAGCACGCTGAACGCCCTTCACCGCTTTTACTATCCCCGCTGTGCCGATCTAAACCGCTTCATGCCGCATGGCGGTTTTTTAATTAGGAGAGTCTGAATGCCTTTGCCCCCAAGCCCAACCCAAATTGCTGATCAGGTTAAATTGGACCGCAAGGAGACACCGGATTTAAAGAAACGGCCTGCCCCCATGAAGGTGGTCGAGGTCGATAGCCTTATCAATGAAATAACGGCCGTCCCTAGCGAGACTGCCGAGTGGGCTGAAGAGGCGCCGGCAGATTTATCTGCTGCAGAAGTGGCGCTTGAGCGCATCAAGGCGGATCACCGCGCTAGGCAAGGTGCTAAAAAGGCTTTGCTTGAACCCAAGGCAAAACGCATTACCCGCACCGGTCCGCCCTCGCTCTTTGTTCTCGATACCAATGTATTAATGCACGATCCAGCCTCCCTCTTTCGCTTTGCAGAGCACGATCTGTATTTGCCAATGACGACTTTAGAGGAACTCGACAATCACAAAAAGGGCATGAGTGAAGTTGCGCGCAATGCCCGCACCGTGAGTCGCTCATTAGATCAATTGATTGCTGGAACCAGTGGCACCTTGGATGACGGTATCCCATTAGATAAGCTGGGCCATCAGGATGTTTCTGGCAAGCTATTTTTTCAAACCCACCTCACTACCGCTACCCTTCCCGAAGGACTGCCTGAGGGTAAAGGGGATAACCTCATCTTGGCGGTTGTGAGTGAACTGCAACAAACGCATCCGGACAAAGAAGTGGTGTTGGTATCAAAAGACATCAATATGCGCATCAAGGCCAGAGCGTTAGGCCTGCCTGCAGAAGACTACTTTAACGACCAAGTCTTAGAAGACCGTGATTTGATGTACTCCGGGGTCATGACCTTGCCGAGTGATTTCTGGCCCAAGCACGGCAAATCGATGGAGAGCTGGGCTGATAGCAAAAGTGGCACGATGTTCTATCGGGTATCGGGTCCACTTGTGCCCAGCATGCTAGTCAATCAATTTGTTTACCAAGAAAATCCCGATGGCTCCACCCCGTTTTATGCGCAAGTGCGTGAAGTAAATGGTAAGTCTGCGCTCTTGCAAACCCTGCGTGATTTTTCACATCAAAAAAATAATGTGTGGAGCGTCACTGCCCGCAATCGTGAGCAGAACTTTGCCATGAATCTACTGATGAACCCGGAGGTTGATTTTGTTACCTTATTGGGTCAAGCGGGTACCGGTAAAACCCTCTTAGCACTCGCAGCAGGTCTTGAGCAGGTTCTCGATAGCAAGCGCTATAACGAAATTATTATTACGCGCGCAACCGTACCAGTGGGCGAGGATATTGGCTTTTTACCCGGTACCGAAGAAGAAAAAATGCAACCCTGGATGGGCGCGTTTGATGACAACCTAGAGGTACTGCAGCGCAATGAAGATAGCGCTGGGGAATGGGGTCGTGCCGCCACCCAGGAATTAATTCGGTCTCGCATTAAAGTGAAAAGCATGAACTTCATGCGCGGCAGAACCTTTGTCAGTAAGTTTGTGATTATTGATGAAGCGCAGAACTTAACCCCCAAGCAAATGAAAACCTTGGTCACACGTGCTGGTCCTGGTACCAAGATTATTTGCCTGGGTAATATTGCGCAGATTGATACCCCCTACCTCACAGAAGGATCGTCTGGCCTGACGTATGTAGTCGATCGCTTCAAAGGGTGGCGTCATGGTGGGCACATCACCTTAGCCCGCGGGGAGCGTTCGCGTTTAGCAGACCATGCGGCTGAAGCCCTCTAGCGTTGACCAACATAGGGGCGTTGATACCGCATCACGACGCGCCTGTATTGGCAGCCTTGCGCTGCTATTGTCTGGTCTCATCCTTGCTGGATGTAGCACCCCTGCACGTAAACCGTCACCTCCAAGCAGGATCGCGAAATTTAAGGAAGACACCAGCGTTGGCACAGAGGGGATCTCCATCGCAGCAATGGGCCTAGTGGGGGTACCGTATCGCTTTGGCGGCAACACCCCCGCTGGCGGTTTTGATTGCAGCGGCCTCATTGTCTATGTCTACAACAACGCTGCAGGAATCAAGTTACCGCGCACAGTTCAAGAAATGAGCCGTTCTGGCCAAAGCATTCAGAACGCTGCTCCAGCGCCCGGAGATTTAGTGTTTTTCAATACAACGGGGGAACGCTATTCCCATGCCGGAATCTATGTAGGGCATGGTCGTTTTGTGCATGCTCCAAGCAAAGGGGGTACGGTACGCCTAGATCAAATGACGAGTCCATATTGGGCAGCCCGTTACACCGAAGCGCGCCGAATTGCTAACACGAAACCGTAATTGACTGCGCTTAAGCTGCGTTCGAAACGAGCAAGTTATTCAGAACAGCATTGGTATCAAAATACACCTGCCAGTAGTGGTCATTGTTGCAATAGGGACGAACCGCCAAGACGGGTCCAGCTGGACTTGCCTCTAAGATACTCACCTCAACTGGTGGTGCGGTAAGGACATTGGGAATAGCGCTAATGCGCTGCTTCAATAAAGCAATTGCGGCATCGTGGTTTGCTGTATTCGGTAGCTGGCACTTCAAATCTACTCGGCGGTAAGTTGTATTGCTAAAGTTCTGAATGGTATCGCCCAAGATCTTGCTATTACCAACGATTGTTGACACGTTATCCGGCGTAATAATGGTCGATGAAAAAAGGCCAATTTCTTTTATGGTGCCATTTACACCGCCAGCAATGACAAAATCACCCACCTTAAATGGTCGCAGTACAATTAAGAAAACGCCCGCTGCAAAATTAGATAGAAGCCCTGCCCAAGCAGCGCCAATCGCAATACCTGCAGTAGCAAACAAAGCCGCAAAGGTAGTGGTCTGTATTCCGAAGTAACCCAGAATGCCAACCACCAGCAAGATATTTAAGGTGACATTGACGACTGAACCAACGTAGCGCACTACAGTAGGGTCAATCTGCTGACGCTCTAGCGCGCCCCGAACCATACGCAAGGCAAAGCCGATTAACCAGCGCCCAATAACCCACAGCGCAATGGCGCCAAGCACTTTGATACCTACATCCGTTGCTGTATCAATAATGAGATCTTGAATTTTGGCTAAATCAATTGAGGACATAATCTTCTGAACACTAAAAGGCTAAATTAAAACGGTTCGTAACCGCCTGAAGAAAAACCGGGCGAGCCCATCGCTAAGTTATCAAACTTCGTGTAAGGGCCTTGCCAACTTAGTCGAATGGTTCCAATTGGGCCGTTACGCTGCTTACCGATAATGATCTCGGCAATGCCTTTGTCGGTTGTGGTGTCGGCGTGATAGACCTCATCGCGATAGATGAACATAATTAAATCGGCATCTTGCTCAATCGCACCCGATTCCCGCAGGTCAGACATGATCGGGCGCTTGTTGGGGCGCTGCTCAAGGCCGCGGTTAAGTTGCGACAGTGCAATTACAGGACACTGCAACTCTTTGGCAAGCGACTTTAGTGAACGGGAGATCTCCGAGATTTCCGTGGCGCGGTTTTCAGAACTCGATCCGCCACTACCGCTCATGAGCTGCAAGTAATCAATCACTACTAAGCCCAGTGTGCCTCCAAAATTACGGGCAATACGCCGTGCTCGTGCACGCAACTCTAAACTCGACAGTGATCCCGTCTCATCTATCAAAATTTGGGTATTACTTAGACGTGCAATCGCATCCGTTACGCGCGGCCACTCATCATCATTGAGTTTGCCGGTACGCATTCTGGATTGATCAACGCGTCCGACGGAGCCTAATAAACGCGATGCCAGTTGTGATCCGGACATCTCCATAGAGAACACCACTACTGGTAGGCCCTCTACCAGGGCAACGTTCTCTGCAATATTTAATGCCAGCGAAGTTTTCCCCATTGAGGGTCTTCCAGCCACAATCACTAAGTCACCCTTTTGTAAACCACTGGTTTGCTTATCGAGATCAATAAAGCCGGTTGCAATACCAGTGACATCACTGCCACCTTGACGGTTGT
>JBIIGG010000012.1:0-24668 GCA_044236575.1 Polynucleobacter sp. | reverse complement strand
GGTTGCGCTAGTGCCGATCGCCCATCCTTGTTGACCACACCGTCAACAGCGCGACCACGCCCTATTCAGGAAACATCCGCCAATATGGGCAGCCTCTATCCAGCTAATTCTGGTGGTCCTTATGTCAGTGCAGTAAGCCATCGGCCTTTGTTTGAGGATCGACGAGCCCGCAATGTGGGCGATACGCTCACGGTTGTACTGAATGAAACAACCAGTGCTGCAAAAAATTCGGGGATGTCTGCTGCGCGTAAGGCAAACGCCAGTTCCCAGTTTGGTAATACCGGCACAACTCCATTTCAACCTTACACAAATCTTGCAAATATTGCCAATTTCGGTGGCTCCGGAGACATAAAAAGCGAAGGAACGGGTGCTAGCGCTGCCAGTAATACTTTTGCGGGCACCATTACCGTTACTGTAGTTGAAATTTTATCCAATGGAAATTTAGTGGTTGCCGGCGAAAAGCAGGTTGCCGTTAGCAACGAAGAAGAAATTATTCGCTTTGGTGGAGTAGTCAATCCAAATACACTGGTGTTTAACCAGGTATCCTCCCAGCAGGTTGCCGATGCCCGTATTGAATACCGTGGTCGCGGCGCCACTGATGATACCCAGGGTGCTGGGTGGTTGACACGCTTATTTTTAAAGCTCGCACCGTTCTAATGGCGACCAAAATGAATGCTTTTTCCAAACTAAAAAAGCAAGCATTAGTCATGCTTTGTATTAGTGCTATCTCAACCCCATGTTTTGCGGATCGCATTAAAGATTTTGCAGATATTGCCGGACAACGATCCAACCAATTGGTTGGTTACGGATTGGTTGTTGGTTTGGATGGCACGGGAGATCAAACGACGCAGACACCATTTACTTTGCAAAGCGTGTTGCAGATGATTGGTGTTTTGGGTGTCACGATCCCGCAGGGTGGTGGCCAAACCCAGCTGCGTAATACTGCCGCAGTCATGGTGACTGCTGATTTTCCTGCCTTGGCACGCCCAGGTCAGCAAATTGATGTGACGGTGTCATCCTTGGGTAACGCCACTAGCCTCAAAGGCGGCACCTTGGTCATGACCCCCTTAAAGGCGGCAGATGGACAGGTCTATGCTCAGGGGCAAGGAAGCATTGTGATTGGCGGTTCGCGGGCAGCAACTGGGGGTGCAGCAACCTCCATTAATCACCTCAATGCTGGCCGAATTCCAGCGGGTGGATTAATTGAAAGGGCAGTACCCTCATTATTAGCAGATGAATTTATTCAAATTGACTTACGCCGGGCTGACTTTGCGCTAATGCAAAAAACAGCAGAGGCAATTGGAAGGCGCTTTGGTTTGGGTACTGCGCTCCCGATTGATGCGAGATCACTCAATGTCCGCGTTCCGGTTGAGCCCCTACAAAGAACGGCATTCATGGCTGCATTGCAAGACTTGGATGTGCAAATGGTTCCGGGACCTGCAAAGGTCATTTTGAATTCACGCTCTGGATCAGTCGTGATGAATCAAGCCGTGCAGTTATCGCCTTCGGCTGTAGCCCACGGCAATCTGACGGTCAAAATACAGCAAAGTCCCACAGTGAGTCAGCCCTTGCCGTTTAGTCGTGGTCAAACTGCCATTGCTTCGCAAGACACAGCGACCATTAATGATAGCGGCAAAGAGAATAGCTTGATCTCGGTACCCTCAGGCGCATCCCTAGATCAAGTAGTTAAAGCACTAAATATGCTGGGCGCAACACCGCAAGATTTAATCTCGATATTGCAATCACTTAAATCTGCAGGCGCACTCAGGGCTGAGCTCGAGGTTATTTAATGAGTGCTTTGAACGCCATTACGCCATCAATTGACCAAACTAGCGCTCGGATTATTGCTAATGTCAATCAGGGGCCAGCCCAGACAACAGGTGAAGACAAGTTAAAGAAAGCCGCTCAAGGGTTTGAGCGCACCTTGATACGTCAAATGCTCAGTACCGTTCGGAATACCAATATACGGGGAACCGAAGGGCTAAGTAGTGCATCCAAGTCATACCTGGAAATCATGGATGACCATATGGCCGATATGTTGTCTAGAGGTAAGGGTATGGGTTTTGCTACAAAAATGGCGGAGCAGCTGATTCAGCAGGCCAACGCTGGAAAACTAATCGGAAACGGTGAAATAGCCGTTAAGGAACTGAATGCACCAAAAGAAACTGTGGTTTCGGCTGAAACACTCAAGTCATTGCAGAGGCCAGATGGCTTCCTTGGCGCACCTAAATAAGTAAAGGCTCAATATGGGAATCTATTCCATAACCGAAGCAGCAATGGCTGGCTTGAATATTGCTCAAGCGGGGATATTGACAACCTCGCAAAACGTCGCTGGAACCAGTATTGAGGGCTACTCACGCCGAAGCGCCAATGTCACCATGGATTCATTGGCACCCAATTCCTTGATGCACAATGGATCCAGCTTTGCCGTCGAAGGATTTACTAGGCAATATTCTTCCTTGTTGAATGGACAGCTTTTAAATCAACAGGCTAAATCTAGCTATTCCGAGACACTGGTTCAATACACAAGGACAATCGATTCTCTTGTTGCTGATAAGTCGACAGGGCTCAATACGGCAATAGGAAATTTTTTCAATGCAGTGGGGGCATATGCGGCAGATCCTACGAATAAGGCAATGGCTGGCGCCATAACTGGAACAGCGAATGTGGTAGCTCAGCGGATGTCCGGAATGAGTACGCTGACAACGCAACTGCAAAGCGATGCCCGCAAAGGATTGGTTGATACCGTAGCGCAGGCGAATACCCTCTTGCCCGCTCTGGCAAGCATTAATCAAAAAATTGTTAATGCTACAAGTCCTGGTAATACCGCCCCATCCGCCGATTTATTAGATGAGCGCGATCGATTATTGTCTCAATTACAGAGACTGGTAGGCGGACAAAGCTTAATTAATTCCGATGGAACCGCAACGCAGCTTGTGGCAGGCATGCCTTTAGTGGAGCGTGCGATTGCAAATAAAATCACCATTAATTCTGACTTTGAGCATGTAGCGCTGACATTTAATTTACAAAATGGTCCCGACAAAGGAGTCTTAACAACGGTTCAGAATCTGGACTCAGGTCAGGCTGGAGCATTATTAAAGATCGCTAATGAGTTTGTTCCTAGTATCAATAGGCAATTAGACACAATCGCCTTGGGATTGGTAAAGGTTGCGAACAGTGCAGCTCGAACACCGGCTGCAATTGCCGCGGGCACGGGCACCAGTTTGGCAATCTTTGGCTTTAAAGTTGGCTCCACTACGTATTCAAGCCTAGCCACAGTGGACCCAACCGGTGGAATCCCAGATATAACATCAGATGCAAACATGACAGCAATCTACGAGTCTCTGGCTAGTCCGGCTAATTTAATGACAGCAAATGGATTAAAAGCTGCCAATTTTGTTTCTATAGCACCAAGTAACTTTTTACAATACTTTACTGGCGCTGTGGATGGTGGCGATCCTCTAATTACATCAGATAAAGCCAATACTCTTCAACAGCTCAGTACCGTGTTTGCCTCTTCAGCCTCCAATTTTGTGAACGACGTAGGCGTACAAGTCGCGACGTGGAAGAGCAATCAAAAAGCCGATTCGGTTGTTTTGGCAACACTAAAAAGCCAACGGGATTCGATTTCAGGCGTCAGTCTAGATGAAGAAGCTGCCAATTTATTAAAATACCAGCAGATGTACACCGCATCGACAAAAGTATTGCAGGCTGGTAACCAGATGTTCAACACGCTTTTATCCATTATGAACTAAGGAGTAGAAAATGAGCATACGAATTAGTTCCAATCAAATGTTGGATGCCGGAACCCAGGCGATGGATAACAGCCTAGCTGATGCAACCGCTTGGCAGCAAAAAATCAGTTCAGGAAAAAATTACAGCAACGTTTCGGATAATGCTTATGCAGTATCTAGAGGCGTAAGACTGGATTTTGATTTGAGTCGCTTAACGATGTTTAAGGCAAATCAAAACTTTTTAACATCTTCTCATGCAAATGCACAAACTCAATTGAGTAGCATTATTGATGGATTAAATTCCTTAAAGCAAACATTCACCCAGTCACAAAACGGCTCTCTCAATGCGTCTAATTTTGGTGCCTTAAAGATTCAAGCAGAACAAATTCGGGATACGATCAAAAGCCAGATGGTTGCAAAAGACGCCACTGGAAATTCAATTTTTGGTGCTACCGTTAATCAGGTACAAATTGAACCCAATGTCATGGTTGATTCGACGATTAAATTTACAGATGCTTTTGGCGCTGGAGGCGGTTTAACCACCCCAACCCAATCGCAGTTGTATATTAATATTGACCAATTTGTGACCTATTTGACAGAAAAATCACTGGGAAATGCCACCACACTGACAGCCAGTCAGGTTGAGACGGGCTTAAATGGCTCATTTGACCAGCTGACCATGGCTCAGCAGATTAGCGGGGGGATTTCAGCGCAAGTGGATGCCTCGAAGTCGGCCATGGGGGCTTTTAGGGTTGAAATGGCTGCCTCCCAGTCGGCTTTATTGGATACTAATCTGGCAGAGGCGACGGCATCTTATACTAGAGCTCAAACCTTATTAAACGCTGCCCAGGCAATGTTTGCTAGACTGCAACAAAGTAACTTATTTTCAAAACTATAAAACTGAGCAAATAGAAGTATGAATATCCCAATTGGGTGGATTATTGCAATGGCTTGTGCCCTGGGAGGCTATGCCCTCCATGGCGGAAACATTATGGTTCTGTGGCAACCAACGGAGGTTCTAACCATTGTTGGTGCGGCTGTTGGAACGATGATTGCCGCCAATACCCCAACCAATCTAAAGAAAATGTTTGCAGCTTTGGGGAGCGCATTTAAAACTGCAAAAAATGTAAAGCAAAAATCATTAGATCTTTTATGCCTGATGTTTGAGATTTTGCAAAAGATCAAACGGGATGGATTAATGTCTCTAGAGGGGGACATTGAGGAGCCCGAATCAAGCCCGCTCTTTGAGAAATACCCCGATATTCTGAAAGACCATCATTTGGTCGATTTCATTACGGACTATTTGCGCATGATGCTGGGTGGATCATTGGACGTGATCCAAATCGAAAGTTTGATGGAGCAAGAGCTTGATGTGCATCATAACGAAGCCCATATCCCAATCAATGGCGTGACCAACGTAGCCGATGGCTTGCCCGCATTCGGTATTGTGGCTGCCGTGATGGGCGTGGTTCACACCATGGGTTCGATTGGCTTGCCACCTGCTGAATTGGGGAAACTGATTGGCGCCGCGCTCGTAGGAACCTTCCTGGGTATTTTGCTGGCATATGCATTCGTTTCCCCTGTGGCCAAAGTAATGGAGCAAAAAGCCGAAGCCGAAAGCCGTGCCTACATGGCGGTCAAGGCCATTCTGATAGCAAGTTTAAATAATTTCCCTCCTGCGGCAGCTGTGGAGTTTGGTCGTAAAGTACTCTTTAGCTACCAGCGCCCTTCATTTGCTGAGCTTGATGAGGGTACCAAAGCAGTTAAAGGAAAGTAAGCGGCATGGCTAAGAGCGACGCGCCGATTATTGTCATTAAGCGCGTTAAGAAGGGCGGTCACGGACATCACGGTGGCGCTTGGAAGATCGCTTACGCCGACTTCGTAACGGCCATGATGGCCTTTTTCCTGCTGATGTGGGTTCTGGGTTCGACTACAGCAGGTGATTTAGCGGGTATCTCCTCCTACTTCCAAAACCCCCTGCGGGTTTCATTGTCTGGTGGCCAAGGCTCGGGCGATGCGACTCGCATTATTAAAGGCGGCGGCGATAATATAACCAAAACGGTTGGCGAGGAGTCGCGAGCCGATGCCGATACCGAGCAACGTCGCATTAGCGATTCCTCTGTAACCGACGTCGAAAATGCCCGCAAAGACAAAACCAAAAATGAGCTGGTCAAAGAAGATATCCAGAAAAAGATTGATGCAGACCCGGAGTTAAAGAACTCCAAAGGCCAAGTCTTTATGGACATCAATGCCGAAGGCTTGCGCATTCAGGTGGTAGATGAAAAAGGCAAGCCCTTATTCAGTAGTGGCGGTTCAGTTCCTAGCGTTTCTGCTCGTAGGCTGTTACGCATCATTGGTAAATCCCTGCAAGCAAGCCCCAGCCCGATTCGAATTGAGGGCCATACCGACGGTACAAAATACAGTAATGGTGAAGCGGGCTATACCAACTGGGAGTTATCAACCGAGCGGGCCAACGTCGCGCGTCGGGAGTTAATTACAGGCGGTTTAGACCCATCCAAAGTAGTTCAGGTGATTGGTTTTGCGAACACGGTACCACTCAACCCCGAGGATTTAAATGACCCCCTTAATCGCCGTATCTCCATCACGGTGCTGAATAAAAAACCGAAGCAAGAAGAGAAGCCGCTGGTAAGGCCAATGGAAAAACTGCCTGAGGGTATACCCAAGGGAGCCCAAGAGATACCGGTCAATTTACGTGCTCCGGCCCAGTTCTTATCAAAAGACAATGCTCCAAAATCCCCACCTATGGAAATACCGCCTAAGGTAAGCCCGTCTTCGGACAAGTCAGCGAGGTAGCGCCTTGTTCAGAGTATGCGGTTTAGCCCTTCTTGTCGGATCATTTATTTTCGGTTCGGTAGCCGCATCGGAGAGCAAGCCTCAGGCTGCGAATCCCCCCGCAAAATCCCAAAAAGCAGCATCACCCAATCCGAGTTCGGAGCCCTTTGTAGGCCCCGCTAGCGAAGCAAAAAAGCTGTATCGACGGTATAACCGTGCTTATAACAGAACGGTGGTGGCAATTGCCTGCGTGCGCGACCCCAAATGCATCGAACCCGAGGATGAAGTGCTGCGTTTTAGCAAGGAAGCCTTGCAAATTTTGCAAAAACTCGATGTTTTAGCTGCAGAGGGTGACGTTCAAGCAAACTATTATCGGGGTTTAATTGCGTTCGAGCGCGGTCGTTACTACGATACCCAGGCCACGGTGATCACGCACCCCGATTTCATTTTGAGTGCTACCGTGTATCGACGTTATGCCAGAGAACAGTTCTTACTGGCAGAAAAATACTTCAGTGTGCCTGCTAAGTTATCGAACCCCTTTGCCTGTCGTTATATGGGCGATATATATAGTTCAACCATTTTGGGGCAGCCACGTAAGGATAAAGCCACAAACTATTACTACACAGCCGCAATCGGATTTATTGAGCAAGGTAATAAAATTGAGGGGGCGAAGATGTATACCGCCATGAAAGAGAATGCAAACCCTGCGGATTCTCGAATTGTTAAGGTCTATGCTAAATTGCATAATCAAGAGCCTATTGTGAACTGGAGGAAATTGCCTAATGAAGTCGTGCAAAAGATTCCCCCCAAAAAATCACAAGAAACATTAAATTAGTATTTAACGGAGATCTGCGATCATGAATGCAAAATTGGAACTACTGACGAGATTTCTAAAAAAACTCCTCTTCTGGTTGATTTTCCCGTTGATTCTGCTCATCTCCTTTTTTGCCTTGGGTGAGCAATTTGAGGTTGGTCGATTATCTGCCATTGCCAGCTGCGAAGGCAGTGTTAATAATCCAGCGTGCATCCGTAGCAAAGGGTATTTGGCAAATTCACCCTATTACCCTGACTTGACCCGCCGTTATTTTGCCTCCTATGCGCGGATGATTGGCGGAGATCTTGGTGCGAGTTATCGGGTTGAGCCACAATTGCCTGCACTGAATCTAAAAAAGGCGAATGAAGGCAGCGAAGAAGAGCTCGATGATGCTGAAGAGCAAAAATCGAGCCCAACTAAAGACAAGCTACCGCCTGCGAAGAAGTAGGTCTACAAAAGACCTTGCTTGAAACGATGGGAAATACCAAATGGCATTCTGTAGTTCGTTTGCAATTGGTATTTCTGGCATGCCTTGCTTTACTTGCTTGCTCTGACTACCAGCGCGCTCGTTCTGCCTACGAGGCAGGGGAATACACTAAGGCATTGCAGATTTTTGAGCGGCTCTCCGAGGCAGGAAATAGTCAGGCGCAATACGATTTATCCCAGATGTATTTCCAAGGCATTGGAACGCCCAAGAGCATTGAGCAGGGCTGGATGTGGATGAATCGTGCTGCCGAGAAAGGCAATATACAAGCGATGCTGGAGTTGGGCGTGCGCTATCAAGCCAGCACCAGCCTAGAAAACGGCGAAGAGATGGCTTTTTTGTGGTTTCAAAAAGCCGCCATGGCTGGCAGTCCAGTTGGGCAATACAACCTAGCCCGCCTCTATGAGTCTGGAAAACAGACCCCGGTCGATTTAGTAAAAGCGTATGTTTGGATGACCTTGTCCAATAAAAGCGGAAATCCAACTGCTGCGCCTGAAGCGAAGGCCATCAAGGCGAGGCTCAGTCCGGAAGAGTTAGCCAGCGGCGACCAGATGATTCAGGAATTAAAAAAGACCATCCCCTAAGCTTCGCCGGGGCTAAATCGTTTATCCTCGAGTGTGAACTACTACCGATACGGGGTGCGCGTTGGCAGAATCTGGTGACAATTCCCAAGAAAAAGAGCTAGAACCGAGTGAGCAACGCATATTACGTGCGCGTGAGCAGGGTCAGCTGCCTCAATCAAGGGACATCGCCACCTTTGCCCTGCTAACGGTTTTTATCATCTTTTTAATTGCTGCAGGACCCTTGCTGCTCCAGCAGATGGTGCTGATGACTAAATCCAGTTTTGCTTTTGCTGAGCCCGTCAAGCTAATTGATCATATTCAACAGTGGTTCGGCGGACCTTTGGTCGTAGTGCTGCTTTTGCTGGCCTTGATTTTTTTGCCGGTATGGCTGGTTGGCTTATTGGCACCCCTGTTCTTGGTCAATTTTCGGGCGTATTATGCGCCGATGTTTAAGCTGGAACGACTTGACTTCATCGCTGGATTTGGGCGGATGGTGTCCCTGAATGCACTGGCAGAGTTGATTAAAAACATCCTAAAGACAGCACTCGTACTTGGAATTGGTATTGCTTATCTGGCAGGTCTCTTTGCTTATATCCGTTCGATCGTGAGCCAAGATTTTGACTCAGCACTGATACACACTGTTTATTTGATCTTGAGTGGGTTCTTGCTGCTAATGGTGCCACTGCTGCTCATTGCCATTGGCGATGGATGGTTTCAATGGTTCAATTTCCGCAAAGAAATTCGGATGAGCCCAGAAGAAATGAAACAGGAAATGAAAGAATCCGAAGGCTCTCCTGAGGTGAGACAACGTTTGCGGCAACGGCAGCGGCAAATTGCATCATCGCGCATGATGGCGGCAGTAGAGCGGGCGGATGTGGTTTTAGCTAACCCAGAACACTATTCGGTTGCACTGCGTTATGACATTCAAACCATGGCCGCCCCAATTGTGATTGCAAAAGGCGCAGATCAAATTGCCTTACGAATTCAGGAGCTAGCACGGGAGCATGATGTACCGATCGCACAGATTCCCCCGCTGGCGCGTTACCTTTACAGCCAACTGGAAATTGGTGAGCCAATACCCATGTCTTTATTTGAGGCTATTGCCAAGATATTAGCCTGGGCTTACGAAGTGAAAGAATCTGGAGGAGTGGTAGGCGAGATGCCCGAGGTCAGCTTCATACCAGAGCAACTCAGGCCAGGAAAAGCCCTGCTTTAATTCATCACGCTTTTGGCAAAGGTGCTTCCCACATCTTCAGGGAAGTAATAAATCAACATCAATTCATTGCGGTTATTGAGACTGCGGCCAATTTGAAAAGCGACTTGACCACCTGCAAAAATATACGTTTTTGATTTACGAATACCTGCTGCAAAAGCGCTTTCTTGTCCTTCAGAGGGGGTGTAGTCAAGGCCGTATTTAATGGTGAAACGCTCAATGATGGTGTCGGCTATATCTTTGTTGTAGTAGCCCAATTCTTTCTTCATCAGCACTAGACGACCAGCTTCGTTGTAGATTAGCCAGACTGTCTCTTCTTTGCCATCTGTTTTGATTTTGCAACTAAAAGAAAGCTCGTATGCAGTACAGCCAAATATATTTTTGGCATCTTCACGGGTGGTGTTGAATGGAATCGTTGCGTAATCTTCCATCGGCAACTTGACAACCTTGGTGTCGGGTAACCAAACCTCTGTTTTCGTTTGCTCCTCGTTCTTGCCGCAGGCGCTCAAAAGGATTACGAGGGTGCAAATCGTCAGTATTTTGATAGAAGGTAAGTGCACGATCATGAACTCTCTCAATGAAGCGAAGTTTAAACAACAACCATTAAATTACTATACTCGATCTGAGGGATTGCGCACGAAGCGAATTGCGCGATCCAGTGATTTACCAATACGCGCTTGGCGGTGCATAGACCAAGATTTTGGCGGGATTCAGGTAGTTTTTATTTTGATGGATTTCATAATGCAGGTGGGGGCCGGTAGAGCGGCCAGTTGAACCCGATTCTGCAATGACTTGGCCGCGGACAATCGCTTGGCCTGGCTTGACCAGGAGTTTGCTGTTGTGCGCGTATTTTGAAACAAAGCCTTCGCCATGGGCGATCTCAATGAACTTACCATAAGCAGGATCAACCCCAGCCTTCACCACCTCACCATCCCCTGTAGCGATGATGGGCGTTCCGGTCGGGGTTATAAAGTCGATCCCGGAATGTTGCGCCAATTGCTTTGTAAATGGATCAATTCGTACGCCAAAATTGCTGGTCATACCCAATCGGGCATCGATCGGAGGGCCAATGGGCAGTGTTCGAAGCCATTGATATTGCTTCAGCCATTCAGGCTCTAGCTTAGTAAATACCTCAATCATCTCCGAGGCTTTACTGACCGATTCTTCGAGGTTTTCAGCAAGAGTCTTAGTATGTTCGTATTTAAAGCTGAGCGGCTTAAGCGGGCCGCCTAAATTGGAGGGCTCCGCGAATTTATTTTTGACCGTGTAGGGGGTTGAGATGGCGAGGTAGCGGTCTTTAATCGACCTTAACTCGTTGAAGTTCAGCGATGCTTTGGTCAGTTGATCTTGGGTATTTTTGAGTTGCTTTGCGTAGCGTTGATCCAGTGCCATGCGCTCTTTAACCGTGACCACCCCACTCACTTCCCTGGCAAAGTCGGGGTTCACTTCTAAGGCAATGTGGATGCCAGTAGAAAAGATCAACACGCCCAGCAACAAAAACGAGCCGCAAATCAAAATCCCCAAGCGAACGAGCCGTTCTTTGGTGATGTTAATTTGCTTAATGGCTCCAGTAGAGCCAGATACCCAAAATAGTTGCATGTACCCAGTCTAAGTAATTGATTTTATTTGAACAAAATAAGTAATTCACTGAATTTTAAGGCATATAATTCAGTTTTGAAACCCGATTCTAACCCTAAAATATTGGTCCGTGATTACCTTTAAGCGCCCGTTAAAACCCCCCCTGGGAATCCAGTTTTTGGTCTGCTCCGCACTGTTCTTGGCGGCATGCCCTGGGAGTGCCGCTATTTTGGGTCAAATGCCCGTTCATGGGGACATTTTGTACATCACGACCGAGCCATGCACCGCTGAAAACGGCCGAGTAGAGCCAAACTGGTATTTCTCGTATTCGGTCAGTTCCCTGGGTTCTGTCACGCGCAGTTGTTATGTCCTCCATAACGACCAGGTCTGGATTAAAGGGCCTTATGGCGCTGAATCCACCTTTCCCATGAGTTTCTTTAAAAAGCCAGCAGGGACAGGTTCTGGCCAGCCAGAGCAGGGCTCTAGCGTAAAGCAGTAAGTCGCATTAGGCTGGCTACTTGGGAGAGGTAGGGGTTTTACAAAAAAATTCGTAGAGTACGTAGCTCATGGTGTCGGGAATAACCCGTTCCCATGCCGAGCCGGAGGTGTCAAGCTGCTCAACGCTAACGCCGGAACCTCCCGGCCCAGAGTAATAGCCAATATAGAACTGCTTGTAGCTTTCATAGCCCGTCCTGCAGAAATAGGAAATATCCTGAATAACGGACTGGGTGGGTGCCCCGTTGGGTGCCGTCAAGGCTTCTGGGTAGGAAATCATTTGCCAAGTGCTCACTTCGCTATTGGCGTTATCCCTTACCGTCTTGCTGTCTTCGTAGTAATAGGCGTTTCCAACGTTATCGTTTGAAATAAAAACCCACCTTGCGAGCGCGGGATTAAATGGGCTGATCAAAAAAACCGTTAAAACGATAACGAGGGATCTTTCGAGGGTGGCTGACATGGTTACGCTCGTATTAAAAATGGTGAAATTATTATCAAAAAATGCATTTTAAGGCCCAAATCTGCAGATCAACTGGTAGAATTATCCGGATCTAAATGATTGACATTTCGCGCTAAGGAGTGCTAAGTATGGCTGAAGCAAATCAACTGGGTTGTTTATTTGTTGGTGAAGGTGTGGTCCTCAAAGGCAACTTTCAGGTTCCGGATATTGCCTCTATTTCCGGGGTAGTGGAGGGAGAATTAACTGCCAAACAAATTCTAATCGAGGCAACCGGGGTTGTGCATGGAAAAATCTCGGGCGAATCCATTGATATTCGTGGTGAGGCTAATGAGTCTGTATCTTCAACACGCAGCTTGATTATTCGCTCGACTGGAAAAGTCACTGGCTCCATTCATTACTCTGAAATCGAGATTGAAAAAGGCGGTCACTTGCATGGTGACTTGCACAACATTAACCCACATTCTTAATCTATTTTGGTTAAATAACGATGTCTATCTTTTCAAAAAATTCACCCCCAGATAATGGCGATGACAAAATCGCAAATCAACAGCTTGATGATTATTCTGAATCTGCTTCGGTTTCCACCGAAGAGCAAGCAGCAACTTACGAGCCAGTAGTACGCAATGAAATGGCAAGTCGCCCTGGGATAGCAAAGCCATCCATCATCAGTGAGGGCTTTACTTTTGAGGGCACGATTACCTCGGATGGCGCCCTAAATATTGCTGGTACGGTACGGGGAAAAATCACAGCAAAGTCGGTACTGATCGATGCTAGCGGCCAAGTGGATGGTGAACTGAACTCGGAGCAGTTGGTGATTAAGGGCCGGCTCAAGGGTGAAGTCAATTGCGAGGATCTCAATATTGGACCCCTTGCTCATGTTGATGGAAGCATCAGCTACAAATACATCCACATACAACGCGGCAGCAAGGTATCTGGAAAGTTTGTTAAGAACTAGTGATGCCAATCTGACATGGCCTTCAAGCAAAGTCATGCAATTCGATTGCTGGATCCATCAAGGGAAACATTTGGATCCATCATCGGACCGGATCTAGAAATATTTGGAAAAATTGTTGCCACGAAAAGCTTGCGAATCGATGGCACGATTATTGGTGATGTTGAAACGAAGTACGGCGCTGATGTATGCATTGCGCTCGGTAAAACGGGCTTAGTGCAGGGCAATATTTCAGGGGTACGTGTTTTAGTTGCTGGGCGTGTCGAGGGTAATGTGCATGCATCCGAGCGTGTTGAATTGCATAGCGGCGCCGATGTCCATGGGGATATCGTGTATGCCCAGATTGGCATAGAGCACGGCGCGCGTCTCAGCGGCAAGCTTTCCAAGATAAGCGAAAAAGATTCCTCCACCAGTACCGATTCAGAAGTATCTTAACCACTGCATAGCGCCCAAAAATGAATACGCAATTAAATGAGCCTATTAAGGTATTGATCACCAATCAAAAGGGTGGGGTGGGTAAGAGCACGATTGCGGCCAATTTGGCTGCCTATTTGGCGCTTCAGGAAAATATCGGCGTTTCTCTGATTGATTTTGATCGGCAAGGATCCTCATCCCGCTGGACTCAGAAGGCGCCAGACATCGGGGTTCGAGTGCACTGCGCAGAAATCAATTACGAAAATCCGGGCATTGCCTTGTTGAGTGCTCGGGCTGCAGTGCGCAAATATTCCTCAGGGGTGCAAATCAGTATTTCAGATCTGACGTGGCACCCCACATTATCCGATGAGTTTATGCTCGACTTCGATATCGTGTTGGTGCCGAGCTCAGCCTCTAAGATCGAGATGGCCAGCACAGAAATTTTTATTCTGGAGTACGCACAACGGCGGATGGCCCGCTTGGCTGCAAATAAACAATTTATTTTGGTTGTTCCTAGCAGGGTAGAGCCGGGCTATGTAGCCCATGGCGCATTTACCAACTTGGATTTTTTAATGAATTGCCACATTACGCCACCAATTCATCGCGCGGAAGATTTGGATAGCATTGTGTATGAGGATTTTCTATGTGTTTGCTCCAATCAAGCCCTGGCTGAAAACTTTTGTAATTTCGGGAAATTTCTAACTAAAAAGGTTGAAGAAAGAATGACTATTCGAAAGTCACTCTCCTTAACCGGAACTTCAATGAATCGCGAGATTGTAAAAAAGGTAAGCGTATTGGATGACTATCGAGAGCGTGCTAGGGAGCTAGGGATCTATGGCGGATACGCTGCAAAGCTATCAGCAGAAAAACCGCAGCCATCCTCTTTTGATTCGGACTCTGGCACACCACGAGAGCGCCGTTTTATTCCAGCATTCCTGCGTCGCTTGAAGTAGTGCTCACCATTTAACTCAACTTGATAAGTTAGAACCGCCATGACCGACCCTATACGAAATGATATTTTTGAGGATGCCAATGGGGTGCGGGTTGCTGTAAAGCAAACTTATCCACCCAATGCCCTCGGAGTTACTTTGGTTGAGTACAAGAATTTAAGTGACTCTAATCTTCGCTTTATGCCCAAAGAACAATTTTTAGAATGTTTTCATTGGGTCGATAACTTCGGCACAACGGATACCTTTGTGAAGGTGGTGATGCAAAAAGCAGAGCAGTTGCCACAAGCAGGGGAGTCTGAGAGCGAGGACACCCCTTCTGCAGAGCCACAAGCCGATGAAGCTATTAAACCGGCTCAGGATGATGAGCTCAGGACCGCCGCACCCACCCGCTCTTCTTAAGGAATCTGGTTAAAATTTAACCGCTTTTTCCGGAATGAGCCGGAGAAGTAAAAAAGCACACCGCAGTGACCGAAGGAATTTAGATGCACGATGTATCTCAAAAAACGCAATCGCTGGCGCTTATTGCAAAGCTTGCCGCACTTCTCTGCGGAGTAGCCTTGCTTGTTGCATCCGTTTATCCTGAGGACTCGCCGTTTAAAAATACGGATCCCAGCGATTTTGTACAAGAGCAATGGACTCTTTTGCTGCAGTTAAAGTGGCTCATCGGCGTACTATTGATTGCATTTGGCCTGCTATATCCGTCCCGAAAGTTACCGTCACCCCTAGAATATGCTGGCGCGCATGATTTGAGTCAGGATGGCTATAAGTTGTATTTGCTGAATAAGTATCGAATTGAAAAAAATGCAGTACTGGATCAAATTTCTTGCCATGGGCGCTTATTTCCCAACGCAGCAGAAGCACTTATTTTTGCCCATGGGATTGAATGCCCAAGTAAACGCGTTGAGCCAGTTATCCCCTTAGACGTCAGTGCGGTATCTGCGGCAGTCAATGGCAATCCCGAACCCAACCCGATCAATCCGCCTCAGACTATGGTTAGCGAGGCTACCCCAATCAAAGTGGCTGATATGGGATTAGCAGCGCAACCGGTAGAAAAAAGCAATCGCATGCCAATGGTTTTTATCCTACTTCTGTTCGCGCTGGTGATTGGTGGGATTTATTATGCAAAAACGCAAAGTAAAAAAGAAGAGGCGGCTACCGTTGCGAGCCCCATTACACAGATCAATACCGATCAAGTGGGCCCTAATAGCACGCCAGTAGCCCCAATTCCTGCAGCGGAGGCTCCTGTTGAGGCTGCCGTAAAACCCACAAGCGTGCCAATTAATGAGCGTTGGATCGGCACATGGGCGGCCCAGGATAATAAGCTTAAATTGGTCATTACTGCCTCAAGCTTTAAGTACGGGAATGATGATTTTTCTTGGGTGGGCGTAAGGCCGAAGGGCGTGATTCAATGTTGCCCTGCATTTTATGAAGGATCGACTTCGAAAGCGGTTTTATTAGAACGCGTTCAGCAACAAAATTCGAATGTAGGGTCTAAGGCTGATCAACTAAAAACACTAGAGCTCATTCAGGCATTAAGTGAAGGCAACTTTAAGAGAATTGTTTTAGCAGATCCGCTCCTGCGTACGTATTTTTTCATATACGACCAAAACTTTATTTATCGTATTAATAGAGACCTGGGCGATAACGCCAGTGTAGTAGTTGAGCAATTTAAAAGGCCAGAATGAGTTCAGCGGCAGATTCGAGCGCCGGACAGCCAAAGCTGCAGCCTTATGAGCAGTTGCGCTTGCTGCGTGAGCAAACGCACGTTAAGACAATTACGAAAGAAATTGTAGGCCGCCAGTGCATTTTCTTTTACAGCAAACACTGGATTTTTGATTACTCTCTGGATAGCACCGATAAGCCATGGGATATCACGAAGCAGGTTTATTTTCGTAATGCCAGAAAGCACAAAGCCTTGGCGTTTGCGCTGCCGTATATTGTCATTGAACTTGCCTTCCTCGACTCGCCACGGTTTTTAAGGGCAATTGTTACGTATGGAGAGGACATCACGAAGATGATTGGCTCCATGGATCATTTTATTAAGAGAGAAGAGGGTATCCGCGCTTGGGTTGAGCAGCCCGACTTTAATTGGCAGCCAACAAGTATTGTTGATTTATCAAATCAAATCTTAGAAGAAAATAGCCGCTTTGGAGGCATTCAGTTTTATCAATACCATGAGCCCTTTCATGCTAAATTAAATGGCACATGGGAAGTGATTACGGTTTAATCAATGCAGAACGAAAACTTTTATCAAGCAGAGGAATTTTTAAAGCTAGGTCTTTATCCTCAGGCATTTGAGGCCTTCATGTCGCTTGAGGTAGGGGCGCTAGACCCTAGCTTTTTAAAGCCCTGCATGATGGCCCTTGCAAATCAGCTTAACCAAAGTCAGTTAGCAACCCTATATGATGAGCTAGAGCGCGAGGTACGGCGCAAGAATGCGCAGGCAACTTACAATTTTGGCGTTGTTAAGAGTCATGTAGGGGACATTCCGAAAGCCACTTCCCTATTGCAAGCAGCCATGGATTTAGGTGTTCCAGAGGCCAGAGGCGCATTAAGTCGCCTATTAATGCGTTAAGCATCCCCTTTCGATTTTTTCGTAATAAGCCCCCAGAAAAACTGCGGACTGCATGATATTGACTTAGCAATCAAGCAATCTTTACATTCAATTTAAGGCGTTCGATTGCTTATTTCAACTCAGCCTTAGCTCTATCTCCTATCGTATTGAAACCATTAGCTTTATCAATTCTATTGGCTCTGCAGTCCCCTTATCGTCGCGACCTTATTTAAAATTTCCTATATAAATTAATGGGTTACAGTTAAATTTCATGAGGTAAGAAATGGAGTGAATGTGGCTTTTCAATCGCGCCAATTCGGCTTAGGATGGATTTGTGTACCTTAATTGCGAGGCGATGATGAATCAATTGAAAACAAGAGGGGCATCCACCCCACGTTCTGAGAGCTTTGTGGAATTGTGCATCGATGATTTAGTCAGGGAGTCGGTCACTTGGCCTGCGCAAACTAAATCAGGTTTAGGATTTTCTGAGCCCCTGCCCAATGTCATACATCGCCCGCCAGTAGCACCCGACTTGCATTAGCAGCCAGTCGAGCTTCGCCTACTAGTTGTAGCCACAGGGATAAAGTTGAATTAATTTTTTTAACATAATTCCATCAATATCCATTGCTCTACGATTTAGCCTATTGGCTGGAATGTCTTTTATGCCCAAGGTAATGATTTCTTTATAGTCGACAAGCGTTAACTTTAGGAGCGGCGGCAAGCAAAAGAGCGGTGGCGTTTTATTCTGGATAAGCGTGTTATTTGCCGTGCTCAGGCCGTTGGCAAGGCCAAGGATATACGTATCCGTACTTTTGGACTTATTTTTTTCTTCGAATTCAGCGATCGACAGGCTGGCAAAGGCATTTTGCGACAGCAGGAGTAAGCAAGTAAAAAAGTTGAGGAATTTCATGATGAGATTAATTGATCCGTTTAAGCTAATGTAACAGAATCTTCTATTAATGCGACCTATTTCTTTGGCATACTAGAATATAGAAAAGTCAATTTAATTAGGGTATGTATGGTGGATATTGAATGGGATTATTGGTCTTCAAAGCCGTATGTATACACATGGCAAGCAGCTGCTTTAGTACAAGGCTTAAATCCAAAGAAAATTAAGTTTCCAGTGCGCGATGCTGCAGGAGAGTTGCATTTCGATCGAGCCTTTTTTGGGAGCGCATATCCTGAGTTTAAGGCGAAGCTAGACCTGGTTATTGAGCATGCTTGGATACAAAATTTTTCAGCTCAAAACATGCGGGTTGACTTTAAGCGTTTTTTGTATTGGGCGCATCACGTCCAAAAATGGCCGATGCCTTCTGAGTTACTTACTATTGCTCAAGGCCTAAATTTAGATGTGCTGACGGATACAGCGGATGTGGTTGATGGCACATTACAGGATGAGCGAAACTCCCTTCAATTAATTTGGGCGCTAAGGCAATTGTTAAATGAGCATCCGTATGGAAAAACTGACAGAGAACTGATTTACTACCTCTCAAAAACCTACTCTGATCATCCTAGTTTTAAGCGCCTTGCATTAGAAATGAAGTTTGCTGAAGCCAAGGTGGCAAGCGATAGCTAAAGGCTTAATAGCGCTTGGCAAGCACCTTATCGATGGTCTTGCCGTCCATGTCAACAATCTCCAGTTTCCAGCCGGCCCATTCGACTACATCGCCGGTATTGGGGATCTTCCCACTTAAGAGCATCATCAAGCCGCTAAGGGTGTGGTAACGCCCTAAATCCTCTTCAGGAACCGAGTCGAGCTCCAGTGAGTCTTTGAATTCAGGAATCGGAATGTGGCCATCAAATAGCCACGAACCATCCTCACGCTTAATCGCCCATGATTCCCCCGGATCGTTGGTCGAGAATTCACCGGTAATCGACTCAATCAAGTCTTGCAGGGTGATGAGGCCCATAACCTCGCCGTACTCATCAATCACAAAAGCCATTTGATTATGCGAGGATTTAAAGTTCTCCAGTAGCTCGAGACCAGTGAGCGTTTCGGGCACATATAAGGGCGCTTGCAAACCATTTTCAAGGGTTTTTTCCCCGCCTTTGGCAACCGATGCCAGCATCTTGCGCGCATTGAGTATGCCCAGGATGTTATCTAGGCCGCCCTTAACGATCGGAAAGCGAGCATGTTCCGATGAATCAATTAAATCAATCGATTCTGCAAACGTGTTTTCAACATCCAAGTACACAATATCCGCACGTGGCACCATGAGCGACACGATTTGACGGTCGTCGAGGCGAAAGACGTTACGCAGCATGGTGTGTTCATTCACTTCAATCAGGCCAGCAGTCGTGCCTTCTTCCAGCACGGCGTGGATTTCTTCTTCAGTCACTTCATTGTTGCTGCGATCTTGAATGCCAAATACCTTCAGTATGAAATTAGTCGAACCCGTTAGCAAAAGTACAAACGGCTTTGAGATAAAGGCAAGAGCGGAGATCGGTTTGGCAATGTATCGAGCTATACGCTCTGGATTATTTTGGGCAATCCGCTTTGGCACTAATTCTCCGATCACAATCGATAAGTAGGTGATCACTGCAACCACGATACCCAAGGACAGCCACTCGGCGTATTGAGGAGTCATGCCTTCTGCGATGAGCAAGATGGACATGGGTACAGCAATAGCAGACTCGCCTACAACGCCACTGAGGACGCCAATCGATGTAATGCCAATCTGTATTGTTGATAAAAATTTGGTTGGGTTTTCACCGAGCTCAACCGCAACCCTGGCCTCGTCATCACCGCGATCAATTAACTTCTGGAGTTTTGCTTTTCTGCTCGTAACGAGAGCAATTTCGGACATGGCAAACAAGCCATTAAGGACAATCAATCCAATTAGTATTACGACTTCCATATAGTGGTGCGGAAGCACCTAGGCTGTTAAGAAGTATTCATAATATCAAAAAAGCTGACGCTAACGACATTCGTTTGCATGGGTCTAAACCCTGAATTTCAAGGAATAAAACCACATAAGACCCCTTCGGTTCAGGCGTAGACTCGCGTATAGGGCAGTTGATCCTCGTGGGAAGGGCTGATTCACATCTTCTAGAATGGCCTTTGGGCTGAAGAAGTACTGATTGGGTGGGATAATATCCCCTTAGCCTTATATTGAACCCAGTGGCTTACTATAAAAAACTGCGGTTTTGAACTAACCTTATATCAGAACAATCATTAAAAATGGCAATGCCTGACCCCCTGATTGAAGTTGATCGCGCTATTTCGGAAATACGTCGCGGTGCCGTAGTTCGTGTTTATGATGACCATAACAGCCTACTCATGTTGGCTGTGGATGCTTTATCAGTAGATTGTTTGCGTTTGCTCACTCAGTCTGGGAGTGCGTTACCCAAGTTAGTGATGACTGGTACGCGGGTCAATGTGCTGGGAATCGATAAATCAGATCGCCCAGTTAGCGTGCTGTCGCACCCTCAAGGTATTTCGCTGGACTTAATCGAGTATTTAGCCAACCCCCTCTCGTCTTCGATGACGCCACCCAATATGGCAAATTTGGGAGTGAAGGATGCGGATACCTTGGAGCAGTCTTGTGTCACTTTGGCAAAGTTAGCGCGACTTTTGCCTGCTGCACTGATTGTTGAAGGTAATAGGGCTATCGATATTCCTGCGGTACAAGCGAGCTCGATCCAATCGTATATGACCATTGCAGCGCATTCCCTCACGCAAGTGAGCGAAGCGCGTGTGCCCTTAGAAAATGCAGAAAATGCTCGGGTACTCGCCTTTCGTCCACGCGATGGTGGGATTGAGCATTTAGCAATTATCGTTGGCGACCTCAATCCAGCAGAACCCGTATTGCTTAGGCTTCATTCCGAATGCTTTACCGGCGATTTAGTGGGCTCTTTGCGCTGCGATTGTGGCAATCAATTGCGTGGTGCGATTGGAGAGATGGCTGCGGCTGGCAGCGGTATTTTGTTGTATCTTGCGCAAGAGGGGCGTGGAATTGGTCTAGTCAATAAATTACGCGCCTATCAATTGCAAGATGCCGGCTTTGATACGGTTGATGCCAATTTACAGCTCGGCTTTGATTCTGACGAACGAAATTATTTGCCAGCGGCGCAGATATTGCGCTTGTTGGGTGTCAGCCGAGTGAAGTTGATGACCAATAATCCTGCAAAAGTCACTGCTCTAGGTAATTGTGGCATTGAGGTGGTGGAGCGGGTTTCCCATATTTATCCTTCGAACCAGCACAACGATGCCTATTTGAAGGTGAAGGCTAAAAAAAGCGGCCATTTGTTTTAGCGCTGGCTAGTTTAGTATTTTTGAAGGCTACAATTCTGTGTAGCGCGGCTATTGGTCTGGGGCGTGAACTACATTATAGCCCCACTGTTTTTTAAAGATTATGTAATTATCTAGGCTGAATTTCTGAGAAACGAATCCATTTCGTACTAGCGCATTTCATGCTTAAATAGAGCAACTTGAATTAACCACATCAAATTAATATGTTAAGTGAAGAGACTAAGAAAACAATTGAGGCTGAAGAGCGGTTTCGACATGACTTAAAAGTCAAGCTAGAGGCCGAGCTTGCAAGTGCTAAATCGGCATTCGCTAGCGTTCAGAAGGAAGTCGGGCAGGCCGAAAAAAGAACAGCCTCTAAGGTAATGGAATTTTTGAATTCTTCAGTAGGCACATGGTTTTTATCATCTGTTGTGATTACTGGTGGGGCTGCCATGCTCCAGCAAATTCAGCATAGTCATGAGATTGAGCAAAAAAATAAAACACAGTTAATTGCTTATCAGTTTGAAATCGGTACGCGCATTCAAAATATGAAGTTCTTTTTGACACAAGCGAAAACCGTTGGTGATGCCAAAGTTGCCTTAGCTAGTGTTTTTCAAAGTAAGTTTCCCTTAAATCCCGAGCTAGAAAAACAGAGCCTCTCCGCGCTCTACTTTAATTTGCATCAACTTATTGAGGGAAGCGAGAAAGAGAAGACTAGGCTTGCCATGGCAGTGGTATTGGATCTAGAGCAGGCCGAGTTTTTGTTGCAATCTCAGAAGAATGATCAACTCTTAGATGCAAACGATAAAGAAAAGCTCGCGAAATTAGTGACCTCCATTGAAAATCTACACATAGGCAGGGCCGTCAAGTAGCGTTTCAGATTATTGGTGACTGCTGAAGCGCATTTGCTCTATATGCCTGCATTGGGCTGCCATTGCCATTGCGGTGGATTATAGTACTCACACTATTATCGGAATTACTCAAATGGAAATCAAAGTCAACTTTCTCGATAAGCTTCGGCTTGAGGCCAAGTTTGACGACTTTACCGTCATCGCTGATCAGTCGATTCGGTACAAGGGCGATGGTTCTGCTCCTGGACCATTCGATTACTTTTTAGCCTCATCGGCTCTGTGCGCAGCCTATTTTGTGAAGTTATATTGCGACGCCCGCGGCATATCAACAGAGAATATCCGTCTCTCACAAAACAACATCGTTGATCCGGAGAATCGGTATCGGCAGATCTTCAAGATTCAGATTGAATTACCTGCAGAAATGTCTGCCAAAGACCGCCAAGGCATTTTGCGATCGATTGACCGGTGTACTGTAAAAAAAGTAGTGCAAGCTGGCCCTGAGTTTGTAATTGAGGAAGTTGAAAGCCTGGATGCCGATGCACATGCCTTGTTAGTTCCCCATTCTGGAGCGGTAGGAGAGACCTGCATTGTGGGTAAGGATTTACCACTCGAGCAAACCATTGCCAATATATCGACGGTGCTGGCCAACTTAGGAATCAAGATCGAGATTGCCTCTTGGCGTAATCTCATTCCAAATGTCTGGTCTTTGCATATTCGTGATGCGCACTCACCAATGTGTTTTACCAACGGCAAGGGCGCCACGAAAGAAAGTGCCTTAGCTTCCGCCTTGGGTGAGTACATTGAGCGACTGAGCAATAACCATTTTTATGCAGGCGCGTATTGGGGCGAGGAGATTGCCAATGCAGCATTTGTGCATTACCCCCAAGAGCGTTGGTTTAAACCCGGTAAGAAAGATTCCCTACCACCAGAAATACTGGATGAGTATTGCCTCGAAATTTATAACCCCGATACTGAGCTGCGCGCATCCCATCTCATCGATACCAACTCCGGCAATAGGGCGCGGGGTATTTGTAGTCTGCCATTCGTGCGTCAGTCTGATAAAGAAGTGGTGTACTTTCCGGTTAATTTGATTGAAAACCTCTTTGTCAGCAATGGCATGAGCGCCGGTAATACCTTGGCTGAAGCGCAAGTACAGTGCCTATCTGAAATTTTTGAGAGAGCAGTCAAACGTGAAATCATTGAACGTGAAATTGCCTTGCCGGATGTTCCCCAGGCGGTCTTAGATCAATTCCCACGCATTATGGCTGGCATACAGAGTCTGGAGGAGCAGGGCTTTCCGGTTTTGGTCAAAGATGCCTCGCTGGGCGGAGTCTATCCAGTGATGTGCGTCACTTTGATGAACCCGCGCACGGGTGGGGTGTTTGCCTCGTTTGGTGCGCACCCTAGTTTTGAGGTGGCACTGGAACGCAGCTTGACCGAGTTGCTGCAAGGCCGCAGCTTTGAAGGGCTGAATGATTTACCTCCTCCCACGTTTGTGAGTGAGGCGGTGACAGAGCCCAATAACTTTGTTGAACACTTTATTGACTCCAGTGGCATCGTATCGTGGCACTTCTTTAGCGCTAAATCAGACTATGCCTTTATGGAGTGGGACTTCACCGGCAAGGGCGCCAAGACGAATGCAGAAGAGGCTGAAACCTTATTCGACATTCTGAAGGCCATGAATAAAGAGTTGTATGTAGCGGTGCATGACCAGCTTGGCGCAACGGCGTGCAGAATCTTGGTGCCTGGCTATTCCGAGATCTACCCAATTGAAGACCTCATTTGGGACAACACCAATAAGGCGCTCTTGTTTCGTGAGGACGTTTTAAATCTATTGAGCCTGGACGATGCAAGCCTAGCGGCATTACTAGATCGCTTAGAGAACAATGAACTCGATGAGTACGGTGATATTGCGACACTGATCGGCATTGAGTTTGATGAAAATACCGTTTGGGGGCAGTTGACGGTATTGGAGTTAAAACTATTGATTCATCTGGCTTTGAAACAATGGGATGAGGCGCATGAGTTAGTCGGCGCTTTTTTGCAATACAACGACAATACATCAGAGCGAAAACTGTTTTACCAAGCTCTGGATGCAGTACTGGCAATCCACCTGGATGACAAATTAGAGATCAGTGATTACGCCCACAATCTACGACGGATGTTTGGTGATGCGCGAATGGATGCGGTATTGGGTTCGATCGATGGCAGTGTGCGTTTCTATGGCTTGACGCCCACCAGTCTCAAATTAGAGGGACTGGATCGTCACCAACGTTTACTCGATAGCTATACCAAATTGCATACCGCGAGAACACGGGCGGCCGGAAACACGACTTAGTTTTGCGCTGACCTTTTAAATGGCCGCTTAGGATCGGGCTGATTTGCGCGTCCAGAACTCTCTCGAATGCGGAGCTCCGGTTGAATGTTTATGGATTTCATTGGTTCATTATTTAATAGCTGATAAATTGAATCTGCCGCATAAATACCAACGTCGCGCTGTTTTAAATCAACAGTAGTAATCGATGGAATAGTAAATGCAGAAAAATCATTATTGTTAAAAGAAACCACTGAAATATCTGCGG
>JBIIGG010000011.1:0-24915 GCA_044236575.1 Polynucleobacter sp. | reverse complement strand
ACCGGTAGTCCTCATGCAGTAGAATTGATGGGTTTTACGAATGCCGACGTGGTGAAATTGGTAGACACGCTATCTTGAGGGGGTAGTGGCTTAGGCTGTGCGAGTTCGAGTCTCGCCGTCGGCACCAGTTCGTAAGTGATTTGTTCTAAGTCAATATTTATATTTGGCTTTTAGTCCATAATCGAACGAGTTTATTGGGATATTTTTAGAGTTAATTTAGGACTTAAAACTGCCTTCACATCAGGATTGCTTTGGACCTCGCTAATTACTTCCCCATCTTGCTTTTTATTCTGGTCGGCATTGCCGTCGGTATCGTGCCGATGTTTTTGGGTAAGGTTTTAGCACCATCCCGTCCTGACGCAGAAAAACTCTCCTCCTACGAGTGTGGCTTTGAGGCATTTGAAGATGCCCGCATGAAATTCGATGTGCGCTATTACTTGGTTGCCATCCTTTTTATTCTGTTCGACCTGGAAACAGCCTTTCTATTCCCATGGGGAGTTGCATTGCGTGACATTGGTTGGGTGGGTTACACCGCAATGATGATTTTTCTTTTGGAGTTCGTTGTTGGATTTGTGTATATCTGGAAAAAGGGCGCTCTCGACTGGGAGTGATCGTTATGGCACTGGAAGGCGTACTCAAAGAAGGATTTATTACCACCTCAGCGGATCAGTTGATTAACTGGACCCGTACTGGATCCTTATGGCCGATGACCTTTGGCCTAGCTTGCTGCGCAGTAGAAATGATGCACGCTGGCGCGGCCCGCTATGACTTGGATCGCTTTGGTGTGGTTTTCCGTCCTTCCCCGCGGCAGTCCGATCTGATGATTGTGGCGGGCACGCTCTGCAACAAGATGGCCCCAGCCTTGCGTAAGGTTTACGATCAAATGCCCGAGCCCCGCTGGGTGATTTCTATGGGCTCATGTGCCAATGGCGGCGGCTACTACCATTACTCCTATTCTGTTGTGCGCGGCTGTGACCGCATCGTACCGGTTGACATTTATGTGCCGGGCTGCCCACCGACTGCAGAAGCCCTGATCTACGGCATTATTCAGTTGCAGGCCAAAATTGGCCGCACCAGCACCATTGCGCGGAAGGCATAAAGAATGTCTGATCGCTTGATTCAATTGCAGTCCCATGTTGAGCGCGCCTTGGGCGCACGCGTGCAGTCGATCACGTTGTCCTTGAACGAGTTGACGGTGGTATTACGCGCAGATACCTATTTAGAGTCTGCATTGATTTTGCGCGATGACCCAGCACTTGGTTTTGAGCAGCTGATTGATTTATGTGGCGTCGATTATCAAGACTACCTGGATGGCAGCTATAGCGGTCCCCGTTTTGCAGTAGTGACCCATTTGTTGTCAGTGAAGCACAATCTGCGTTTGCGCCTGCGGGTCTTTGCGCCAGACGATAGCTATCCTTTAGTTGCATCACTGACGTCCGTCTGGGCCTCAGCAAATTGGTTTGAGCGCGAAGCATTTGACCTCTTTGGTATTTTGTTTGATGGTCATGCTGATCTGCGCCGCATCTTGACCGACTATGGATTTATCGGTCATCCCTTCCGCAAGGATTTCCCCATTTCTGGGAATGTGGAAATGCGCTACGACCCCGAGTTACAGCGGGTTGTCTACCAGCCAGTCACAATTGAAACCCGTGAAGTTACCCCGCGTGTGGTGCGGGAAGAGCAATACGGAGGCCCAGTTTAAGCATGGCCGAAATCAAAAATTACACCCTTAACTTTGGTCCGCAGCATCCTGCAGCCCACGGCGTATTGCGTTTAGTGCTGGAGCTCGACGGCGAAGTCATTCAGCGCGCTGATCCGCACATTGGTTTATTGCACCGCGCGACTGAAAAACTCGCCGAGACCCGTACCTGGATTCAGAGTGTGCCTTACATGGATCGCCTCGATTACGTCTCGATGATGGTGAACGAGCACGCCTATGTGATGGCCATTGAAAAATTACTCAACGTCGAAGTGCCGCTTCGCGCGCAGTACATCCGCGTGATGTATGACGAGTTAACCCGCTTACTCAATCACTTATTGTGGATTGGTTGCCATGGCTTGGACGTCGGCGCTATGGCGGTCTTCTTGTACGCCTTCCGCGATCGCGAAGATATTTTTGACATGTACGAAGCGGTCTCTGGTGCACGTATGCATGCAGCCTACTATCGTCCAGGCGGCGTCTACCGTGACCTGCCTGAGCGCATGCCGCAGTTTGCTGAGTCAAAGACTCGCAGCAGCAGTGCACTCAAGCGCTTAAACGAAGATCGCAGCGGTTCCTTGCTGGATTTCATTGAAGCATTTACGCAGCGCTTCCCCGGAAACGTCGATGAGTACTGCAATTTGTTAACCGATAACCGCATTTGGAAGCAGCGCCTAGTCGGTATTGGGGTTGTCTCGCCCGAGCGCGCCTTGCAACTGGGCTTTACGGGTCCCATGCTTCGCGGCTCTGGGGTGGAATGGGATTTACGCAAGAAGCAGCCCTACGAAGTCTACGATCGATTGAACTTTGAGATTCCGGTTGGTGTCAACGGGGACTCCTACGATCGGTATTTGATCCGCATGGAAGAGATGCGCCAATCCAATCGCATTGTGCAGCAGTGTATTGCGTGGCTGCGTGCCAATCCCGGCCCAGTAATGAGCGATAACCACAAGGTTTCGCCACCAGCCCGCGTGGACATGAAAAACAATATGGAAGAGTTGATTCACCATTTCAAACTTTTTACCGAAGGTATTCATGTTCCGGCAGGGGAGGCTTACGCTGCTGTTGAGCACCCCAAGGGTGAGTTTGGCATCTACGCCGTATCCGATGGCGCGAATAAACCATATCGCCTAAAAATCCGTGCCCCTGGTTTTGTGCATCTGGCATCCCTCGATGAAATGGCCCGCGGCCACATGATTGCCGATGCGGTAACGATTATTGGTACACAAGACATTGTGTTCGGTGAGATCGATCGCTAATCGCTTAGGTATTCAGGACTCATTCATGACACACACTCCAACCATGCAACTATCTGCCAAGACCCGCGCTGATATGGAGCGCAATATTGCCAAGTATCCTGCTGACCAAAAGCAATCGGCTGTGATGGCCTGCCTCATTGCAGCGCAAACCGAAGTGGGCTGGGTATCGCCTGAGATTATTTCTGAGGTTGCATCCGTATTGGGCATGACCACCATTGCAGTCGATGAGGTCGCCACTTTTTACAATATGTACGACACCAAGCCAATTGGGAAGTACAAAATTGTGGTGTGCACTAATTTGCCATGCCAGTTAAGTAATGGTGAGCGCGCTGCCAATTATTTAAAGCAGCAATTGGGGATTGGTTTTAATGAGACCACGCCTTGCGGCACCTTTACCTTAAAAGAGGGCGAGTGTATGGGCGCCTGTGGCGATTCCCCAGTGATGCTCGTGAACAACAAAACCATGTGCAGTTTTATGAGTAATGAAAAAATTGACGCACTCTTAAATGAGTTGCGCGCTTCGGCAAAAGGACTATCAGCATGACAAGTCTCCATAGCCGTCACATCAAACCATTAATTTTGGCGGGCCTCAATGGATCTAACTGGGGCCTCAAAGACTATGAAAACCGCGGCGGTTATCAGCAGCTTCGTCGAATTCTGACGGATAAAGTAACGCCAGACGTATTGATTGCTGAGTTAAAGGCATCTTCATTGCGTGGACGTGGGGGCGCAGGCTTTCCGACAGGACTGAAGTGGAGCTTTATGCCCCGTCAGTTCCCAGGCCAGAAGTATTTGGTTTGCAATAGCGATGAGGGCGAGCCTGGTACGTTCAAGGATCGTGACATCATGCGCTACAACCCACATGCATTGATCGAAGGCATGATCATCGGCGCCTACACCATGGGCATTAGCGTTGGTTATAACTACATCCACGGTGAAATCTGGGAAGTCTATACCCGCTTTGAAGAGGCATTGGAAGAGGCTCGTGCCGCAGGTTACTTGGGTGATTCCATTCTAGGAACCGACTTTAACTTTCAACTGCACGCGTCTCCAGGTTGGGGCGCCTACATTTGCGGTGAAGAGACCGCACTACTTGAATCCCTCGAAGGTAAAAAGGGGCAGCCCCGTTTCAAACCACCGTTCCCAGCGAGCTTTGGTTTGTATGGCAAACCTACCACGATTAACAATACCGAAACCTTCGCTGCCGTGCCTTTCATATTGGCAATTGGTGGTGAAGCGTATTTGAAATTGGGTAAGCTGAATAATGGCGGCACCAAAATCTTCTCGGTGTCTGGCGACGTTGTTCACCCCGGTAATTACGAAGTTCCATTGGGTACGCCGTTCTCAGAGCTTTTGCAGCTTGCTGGTGGTATGCGCGAAGGAAAAGCATTGAAAGCAGTGATCCCAGGCGGATCCTCGGCTCCTGTGGTTCCGGGCGCCATGATGATGGATCTGACGATGGACTACGACAGCATCGCTAAAGCAGGTTCAATGCTGGGTTCAGGTGCGGTGATTGTGATGAATGACACGCGTTGCATGGTCAAGTCTCTATTGCGCCTATCGTATTTTTATCACGAAGAGTCCTGCGGACAGTGCACCCCATGCCGTGAGGGCACCGGCTGGTTGTGGCGCATCGTCAATCGCATTGAGCATGGACAAGGGCGCCCAGAAGATTTGGATTTACTGAATGACGTTGCCGCGAATATTCAAGGCAGAACCATTTGTGCTTTAGGTGATGCTGCAGCAATGCCAGTGCGCGGGATGCTTAAGCATTACATGGATGAATTTGTGCACCACGTTGAGCACAAGCGCTGCATCGTGCCTGAATACGTTTAATAGCTACTAGAAAAGAGAAGGATTTGTTGACGTGAGCATGGTTGAAATCGAATTGGACGGCAAGGCAGTCGAAGTTCCGCAAGGTTCGATGGTGATGCACGCCGCAAATAAATTGGGAACCTACATTCCCCATTTTTGCTATCACAAGAAATTATCGATCGCAGCCAATTGCCGCATGTGCTTGGTCGAAGTAGAAAAAGCTCCTAAACCATTACCAGCCTGCGCAACGCCCGTAACCCAAGGCATGAAGGTCTTTACACATTCGGCAAAAGCAGTCGAAGCGCAGCGTTCGGTTATGGAATTCTTACTCATTAATCACCCCCTCGATTGCCCCATTTGCGATCAGGGCGGTGAGTGCCAATTGCAGGACTTAGCCGTAGGTTACGGTAAGTCATCATCGCGCTACAGCGAAGAAAAGCGCGTGGTGTTTCATAAAAATGTGGGGCCGCTCATTTCCATGGAAGAGATGACGCGCTGTATTCATTGCACCCGCTGCGTTCGCTTCGGCCAAGAAGTTTCGGGAATTATGGAACTCGGCATGGTGAATCGCGGTGAGCATTCTGAGATCACCACCTTCTTTGGTCAAACGATTGATTCCGAGTTATCCGGAAACATGATTGATATTTGCCCAGTCGGCGCCTTAACGAGTAAACCATTCCGTTATGCTGCACGCACCTGGGAGTTGGGTCGTAAGCGCTCATTGAGCCCGCACGATAGTTTGGGCACCAATACCACAGTACAAACCAAAGCGAACCGTGTGATGCGGGTGGTTGCTCTGGAAAACGAAGCCATTAATGAGTGCTGGATTAGCGACCGCGACCGCTTTGCCTACGAAGGTGTAAACAGTGCAGAGCGTATGACCGTGCCGATGGTCAAGCAAGAGGGCAAGTGGCTCGAGACAGACTGGGAGTCTGCCTTAGAGTACGTCACCCGTTCCTTGAAAACCATTACGACTGAACAAGGCTCTGATGCACTTGCAGCCATCGCTCACCCAATCTCAAGCGTAGAGGAGTTACATCTCCTGCAAAAAGTCGTGCGCGCAATGGGCTCTGACCGCGTGGAGACGCGCCTGCGCCAAACCGATGTACGCGGTGCTGCAGCTGCCCCATGGCTTGGTATGCCGATTGCGAATTTGAGCCAGCTAGATCGTGCTTTCGTGATCGGTAGTTTTTTACGTAAAGAGCAGCCGCTGATTGCGGCGCGTTTGCGTACCGCTACGAAGCGCGGCCTCCAGATTTCGAGAATGGATACGGGCGGTGACGATTGGTTAATGCCTTCGCTGAATCTTGCTGCGGCTCCAAGTCGCTGGACCGCAGTGCTGACCGAAGTTGCCAGCGCGATTGCAAAAGCAAATGCGAGTCCATTACCGGCAGGTATTCAGGGTGGGGCGGTTTCACCAGAAGCGCAAGCCATTGCGGATAGCCTTTTATCTGGAAGTAATAAGGCGGTGCTTTTGGGCTCTGCTGCGATTGCGCATCCCCACGCTTCTAATCTGCACGTGCTGGCCCAATTTATTGCCGAGCAAACTGGCGCTACCTTTGGATTTTTGCCCGTTGGTGGTAATGCCGTCGCGGCACCGCTGCTGCAAGCCGTTCAGCAAAAACCCAATGCAGGCATTGATGCCGTATTGGACGGTAGTGCTCGCGCAGTCCTTTTACTGAATGTAGAGCCATTATCTGATTTACCAAATCCAGAGCAAACCCGTGCAGCCCTCACGAAGGCCGATACCGTCATTGCGCTGAGTGCATTTGTAAGCAGTGAACTATTGGAATTGGCTGATGTGTTGTTACCCATTACCCCATTCACGGAATCGGTTGGTAGCTTTATCAATGCCGCAGGAACAGTGCAGACGATACAGCCATCGGTACGCCCCCTAGCAGATGCAAGACCAGCATGGAAAGTATTGCGCACTATGGGAAGTTTGCTCGGCCTGAATGGCTTCTTACTCAATACACCAGAAGAGGTTTGTGGTGAAGCCTTTGCAAAACCCATTGCCGAGCGCCTCAATAACCGATTTACTGCAACCCTAAGCCTCTCGCAAGAGCAGGCCGTTAAGGGCCTTGAGCGCGTAAGCGATTTACCCATTTACGGTGTCGATGCGATCGTTCGCCGTGCTCCTGCATTGCAATTGACCCGCGATGCTAAAAATGCGCATCGCCTTGGCTTAAATGCGAAAACGTTCGCAGAGTTGAATTTGAAAGAGGGCGATTTGGTAGCGATTACACAGGGCGGCAATACAGTTCAGATGCCTGCCATGTTGGAAAGCCAGTTGGCTGCTGGGTGCGTGCGCTTGTCAGCCACCACGCCTGCAAGCGCTGAGCTCGGTGCGATGTTTGGCGCTGTTACGGTCAGCCGAGTTTAGGAATCACGATGACTGAGATACTCAACGCCATCAATCTGCACGGAGCCGAACTCTTTGGCTCGCTATGGCCTCTGGTTTGGACATTAGTCAAGATCGTCGCAATTGTCTTACCTATGTTTGCTGCGGTTGCCTATATGACCTTGTGGGAGCGCAAACTCATTGGCTGGATGCACATACGTCTCGGCCCCAATCGCACTGGCCCATTGGGATTACTGCAACCGATTGCTGATGCGATTAAGTTGTTACTCAAAGAGATTGTTTCCCCAACCCGTTCTAATAAAGTGCTGTTTGTTGTTGCGCCTGTGATGGTGATTGCCCCGGCATTTGCGGCCTGGGCGGTGATTCCGTTTCAGGCGGAGATGGTTCTGGCGGATGTGAATGCTGGCCTGCTGTATGTCATTGCGATTTCATCAATCGGGGTGTATGGCGTGATTTTGGCGGGATGGGCGTCGAACTCTAAATACCCATTCTTAGCAGCGATGCGCGCTTCGGCACAAATGATTTCTTATGAAATCGCCATGGGCTTTGCGCTGGTCACCGTGCTCATCATTTCAGGTTCACTCAATCTAAGCAAAATCGTGCTCCTGCAAGATACTGGCATCTTTGCTGACATGGGACTGAATTTCCTATCGTGGAACTGGTTGCCGCTATTACCGATGTTCTTGATTTACTTTATCTCTGGTGTTGCCGAAACCAACCGCCATCCTTTTGACGTTGTCGAAGGCGAGTCTGAGATTGTGGCTGGGCACATGGTGGAATACTCCGGTATGGCATACGCAATGTTCTTCTTGGCGGAATACGCCAATATGATCATGATTGCCGCGCTCACATCGATTTTGTTCTTGGGCGGATGGTTGCCGATTCTGGATTTGCCTATCCTGCGCGATATTCCAGGCTTCTTCTGGTTGTTTGCCAAGACTTTCTTCATCCTCTCTTGCTTTATTTGGTTGCGGGCTACCTTGCCACGCTATCGTTACGATCAAATCATGCGCTTGGGCTGGAAGATTTTCATCCCACTGTCCGTTGTTTGGGTCATTTTGGTTGGTACTTGGGTCATTTCTCCATGGAACATTTGGAACTAAGCCACGATTATGTTTAAGCGAATAAATCAGTTTTTAAGTAGCCTCATGCTCAAGGATATTTTGACTGGGATGGCAATCACCGGAAAATACCTCTTTAAGCCCAAGTTCACGGTGCAGTATCCGGAAGAAAAGACCCCCCAGTCCCCGCGTTTCCGCGGACTGCATGCTTTGCGTCGCTATCCCAATGGGGAAGAGCGTTGCATCGCTTGTAAATTATGCGAAGCCGTATGTCCTGCCATGGCGATTTCGATTGAATCGGATCAGCGCGAGGATGGCACACGCCGTACTACGCGTTACGACATCGATTTAACCAAATGCATTTTTTGCGGCTTCTGTGAAGAGGCTTGCCCAGTTGATGCCATTGTCGAAACCAATATCTTTGAGTACTTTGGTGATAAGCGGGGTGACTTGTATTTCACAAAAGACATGCTCTTGGCCGTTGGCGATCAGTATGAAGCCGAGATTGCAGCCAATCGTAAAGCCGATGCCCCATACCGTTAATACCCTTTTATGACATTCGAACCCGCAACCATCTATTCGATTTTCTTCTATGCCTTTGCGGGCATTTTGGTGTTATCTGCTCTGCAGGTGATCACCGCTCGCAATCCGGTGAACTCAGCACTCTTTTTAATCCTGGCTTTTTTCTGCGCTTCGGGATTATGGATGCTGCTGCGGGCTGAGTTCTTGAGTCTGGTTTTAATCTTGGTTTACGTTGGTGCGGTAATGGTGCTCTTCCTCTTCGTGGTGATGATGCTGGATCTCGATTTGGCTCATCTGCGTCGGGATTTCAAGAAGTTTTTGCCAGTCGCCTTTTTGATTGGCGCAGTAATTGTGATGCAGCTCTCCATCGTCTTAATCCGAGGTTTTGTCGGAACCACAGTACCGCTGCAGCCCATGCTCGAAGAAATGGGCGGCGTTCCCAATACCCAAGCGCTAGGACGAGTCCTCTTTGTGGATTATGTCTATGCCTTTGAGATCGCCGGCATCATTCTGCTCGTTGCCATTATTGCTGCGGTTGCTTTAACCTTGCGCAGCCGCAAAGATTCCAAGTCGCAAATTGTGGCCGATCAGGTTGCGGTTAATCCATCTGACCGTATGCGTATGGTGAAGATGGATTCCGAGATGGATGCAAAGCAAGATCAACGCGGTAAAAAGAGCGGAGATACATCATGACTATCACGCTTGCGCATTTTTTAGTACTCGGCGCCATTCTGTTTGCGATTAGTGTGGTTGGTATTTTCTTAAATCGCCGCAACATCATTATTTTGTTGATGGCGATTGAGCTGATGCTTCTATCTGTCAATATGAACTTTGTTGCCTTCTCCTATTACTTAGGCGACATGGCAGGTCAAGTCTTTGTGTTTTTCATCTTGACCGTTGCAGCTGCCGAGGCCGCTATTGGCTTGGCAATCTTGGTTACGCTGTTTCGCAAATTCGATTCGATCAATGCTGAAGACCTTGATCACCTTAAAGGCTAGTTTAAAAAGACCCCTGCAATGGAACTGATCCTCACTATTCCCGTACTCTGTGCCATACCGCTTGCACCCTTAATTGGTAGCATGCTGGTTGGGTTTTTTGGGACTGGCTTCTTAGGCAAGCAGCTGAGCCGTGGTGCTTGTCAAACCATCGCCATTTTGGGTGTGATGATTGCGTTTGTTTTATCTTGCAATGTCTTGATGCAGGTAATGGACGGCTTTTACTTCAATGGTTCGGTTTATCGCTGGATGCAACTGGGTGAACTCAGTTTTGATATTGGTTTCTTAATCGATCCGCTGAGCGCAATCATGATGGTGGTGGTGACCTTTGTCTCTTTAATGGTTCACATCTACACCATTGGCTATATGGCAGAGGAGGAGGGCTACAACCGCTTCTTCTCCTACATCTCCTTATTTACCTTTGCCATGCTGATGCTGGTGATGAGCAACAACCTGCTTCAGCTCTTTTTTGGCTGGGAAGCAGTAGGCGTTGTGTCCTATCTGCTGATTGGTTTTTACTACGAGCGCCAAAGCGCTGTATTTGCCAATATGAAAGCCTTCTTAGTGAACCGCGTCGGCGATTTTGGATTTATTTTGGGGATTGGTTTGCTGTTGGCTGGTACTGGCTCCATGAACTACGATGCCATCTTTGCCCAAAATACCGTATTAGCTGCGCAGACTCTGCCAGGCACGGACTGGAATTTAGTTACTGTTGCTTGCATTTGCCTCTTCATTGGCGCAATGGGTAAATCGGCTCAGTTTCCTCTGCATGTCTGGCTGCCCGATTCGATGGAAGGCCCAACCCCCATTTCTGCGTTGATTCATGCGGCAACCATGGTGACGGCCGGCATATTCATGGTGAGCCGTATGTCACCCTTGTTTGAATTGTCCGATACGGCCCTCAGCTTTATTTTGGTGATCGGTTCTATTACTGCGCTATTCATGGGTTTCTTAGGTATCGTGCAAAACGATATCAAGCGGGTGGTTGCGTATTCAACCCTATCGCAATTGGGTTTCATGACCATTGCTCTGGGCGTGTCTGCCTATCCCATCGCCATTTTCCACTTAATGACCCACGCATTTTTCAAGGCGCTCTTGTTCCTCGGGGCGGGTAGTGTGATCCTTGGAATGCACCATGAACAAGACATGCGCAAGATGGGCGGCCTGTGGAAGTACATGCCCGTCACCTGCCTGATGATGCTGTTGGGTAGCTTGGCCCTAATTGGCACGCCGTTCTTCTCTGGCTTTTATTCTAAAGATTCGATTATTGAAGCGGTGGCAGCCAGCACCATCCCTGGCTCTGGATTTGCCTTGTTTGCGGTGATGGCCAGCGTCTTTGTCACGGCCTTGTATTCCTTCCGTCTGTATTTTTATGTCTTCCATGGCAAAGAGCGTTTTGGGCATGCAAGCCATGAGCACCATGCACACGACGATCACGGCCACGATGATCATGCGCACCACGGCCTAGCGCCAGGAGAGAAACCCCATGAGTCTCCATGGGTTGTCACTGTGCCATTAATCCTCTTGGCGATTCCATCGGTCATTATTGGTTTTTATACGATCGATCCATTGCTCTTCGGTACATTCTTTGGTGATTCGATCTTCATTGATATCGCCAAGCATCCCGTCATGAAGGAATTGGCAGAGGCCTTCCATGGGCCAGTTGCGATGGCGGTTCATGCATTTAGTACACCAGTACTGCTCTTGGTTGTTTTGGGTGTCCTTACCGCTGCGATTGGCTATCTGTGGGTACCCAGCCTGCCAGCCAAGGTATCTGAGGCGCTTGCCCCCATCAAGAAGCTCCTCGATCACAAATATTATTTGGATGAGTTAAACCAGGCTGTCTTTGCAAAAGGAATGCTTTGGTTTGGCGGTGTATTTTGGCATCGCGGCGATCAAAAAATCATCGATGGCTTTTTTGTTAATGGCAGTGCTCACTTGATCGGTCGATTTGCAGGCGCAATCCGCCACTTGCAATCGGGCTACCTCTATCACTATGCCTTTGCCATGATATTGGGCTTAATTGCCTTGCTCTCATGGATTTTGTATACCTATATTTACATCGCTTACTAAGTAGAACACCCCGTTATGATTCTTTCTTACGCCATCTGGATCCCGATCGTTTTCGGTCTGATCATTTTGATTTATGGGTCTGAGCGTCCATCCTCCGGTGTGCGTTATCTTGCTTTGTTTGGTTCTGTGCTGGGCTTTATTGCTACCTTACCTTTGGTATTGCAGTTTGATGAAACCACTGCCGGAATGCAGTTTGTGGAAAAGCTCAGTTGGATTGAGCGCTACGACATCAACTACCACTTAGGGGTAGACGGTATCTCCGTTTGGTTTGTCGTGCTGACAGCATTTATTACTATTTTTGTTGTCATAGCTGCTTGGGAAGTGATAACTGAAAAAGTATCGCAGTACCTCGCGTCCTTCCTGATTTTGTCGGGCTTGATGATTGGCGTGTTCTCGGCCCTCGACGGCATGCTGTTCTATGTTTTCTTTGAGGCGACTTTAATACCGATGTACATCATCATCGGCGTATGGGGCGGCAAGAACCGCATCTATGCAGCGTTCAAATTCTTCCTCTATACCTTGCTGGGCTCGCTCCTTACCTTGATAGCGATCCTTTACCTGTACAACGCTACCAATACCTTTGACATTCAGACCTGGCACCATGCCCCGCTGGATATTGTTGAGCAAATCCTGATTTTCTTTGCCTTTTTTATGGCCTTTGCAGTCAAAGTACCCATGTGGCCTTTGCATACCTGGTTGCCCGACGTGCACGTGGAAGCGCCGACCGGCGGCTCGGTTGTGTTGGCGGCAATTATGCTCAAGCTCGGTGCGTATGGTTTCTTGCGTTTCTCCTTGCCGATTGCACCGGATGCCAGCATGTACCTCGGCCCCTTTGTTATTTTCTTATCACTGGTGGCGGTGATTTACGTTGGCCTCGTTGCCTTAGTCCAAAAAGATATGAAAAAGCTGGTGGCGTATTCATCGGTGGCGCATATGGGCTTTGTTACTCTGGGCTTCTTCTTGTTTAGCCCACTCGGCGTGGAGGGCGGTATCATTCAAATGATTTCCCACGGCTTTATCTCCGGAGCCATGTTCTTGGCGATTGGGGTTCTCTATGACCGCATGCATACCCGCCAAATTGCCGATTTTGGTGGTGTGATTCACCGCATGCCCAAGTTCTCGGTGTTCATGGTCTTTTTGGCCATGGCCAATTGCGGCTTGCCGGCCACCTCGGGCTTCGTTGGGGAATTCATGGTGATTCTTGCGGCGGTTGATTATGACTTTTGGATTGGTTTGCTGGCGGCTACCGCGCTCATGCTTGGCGCGGCCTATTCCTTGTGGATGGTCAAGCGCGTTATCTTTGGCACAATCGCCAATTCCGAGGTTGATGCACTGACTGATATCAATAGCCGCGAGTTTTTCATGTTGGCTGTCCTGTCCATCTGTGTTCTCTGGATGGGTATTTATCCAAAACCCTTTACTGACATCATTCACCCAGCAGTGATCCATCTGCTTGAGCATGTCGCTATCAGCAAACTTTAAGTAAGGTAACACCATGGATACTTTTGACCTGATTGCGATTGCCCCTGAACTTATCCTTGCTTTTATTGCAAGTGACCTGCTGCTGACTAGCGCATTCATTAAAGAAAAGAAAGAAGACCGAGGGCCGGATGTATTCCATACGCCCAAGGCAGCATCATTTGTGTATTTCTGCAGCTGTATCTTATTAGTTGGTCTTGGCATCGCTTTTCTGTTTCGCGTGGACGATCTGCCGTATTACGCCATGTACGGTTTATTCCAATCCGATCCGGTTGCCAATTTACTCAAGGCGGTATCGTGCTTTGCCTTATTAATTACCTTAATTTATTCGAAACAGTATCTGATTGATCGTGGCTTGTTTAGGCCGGACTTTATTGTGTTGGCCTTGTTTGCGCTTTTGGGTCAGCTGGTGCTCATATCGGGGTCCAACCTTTTGACCCTCTACCTCGGTTTAGAGCTCATGGCCTTATCTACCTATGGTTTAGTGGCCATGCGGCATTCCAGTGGCATGTCTTCTGAGGCGGCCATTAAATACTTTGTGCTAGGCGCCTTAGCGTCGGGCTTCTTGCTCTATGGCATGTCGATGCTCTATGGCGTTACCGGATCCCTCGACCTAGTAGAGATCTTTAGAACGGTTGCTGACCCCCGCATTAACCACCTCATCATGGCATTTGGCCTCGTCTTTATTATGGCTGGCTTGGCCTTCAAATTGGGGGTTGCACCATTTCATATGTGGGTGCCGGACGTCTACCAAGGGGCGCCAACTGCAGTGACATTACTCATTGCAGCTGCACCTAAATTGGCCGCGTTTGCATTGCTCTTCCGTTTGCTGGTTAATACTTTGCTGCCACTCTTAGCTGATTGGCAACCGATGCTGATGATATTGGCCGTCCTCTCTTTGGTGGTGGGTAATGTCACTGCGATCGCGCAAACCAATCTAAAGCGGATGCTGGCCTACTCGGCGATTGCACAGATGGGCTTTGTCTTGCTGGGTATGCTCTCGGTGTTTGATGACCACGCCTTTAGCGCCTCCATGTTTTATGCGGTGACCTATGTCATCACCACACTCGGTACTTTTGGCCTACTCATGGTGTTATCGCGCAAGGGATATGACTGTGAAACGCTCGATGGCTTAAAAGGCCTCAATCGCAAACACCCGTGGTTTGCTTTCTTGGGGTTGCTGATGATGTTCTCCTTAGCAGGTATTCCGCCGACGGTCGGTTTTGCTGCTAAGCTGTCCGTACTTGAGGTCTTAGTGGATGCCAATTATGTTTTCTTGGCCGTGATTGCCGTGATTGCCTCATTAATTGGTGCGTTTTATTACTTGCGCGTAGTTAAGGTCATGTACTTCGATGAACCAAGTCATGAGCATTCCGTTAGTGGCACTGCTATTGCAAAAGGCGTTTTGGGCGTGAATGGCCTGATGATATTGGCTCTTGGTATATTCCCAGGAGCTTTGATGGCCTTATGCTTGGATGTCATGCGAAACACCTTGCTCGGTGGCTAATACGATAAACCCAGCTCATTAGCTGGGTTTTTTATGGATACTCTTTAATGACTGAAAAATCCCTGCATGATTTACCCACAGGCGATGCCCACTTAAAAGAGGAGCGCATCGATACACAGGATCTATACGGCGGCATATTTTTAAATATGAAGCGTGATACGGTCCGCATGCCCGATGGTAGCGAGGCGGTGCGCGAGTACCTCACGCATCCGGGGGCGGTAGCGATTGTGGCACTGCTGGACGATGGCCGAATTTTACTCGAGCGCCAGTATCGCTATCCCGTTGCGCGCGTATGCATGGAAATTCCGGCGGGTAAGCTCGATCTGGGTGAGGATCCCCTCATGTGCGCGCAGCGTGAGCTACAAGAAGAGACCGGGTATACCGCCACAAAATGGAGCTACATTCGGCGCATTCATCCGGTGATTTCCTATTCGACCGAATTCATCGATATTTATTTGGCTGAGGGGCTCATCAAAGGCGAGCGCCAGCTCGACGATGAGGAATTTTTAGACGTATTTGCTGCTACTTTGGATGAATTGCTGACGTGGGTAGAAGAGGGCGCCATTACCGACGTCAAGACCACGATTTCAGCGTATTGGTTAGACCGCTATCGCCGCGGCTTGGTAAAACCGCAAGCGATCGTCGCCGATAAAAAAACACCATTAAAATAAACCATATTGAATTAAGCAGTTTTGCCCCCATCTACATGGTATGAAAGTCTATAACCTATCCTGTTCTTTTGAGCACCGCTTTGAGGGGTGGTTTGCTTCGGAGGAAGATTGCCTCACCCAGCAGGCCAGTGGCATGCTTGCTTGCCCTTTATGCAATAGCACTGTGATTACGCGGATGCCATCGGCACCCCACATTGGGAAGTCCCATGCCAAAGAGAATCAAGCCCAAAGCAGCGGGGCTTCTAGTGCACTCGCCAAGGCAGGCCCTGCAGAAAATCAGTCAAACCAGAATGAGGTGGCCGCAGTGACGCGCGCCGATCACAGCCAATTGGAGGCGCAAGTACAGGCTGCCTTTTTAAATGGGATGCGTGAATTCATGAGCCGTTCAGAGGATGTAGGCTCTGAATTTGCAGAGGAGGCTCGTAAGATTCATTACAAAGAGTCACCCGAGCGCAGCATTCGGGGAAGTACTACTGCAGATGAGGCAGAGTCACTGCGTGAAGAAGGAATTGAAATCCTCGCTTTACCAGCCATACCGCTTTTGAAAAATACCCTGCAGTAAAGAAAATAGCAACCCGAGGGTTGCTAATTCTATTTAAGGCAAACCTAAGATGGTAGCCCGAGACCGCTAAAATTACTTAGAGGTGGGCATCACAAACTCTGCGCCCTTAGCAATACTCTCTGGCCAGCGCTGCATCACACTTTTTTGTTTGGTATAAAAACGCACACCTTCTTTGCCATAGGCATTCATGTCGCCAAAGAGCGAGCGCTTCCAGCCACCAAAGCCATGCCAAGCCATCGGCACTGGAATGGGTACGTTAATACCCACCATGCCCACCTGGACACGGCGAGCAAACTCACGCGCAATATTGCCATCGCTAGTAAAGCAAGCCACTCCATTACCAAATTCATGGGCATTGACTAAATCCAGTGCTTCGGCAAAGTTGGCAACACGCACGCAGGAGAGTACGGGCCCAAAAATCTCTTCCAGGTAAATTTGCATATTAGGAGTAACGCCATCAAACAGCGTGCCGCCCAACCAAAATCCGTTCTCTGATCCAGGAACGGAAAAATTACGTCCGTCGACTAGCAGCTTGGCGCCAGCCGCAACGCCTTTATCAATGTAGCCGGTAATGCGATCGAGGGCGGCCCGGGTCACGATTGGACCCATTTCCGCATCGAGTTCCATACCATTTTTAATCTTCAAGGTACGGGCACGCTCAATCAGTTTAGGCATGATTTTTTCGGCAGCGTCGCCTACTAAAACCGCCACCGAGATCGCCATGCAGCGCTCACCGGCAGAGCCATAGGCCGCGCCAACGAGGGCATCGACGGCTTTATCAATATCGGCATCCGGCATGACTACCATGTGATTCTTGGCGCCGCCGAGGGCTTGCACACGCTTACCAAAGTGCGCGCCGCGCTCGTAGATGTAATTGGCAATGGGAGTAGAGCCAACAAAGCTAATCGCCTTGACATCTGGATTTTCAATTAAGGCATCTACCGCTTCTTTGTCACCCTGAACGACGTTAAACACCCCTTTGGGTAAGCCAGACTCAGTGAGTAATTTAGCCATCAAGAGTGAGGCGGAAGGATCAGTTGGGCTGGGCTTCAAAATGAAGGTATTGCCGCAAGCAATGGCTACTGGGAACATCCACATTGGCACCATCACCGGGAAATTAAACGGTGTAATGCCAGCAACTACGCCTAAGGGCTGGCGCATGATCCAGTTATCAATATCGGTTGAGACCTGCTCGCTGTAATCGCCCTTAAGTAACTCTGGAATGCCGGTCGCAAATTCGACAATCTCAATGCCGCGGGTTACTTCGCCTTGGGCGTCTGTAAATACTTTGCCATGTTCAGCGGTAATGATGGCAGCCAATTCATCGCGGTGACCATTTAGCAGCTCTAAATATTTAAAGAGGATGCGCGCACGGCGTAGGGGTGGGGTATCCGCCCAGGCCGGAAAGGCGGCCTTAGCAGAAGCAACGGCCTCGTTGACATCGCCTTTGCTAGCAAGCGCAACACGCCGGGCAACTTGGCCGCTGGCGGGATGGTAAACGTCGCCAAAGCGCGTATTGCTGGGCAGGTGCAGGACACCGCCAATAAAGTGGGCAATATCGTCTTTGGAATTAAATGGAGGGGTTTTATTGCTGGTCATAGGGCCTTCTGCTGATGAACTAGAGCTAAATGTGGTTTGGTGCTTTGTTTCGGGGAAATACCTTGGTTTATGCGGCAAATCGGGTGTTTAGTCCCGTGAAGTATCGAACTGAACTTGGAATCCCATTATTCTATCGCTATCGTCTATTTTTAGCTGTATTCCTCACTATTTGTCATTAAAAGGTTTTTTCAATGAGTCTGCTCTTTTCTCCCTATACCCTGACCTCCCCTAAGGGAGATTTGACCCTAGCGAACCGCATTGTGGTAGCGCCGATGTGCCAGTATTCGGCGGTGGACGGCTGCGCCATGGATTGGCACCTGATGCATTGGGGCAATCTACTCAATAGCGGGGCAGGGCTATTCATGATTGAGGCGACTGCCGTTACAGCCCAAGGGCGAATCACCCCAGCCTGTTTAGGTTTATGGAATGACGCGACTGAAGCAGCCTTAAAAGACAAGTTAAGCCGAGCACGTGCCTTAGCACCAGCCTTACCTGTTTTTATTCAGCTCTCGCACGCTGGCCGTAAGGCCTCGAGCGCGACCCCTTGGGAAGGCGGTCAGTTGCTAGCAGAAGATCAGGGCGGCTGGGCCATCTGTGGCCCATCGGAGATTCCGCAGTTACCGAATGAACGGACTCCGCATTCCATGAGTACAACTGAACTGCAGGCGATGATTGATGCATTTGTGACTGCAGCCCTGCGTGCTGATCGCATTGGCATCGACGGGATGGAGTTGCACTGTGCACACGGGTATTTACTGCACCAATTTTTATCGCCGATTGCAAACCAACGTAGCGATGCCTATGGCGGATCTTTTGAGAATCGCATTCGTTTTCCACTCGAGCTATTTGCAGCTGTTCGTAAGGCGTATGCGGGAGTGCTGGGCTTGCGTCTTTCGGCATCGGATTGGATCGATGGTGGCTGGACTATTGAAGAGTCAACCGAGTTTGCCGCTCGCTTAAAAGCGGCGGGTGCCAACTTTATTCATGTCTCATCGGGCGGGATTTCGCGGCAGCAACAAATTGCCATTGGACCGGACTACCAAGTGCCTTTTGCGAAAGCAATCAAAGCGCATGCAGGCTTGCCTACGATTGCTGTGGGACTCATTACCAGTCCGCAACAAGCCGAGGCCATTTTGGAGCGAGGCGATGCAGATCTGATTGCTCTTGCTAGGGCCTTTTTATATAAGCCGCGCTGGGCGTGGGAAGCAGCAGCAGCCCTGAAAGGCGAGGTGCATGCGAGCGAGCAGTATTGGCGCTGTTTACCTACCGAAGCACAAGCAGTGTTCGGTAATGTGCGTATTGGCCAGCGTTAGGCTTGGGCGCGCGAAGCAGGATCGGCTAGCGCCTGAACGAATGCTTTTGCAGTACTGAGCAATAAACGGTCACGCCCTAGTCCAGCGACCAGTTGTACTCCTACTGGCATGTGATTGGGTCCCGTACTGACATTGATGTTGATGCAAGGATATCCAAGCACTGACCACGAGCGGCAAAAGATCGGATCACCGGTGTGGGACTTGGTGGCAGGAGCTTCACCGATCGCGCTGGGGGTAATGATGACATCAGCGTAGTCTGCAAAAAACTGATCCATCGCTTGCCGTGCCTGTGCAACATAAATTAAGTCAGCGGTATAAGTTTCATAGGGTCTAGCAGTGCCATCTTTGAGTTGGGCCGTTATCTTGTTACTCAATAACTTGGGAAAATGAACGCGCTCAAATAGCAAGCTGCGGGACATTTCTGAAGTCATGATGCGGCTTTGTGCATCGGCCAAGCCATCAAATAGAGCGGGTAAAGTCACTTCACTAATGCCATGGTGGCTGAGAGTATTGGCTGCAAAGCGAGCCAAGGACATTGCTGTGGCGGTTTCTTTTTGAGCCAAAGGCCAATGCACTGTATTAGCAAGAGCGATGCGTGGTTTGCGGTGCAGTGCATCGATGCTAGCCAAACTGTGATCGCCGCTCATGGCTGCAACGCCTAAGGCAACATCGCTGACGGTTCTGCCAAAACAACCCAAGGTATCCATGGAAATCGAGAGGCTTTTTACGCCCGCAATACTGACCTTGCCATAGCTCGGTTTATAGCCAACCACACCACAAAAGCTGGCAGGGCGAATGATCGATCCGGCAGTTTGGGTACCCGTAGCCAATGGAACCATAAAGTCGGCTACCGCAGCAGCAGAGCCACTGGAGGAGCCGCCCGGAGTATGGGCTGTGTTATGGGGATTGGCAGTGGGACCCCTCTGAAAGGTAGCGAATTCCGTTGTCACGGTTTTGCCCAAGATAATGCCACCCGCTTTGCGCATCAGGGCGATTGAAACGGCGTCCGTCACAGGCTGATAATCACGGTAGATGGGCGAGCCATACGCCGTAGGTAGGTCGTAGGTATCAAACAGGTCTTTGACGCCAATGGGTAGACCATGCAACAGGCCAGTCGATGCCCCGCGATCCAGTTGCCGTGCACGCACGATGGCGTTTTCCTTGCCAAGGCTTACCCACGCCTTGATGGTGCGTTCGCGTTGCCCAATGCGGTCCAAGCAGGCTTTGATTAAATGCTCTGCTTTTATCTTTCCTTGGGCAAGGGCAAGGGCGGCGTCGGATGCGCTGAGGCTTTCAAGATCATTCATATGCATATTCTAGTGGCGCTGGCGTATGATCGCAAGTCAGCTCAGCTAAGTCCTTTATATCACCCCCTATTTTTCTTTTATGGCCATTCTCCACACCGTCAACCGCGAAGCCTGGTTACAAGAGGCAGTTCGACGCCTTGAGCCGATTTTTTCAAAAGCAGGCTATGCCATTCCGCCGGTTCGTGTGTCCTGCGGCTTTCCGGCCTCGAGCAGTCCGCGAACCACCTTGGGTCAGTGCTGGCCACGCGAGCGCTCAGGTGACGGTGTAAATGAGATTTTTATTTCCCCTAAGTTAGACGAGCCAGTTCAGTTGCTCGATACCTTGGTTCATGAGCTCTGCCATGCGGTGGATGACTGTTTTAGTGGCCACGGCGAGGATTTCAAGGGAATAGCGCAGGCATTGGGCCTAGAGGGTCCTGCACGAATGGCTCATGCTAGCGAAGCCTTGGTCGTGCGTTTGATGATGATTGGTCAGGAACTGGGGCCTTACCCCCATCAGGCGATTGCCTTTCCGCCACCGCAACCCAGTAATGCCAGTCGCAATAAAGCCAAGTGCGGGCAATGCGGTTACGAGGTGACCTTACTGAAGCGATGGGCCAGCTACGGCGCGCCGATCTGCCCTAAGGACAATATCCGCATGCAGGAGTCTATACCCGAAACGATTGAAAACACCCCCAATGCCGACTCAGACTCGATTGCCGAGGGTAAGCCAGGGCGCGATACGATTCGGCGCGCCATCAGTTAGTGGCAGGCGTCTATTTCCCCACAACAAGGCTTGTAAAATAAACCTCATCATTGTGCTGCCCAGCACACCGTCTAACTCACCCTCTATCTCACCCTTACGAAGCCCGCCATGAAAGCACAAAAAATAGTTCAGAATCCCAAAATTGCCGTTATTCCAGGAGATGGTATCGGCAAAGAAGTGATGCCCGAGGGCGTGCGCGCCTTAGAGGCGGTCAGCAGAAAACTCGGCATCCCAATGCAGTTTGATCACTTTGACTTTGCAAGCTGCGATTACTACCTTAAGCATGGCAAGATGATGCCGGACGATTGGTTTGATACCTTAATGCAATATGATGCCATTTTCTTTGGCGCCGTTGGTATGCCAGACATACTTCCAGATCATGTATCACTCTGGGGAAGTTTGATTCAGTTCCGCCGCGGTTTTGATCAGTACGTCAATTTACGACCAGTGCGCTTACTGCCGGGCGTGCCTTGCCCACTCGCCAATCGCAAACCCGGTGACATTGATTTCTTTGTCGTACGCGAAAATACCGAAGGCGAATACTCCAGCGTAGGCGGCAAAATGTTCCCGGATACCGATCGGGAATTTGTTTTACAAGAATCCGTTTTTACCCGCCATGGCGTTGACCGCATTCTGAAGTTTGCCTATGACTTAGCCCAGAGCCGCGATAAAAAACACCTCACATCTGCAACTAAGTCGAATGGCATTGCAATCACCATGCCGTATTGGGATGAGCGGGTAGAGGCAATGGCAAAAAAATACCCGAACGTCAAAAGCGACAAGTACCACATCGATATTTTGACGGCGCAGTTTGTGATGAACCCAGACCGCTTCGATGTCGTCGTCGCTAGTAATTTGTTTGGCGACATTCTGTCGGATTTAGGCCCTGCATGCACCGGCACTATTGCAGTAGCGCCATCCGGCAGCATTAATCCCGAAGGATTATTCCCATCATTGTTTGAGCCGGTACATGGATCTGCGCCCGATATTTTTGGCAAGAAGATTGCGAACCCAATTGGCCAAATTTGGAGCGCCTCCATGATGATGGACCACTTGGGCTACCCCGAGGCAGGCAAGCGCATCTTTACCGCTATTGAAGACGTGCTCTCCGCAGGTCCTGGGCACGCGCCACTCACACCGGATGTAGGTGGTACTGCGAAGACGGATGACCTTGGTAAAGCGATTGCGGCAGCAATCGAGCGCTAGACGCGCACATCAGTAGAGGTAAATCGAATGCAATAAAGGGGGATTGATCCTCCTTTATTCATTTAGGCATTCTGAAATGCAGAGACTTTACTCTGCTGTGTTTAATACGCCGTATTTGATATGCTGCGATTATTGCGCTAAATTTATGGCGCGTTCCCACACCGGATCTTTTTTACTTGCTTTGGCAATCTCATTGAGAATCTGCTCGTGTAAAGCGCAATCATCTTCGCTGGCAGCCAAAACCATTAAGTTGGTTGGTAGTGGCTTGGTTTGCCCCGAGGCGTCGAGATTGGCTGAGTAGTCAATTAAATCAATGGTGAGGTCTTCCTGGCCCCGCGTCATTGCAACATAGACCTCCGCTAAGAGCTGTGCATCCAATAAAGCGCCGTGCAATGTACGGTGGGTATTGCTAATTGAAAACCGTTCGCATAAGGCATCCAAGGAGTTGCGTTTACCCGGGAACATTTGGCGCGCATTGACGAGTGTGTCAATTACATTACTGGCATGGGCGCGAAACGGGGTTCGTTTGAGAAGGGCAAACTCACTATCCAAGAAGCCCAAATCAAATGGTGCATTGTGAATAATTAATTCAGCATCAGCAACAAACTCAATTAGATCTTCCGCGATCTGAGCAAAGACGGGCTTATCCGACAAAAAAGCCCGCGAGAGGCCATGGACGGCATAGGCACCCGCATCGATGTCGCGCTCTGGATTAATGTAATGGTGAAAGGTTCGTTCAGTTAATCTCCGATTAACTAGCTCAACGCAGCCAATCTCAATCACGCGATCGCCCGTCGCTGGATTCAGGCCAGTAGTTTCGGTATCGAGTATGACTTGGCGCATTAGGCTGTTCCTTCTAGGTCTGCGGGGCTAATTTTCAGTGGGCCATTACCGGCATATTTATCTAGGTAAAGGTAGATTACGGGGGTGATAAAGAGCGTCACAAATTGCGACACAATTAAACCGCCAGCAACCGAGATGCCTAGGGGTTGACGCAGTTCAGCCCCTGCGCCTAAACCAAGTGCAATGGGCAGTGCGCCCATTAAGGCCGCAAAGGTGGTCATCATGATGGGTCTAAACCGCAGAATACAGGCGGTCCGAATCGCCTCTTCGGGGCTCATACCCTGATTACGTTGCGCATCGAGGGCAAAGTCAATCATCAAGATGGCATTCTTTTTGACAATGCCAATCAGTAGCAAAATGCCAATGATGGCGATGATGGTGAGCTCTAGGTTAAACATCCACAAGAAGAGGAGGGCGCCAATTGCGGCAGACGGCAGTCCGGCCAAAATGGTCAGCGGGTGGATATAGCTCTCATACAAAACGCCAAGCAAGACGTAGATCACGGCAAGTGCTGCCAAAATCAAGATAATCTGCCCCGATTGATTTTCTTTAAAGACTTTGGCATCACCGCCATAGCTCGTAATGATTGAGCTTGGTAGTTGAAGTTCCTTCACGAAACCATCGATTGCTTTAGTTGCATCACCCAAGGGGACATCGGGCGCCAAATTAAAGGAGATGGTAATCGCCGGAATTTGACCTTGGTGATTGACTGAGGTTGGACCCACCTCGCGTTTAAAGGTCGCAAGGCCCGAGAGTGGGATGAGGCGATCGGTAGCACGCCCCCTGACAAACACTTTACCTAAATCGGTTTCAAACTGGCGCTGATCATCGGCCGCTTGCAAAATAACCGAGTAGGTGTTGACGTTGGTGTAGATCGATGACACTTGACGTTCGCCAAAGGAGTTGTAGAGCGCTTGACGGATATCGGCTACCGTGACACCCGCAGTGGCGGCTTTTTCTCGATCAATATCAATCTTGACATTAAGGCCACGCAATTGCGAATCGGTATTAACGTCCCGAAAGATCGAGTCTGCACGCATCTTTTCTAAGATCTTAGTGGACCATTCATTAATGCCATCAAAGCCAACGCTTTGCAGGGTAAATTGATAACGGCTTTTACTCGAGCGCCCACCCAGCTGCAAGTTTTGAATCGGGCGCATAAAGACGGATAGGCCAGGTAGCTCCCTAAAGTCTCTGCGGAGGGATTCGAGCACTGCTTTCATATTCTCGCGCTCGCCTTTGGGCTTGAGCACAATAAAAATCCGGCCGGTATTTGAGCCTGCGCTAAGGCCGCCACCCAAGATGGATACCGAATTGGCCACATTGGGATTATTCATGACGATTTGTGCGGCTTTATCTTGTAACTCCAGCATCGATGGAAAGGCCATGTCTTCGGAGGCCTCCAAGGTCGCAATGATCTGCCCAATATCTTCTTCAGGGAAGAAGCCTTTCGGGCTATAAATAAACATGACGATGGTTAGAATGATCGTAGCAACCGAGCCGAGTAAGACGGGCTTGCGGTAAATCAAAGCCTTGTCGAGGTAGTGAATGTAGCGCTCCGTAGTCCAAGAAAAAAACTGATCGAAGCGGCGATTCATCGCGAATTCTCTTGCGGGTACGCCAGGCTTTGGTAAAAAGCGGCTACACAGCATGGGGACTAGCGTGAGGGAGACCACTGCCGACACCAAGACAGCCAATGACACTACGATTGCAAATTCCCTAAATAGCAATCCAGCAGGACCTTGCATAAAAAAGAGGGGAATAAAAACGGCCACTAGGGAGAGCGAGATCGAAATAATCGTAAAGCCCACTTCCTTGCTGCCCTTAAGTGCCGCTTTTAATGGCGACATCCCTTGTTCGGTGTAGCGCACAATATTTTCAAGCACCACAATTGAAT
>JBIIGG010000190.1:0-7193 GCA_044236575.1 Polynucleobacter sp. | reverse complement strand
CCATTTAGTGTACTGAGTCAACATCTGAATATTGCGGATGCCGAGCATTTTAAATAATCGACTATTTATCTAGCGGGGTTGCTAAAAAATCAGCATTGGCAGAAAGCCAATCAATATATCGCCCAACGCCCTGCTCTACATTGAGGAAGGCATCTGTATAGCCGGCTTGCCTGAGTTGGGCCTGGTCTGCCTGTGTAAAGCATTGGTATTTGCCACGCAAAGCATCCGGAAACGGAATGTATTCAATCAAGCCTTGCTGGACCAATTCAGATAAGCTAGCTGGAGCTTGCCCAGCAATGCGCCGCATCGAGTTGACGACGGCATGGGCAACATCATTAAAGGGTTGAGCTTTACCACTGCCTAAATTAAAGATGCCGCTCTTTTCAGGATGGTCATAAAAAAACAAATTGACTTTGACTACGTCTTCCACTGAGACAAAATCACGGCTCTGCTCACCTGCAGCATAGCCGCCATACTCACCAAAGAGCTTAACCACGCCGTGGTTTTTAAACTGATGGTATTGATGAAACGCAACCGATGCCATACGGCCCTTATGGGACTCGCGCGGACCATACACATTAAAGTAACGGAAACCAACTACCTGGGCTGTATTTGCCTTCTCAGCAAAGCGCTTGCGCATCACTTGATCAAATAAAAACTTGGAGTAGCCGTAGATATTTAATGGCTTTTCATGCTCCCGGCTTTCGACAAAGGTATCAGATCCACCATAGGTGGCTGCAGAGGATGCATACAACAATGGCACGCCTTCTTCGGTACAAATATCCAGTAAATCCATCGAGTAGCGGTAGTTATTCGCCATCATAAAAATACCATCGGTTTCCATGGTGTCGGAGCAGGCCCCTTCATGAAAAACCGCCTTGACTTTGCCCAGACGTCCACTGGCAAAAGCCTCAAGGAACTCATCCTTGTCCAAGTAATCAATAATGTCCAGGTCAGCCAAATTGCGGTATTTATCCGCTGGACGTAAATCATCCACCGCGATGATGTTTTTTTCGCCTCGAGCATTGAGGGCCTGCACTAAATTAGCGCCGATAAATCCAGCGGCGCCCGTCACAATAATCGTCACTGCAATTCCTCCGAAGTAACAGTTGCAGTACCTAGCTTACCGACCACAATACCGCCGGCGCGGTTAGCGAGCGCCATCGCCCGGTCAAGCGGCCATTGCGCTGCAAGAGCCACTGCTAAGGTTGCAATTACGGTATCGCCCGCACCAGAAACATCAAATACCTCACGCGCCTGCGCGCGCACTTGGGAAACGCCATGATCGGTGAACAAGCTCATCCCCTCTTCCGAGCGGGTGAGTAGTAATGCTTGGATTCCAAGTGAACGCCTGAGCTCTTGCGCCCGGTGAGTCAAATCAGCCTCGTCTGCCCATCGCCCTACAACCTGGCGTAACTCACTGCGATTAGGAGTGAGAACGGTTGCGCCACGGTATTTTTCGTAGTCTTCACCCTTCGGGTCAACCAAAATGACTTTGTTATGTGCCCGCGCGTATTTAATCATTGCAGCAACCTGACTCAAAGCTCCCTTGCCGTAATCGGACAACACAAGTACATCCGCAGTGCCCAAGGCCTTTTCAAACCGTGCTAGCTTTTGCTCCAATGCAGTTTGGCTGGGAGTTTCTTCAAAATCCAAACGGATCAATTGCTGTTGACGCGCAATCACCCGTAACTTCACGGTGGTTGGAACGTTGGGATCGACTTCTAATTGGCTATTGACGCCACTCTGCCTAAGCAACTCACCAATCCGAGTGCCCGCCTCATCCTCACCGATAACGCCAAGGATGGTTGTATTGGCTCCGAGTGCGGCAACGTTGCGAGCCACGTTAGCAGCGCCACCCAAGCGTTCATCGACTTTAGCGACTTGCACAACAGGTACAGGGGCTTCTGGTGAAATCCTATCCGAGTCACCAAACCAATAGCGGTCGAGCATGACATCGCCAACCACCAGTAAATTGGTCTTAGCAAATTGCGCGCGGTTCGCTTTTTCTACGGTCATGATCGGGCTGAATTGTGGCGGCCAATGCCCTGATACTCAAAACCCAATTCTTGCATAGCTTGAGGTTCATACAGGTTTCGGCCATCAAAAATGATGGGGGATTTCAGTTTTTGCTTGAGTAAATCAAAGTCAGGGCTGCGAAACGCTTTCCACTCGGTAACGATAACCAAGGCATCGCAGCCATCAAGGGCATCCATGGGCTGATCAACCATCGAGACACGCTTGCGCCCCTCCGCATTATTCGCAAAATCGACCTCAAAACAATGGGCCGCCTCGGGCATAGCAACAGGGTCATAGGCCACCACCGAGGCGCCGCGCTTGACTAGCCCGGCAATAATGACGCGACTGGGGGCTTCACGCATATCGTCGGTATTGGGCTTAAATGCTAAACCCCAAATGGCAAATTTCCTATTCTTTAGGTCTACGCCAAAACGCTTCTCGATCTTTTCAACCAAGATAGTTTTCTGCGCCTCATTTACGACCTCAACTGCTTGCAGTATTTTTAAGTCGCGCCCATGCTCGAGCGCTGTTTTACTCAGCGCCGAAACGTCTTTAGGAAAGCAGGATCCACCGTAGCCTGTACCGGAATATAAAAATCCATACCCAATTCGAGAATCCGAGCCAATGCCTTGCCTCACCGCTTCAATATCGGCACCCACAACGTCTGCAAGATTGGCTAACTCATTCATAAATGAAATACGTGTTGCTAACATCGCGTTTGCTGCGTACTTGGTCAGCTCTGCGCTTTTCACGTCCATGTAGTAGGTACGCTCGTGGTGGCGATTAAACGGGGCGTAGAGTTTACGCATCTGCTCTTTGGCACGTAATCCAGGTGGATTGTTATCGGTGCCAATCACAATGCGGTCAGGCCGCATAAAGTCCTCCACTGCGGCGCCCTCTTTTAAAAACTCTGGGTTGGATACGACCGAACACAGCTCTGGTGACAGGCCGCGCTTAGCCAATTCCTCTGTAATGGCTGCAGTCACTTTTTCTGCTGTGCCGACGGGAACCGTTGATTTATCAACTACTACCTTGGCAGTGGTCATGTGGCGCCCAATATTGCGAGCTGCAGCAACAACGTACTGCAAGTCAGCAGAGCCATCCTCATCGGGCGGTGTACCTACTGCAATAAATTGGATGTCGCCATGCGCTACGGATGCTGCAATATCGGTGGAGAACTGCAAGCGCCCTGCTGCGCGGTTGCGCTCAATCATTTCTTTAAGGCCGGGCTCATAAATGGGTACGCCACCAGAATTCAGAATGGCGATTTTCTTGGGGTCTAAATCCAAGCAAAATACATTGTTACCTTGCTCAGCTAAACAAGCGCCGGTAACTAATCCGACGTATCCGCTGCCAATGATGGTGACCTTCATAAGGTATTAACCGTTCTTAAAAAAATAACTTACATGGATGGGCCACTTGCGGCAGCCCCTTCACTGCGTCTTGGGGAGTATGCCTCCCAATGATTACAACCTGGACATTGCCAGTAAAAGCGCCTTGCTCGAAAGCCGCAGTTACCACAGGTATAACGTGCTAATGCAGTTGTACGTTGCTTTAAGAGGCCTAAAGTCGCTTGTAAATCGGCAACGCGCTCTGGACTGCCATTGACTTGCGCTAAGGCCAAACGCGTTTCCGCTAACTTCGAAAGTGCTGTCAGGCTAGGGGTATGTTGCATCACCCCAACCAACATTACCTCAGCTGCCGCAGGCCCACGAATCAACATCAGGTGCTTATGCGCAATATCCAAAAGCTCACCAGCCGATTGAGTAGTTAGTAGGGTAATCAGGTGATCCAGCCCGTCATTGGCTTTATCGACAGCAGTATGGGCTGCCATCCAGCGATCCGCAACCAAATGCATGTAGGCAGGGTGTTTTTCTGCCACCTGGCTCCATACCTCAATTGCCTGGCCTGGACGATCCATCGCAACCAAGTAGTCGCCCTGCAAAATCAATGCTCTGGCTTGGGCTGGAACCGCCTGCAAGGCCCGATCAATCGACTGTTCGGAGTAGAGCATGTCTTTGCGCCGCAAAGCCTCTTGAGCCAGTTCACAATAAAACTGGGCAATCTCCGTTTGGTGACTCTTGTCTTGTAATGCCTCTAGTTCGGTAGCTGCGACGATGGCTTTTTTCCAGTCGCGCTCCACCTGGTACATCTCTAAAAGGCTCTCTTTCGCCGGAACGCTGTACTTACCCTCACCCACTTGATTTAAGGAAGCTTCCGCACGGTCGAGTAGGCCTGCACGCAAAAAATCCCGGCCCAACTCATAGGCTGCATGGTCGCGATCACGGGGCTTGAGATCAGCGCGGCCAGCCAAATGCTGATGAATGCGGATCGCACGCTCGGTCTCACCACGGCGACGAAACAAATTTCCCAATGAGAAATGAAGGTCGACTGTTTCAGGATCCAGCTGGGCGACTTTAACCAGTGCTTCAATAGCTTGATCTGGCTGCTCGTTCAATAAAAGACTGAGCCCCTTAAAAGTGGAGCGCTGTTGCAGCATCCGCTCGCGCTCATCCATTCGATTCTCAAGGCGCAGATCCCAACGCGAGGCAAGCCATCCCAGCCCAAATAGAACTGGGAGCAGCAGTAGCCACGCGGTTTCAATTTGAATCATGGGGTTCGTTTACGTAAGGCAGTTTGGTATCAAACTCAGGTCGGTATTGACCCAAAGGCTTTTGCTCGCAAGCGAGGCAAATTAGCCTTCCTTCTTGCCAGACTGATTCTGGTTATGTGCTTGATTGAGGGGTTTATAGTCAACCCGCTCGCGCAACTCTTTACCTGGCTTGAAATGCGGCACACGTTTTTCTGGAATCATGACCTTTTCGCCCGATTTCGGGTTACGGCCAGTGCGTGCTGGTCGGTGATGCAATACAAAACTACCAACACCGCGTAACTCGATGCGCTTGCCTTCGGCAAGAGCTTGCGTCATGGTATCCAACAATGTTTTGACTGCCAACTCAACATCCCGTGGCAATAGCTGCGGAAACTGCTCCGCCAAGCTCTCGACTAACTCAGAGCGTGTAATCGCTTGTTGATCGTTTTCTGTCATGGTCTATCAGTAAAACCGCCACTCCGTTTACAAGGAGTGGCGATATTGATTTAGCCTTGATTGTCCATCTTCGCTTTGAGTAAAGCACCAAGATTGGTGGTGCCCGACTGCGCATCACCTTGGAGCTTACTCATTGCGTCATGTTGATCAGCACTGTCTTTGGCTTTAATCGATAGGTTGATATTGCGTGACTTGCGATCAATATTAATGATCATGGCCGTCACGGTATCGCCTTCTTTCAAGACATTGCGTGCATCTTCAACGCGATCGGTTGAGATTTCAGAAGCGCGTAGGTAAGCCTCTACCTCGTCAGCCAAATGAATGGTTGCACCCTTCGCATCCACACTCTTCACTGTGCCAGTGACAAGGCTGCCCTTGTCGCTAGTGGAGGTGTAGTTGTTGAATGGGTCACCCGACAATTGCTTGATGCCAAGCGAGATACGCTCTTTCTCAACATCAATTGCCAATACGGTGGCTTCGATTTCATCGCCCTTCTTGTATTTCTTAACGGCTTCTTCGCCTGGCTCATTCCACGAGAGGTCAGAGAGGTGAACGAGGCCATCAATGCCGCCAGGTAAGCCAATGAACACACCAAAGTCGGTAATCGACTTGATTGCGCCGGTGAGCTTATCGCCCTTCTGCTGTCCACGTGAGAATTCTTCCCATGGATTGGCTTTGCACTGCTTGATACCAAGGCTAATGCGGCGCTTGTCTTCATCAATGTCTAAAACCATCACTTCAACTTCAGTGCCTAGGGCAACTGCTTTGCTTGGAGCAACGTTCTTATTGGTCCAGTCCATCTCGGATACGTGTACCAAACCTTCAATGCCGCTCTCGATTTCAACGAATGCGCCGTAATCGGTGAGGTTGGTTACTTTGCCGAATAAACGGGTGTTCGGTGGGTAGCGGCGTGCGATGCCAACCCATGGGTCGTCACCAAGCTGCTTCACACCAAGGGATACGCGATTCTTCTCTTGATCAAACTTCAAAATCTTCGCGGTCACTTCTTGACCAACTGTCAGCATCTCGCTGGGGTGACGCACACGACGCCATGCCAAGTCGGTGATGTGCAAGAGGCCATCAATACCACCGAGGTCAACGAATGCGCCGTAGTCGGTAATGTTCTTAACCAGACCTTGAACAATGCTGCCTTCTTTGAGGTTCACCATTAACTTCGCACGCTCTTCACCTTGGCTGGCTTCAACCACAGCACGGCGGGAAAGAACCACGTTATTGCGCTTACGATCGAGCTTGATGACCTTGAACTCCATGGTCTTGCCTTCGTATGGGCTGGTGTCTTTAATTGGACGGGTATCAACCAGCGAGCCGGGCAAGAATGCGCGGATGCCATTGACCATCACCGTTAAGCCGCCTTTGACTTTGCCAGTCACTGTACCGGTCACGATCTCAGCTTGCTCAAGGGCTTTTTCCAGATTCATCCACGATGCCAAGCGCTTCGCTTTGTCACGGGAGAGGATGGTGTCGCCGTAGCCGTTTTCCAGTGCATCAATCGCAACCGAAACGAAATCGCCTGGATTGACTTCAATCTCACCGGCGTCGTTATGGAATTCTTCAACGGGAATAAACGCTTCAGACTTTAAGCCGGCGTTCACCACCACGAAATTATGATCAATGCGAAGGACTTCAGCCGAGATAACTTGGCCGGTCTTCATATTCGATCGGGTTAGGGATTCTTCAAATAATTCTGCAAAAGATTCAGACATGTATATTCACTTTGTGCCGCCAGAAGGCCTGACGGGTTAGATTAAACACGTTCGACGAAACACGCATGATTAGAAATTGCGTTGTAGCGTTTCGCGAACACCAATACAGCAACTGCGTACTACTTTTACGACTAGCCAAATACCGAAGACCGATACCAGCTTATTACTTGGCTTACTGCTTGATCAATCGATAATTCCGACGTATCGAGCACTATTGCCCCTTCAGCCACAATTAATGGTGCACTCCCACGACTACTGTCCCGTGCATCGCGCGCCGTTAAATCCTGCAACAAGTCGGTCATATTAGCAGAAATTCCCTTAGCGATCAATTGCTTATATCGCCGTTCTGCGCGAGCCGCAACGCTGGCCGTGAGGAACACCTTAAGCCCCGCATCCGGGAA
>JBIIGG010000010.1:0-26161 GCA_044236575.1 Polynucleobacter sp. | reverse complement strand
TCGGTTTTTAAATAAGCGACTTGAGTTTGCGGTGCTTGTCGATAATGCCGCCCGAATATCCGGCGAACAGGATGCCGATCAGGTCTTTTTTGGAGCGACGGTGACCTACTGCCCTACCAGTGGATCGTATAACGGGAAAGAAGAAAGCATCACGATCGTTGGGGTTGATGAGGTTGATTTAGAAAAGGGTTATGTCAGCTGGGTATCGCCGATTGCCAAGGCTTTAATTAAAGCCCGGATTGGCGATTGCGTTCGCATTCAAACGCCTACGGGCCCAACTGAGATTGAAATCTTGGACGTGCAATACCGCTAAGCACGGGTGCGCACGACACGCATCACATCGGGGTTATTCCGCAAACTCCGCATCACTTTAGACAGATGTAAACGGTCAGCCACTTGCAAGGTAAAGCGAATGACGACGGCATCTTCTTTATACCGGTCTTCCATCGAAACATTCATGATGTTGCAATCGGCTGAGGTAATACTACTCGCAACCCGAGCCAATACGCCCTTCCCTTGGTGGGTATCGACTGCTAGGTTCACCTCAAATTCGCGGTGAATGTCTTTACTCCACTCGACCTCAACCCACTTGTCACTGTCTTTGGATAGCATACGCAGAGCGGTTTGGCAGTCGTTCACATGAATCTGCAGGCCCTCGCCTTTACCCAAATAACCAATAATGGCATCGCCTGGAATCGGGTGGCAACAACTCTGAAAGCTAGTCGACATGCCCTCTCGGCCATCAACTAAGATCGCCTGCTTCTGATGGGAATGCGTTTCGTGGTGTACTGCCCAATCACCCGAACCCAAACGCATCTGCTCATCACCGCCCTCTTCATCCAGCAGAATTTTCAAGCGAATTGCCAACTCTTGGTGAGAGCGGCGACCCAAGGCAATATTGACACACACCTCTTCGCGGGTCTTATCCCCAGTCCAATGCAATAACTTCTCCCAAATGCCGCCGGATAAAAGTCCAGCATCCACCCCTTGTTGGCGTAAAGCATTCGCTAATAAACGCTCGCCCAATTGCAAAGACTCGCCGTAATGTTTGGTCTTGAGCGAATGGCGAATCGATGCTCTGGCTTTGCCGGTACGGACAAATGCGAGCCAACCGGGGTTGGGCTGGTTATTGGTGGAGGTGACCACCTCGACAATATCGCCGTTCTTCAATTCACTCCGGAGTGGCAGCTGCATATTGTTAATCTTCACAGCAACGCAGGAATTGCCAATATCGCTGTGGACCGAGTAAGCAAAATCAAGTGCCGTTGCGCCCCGCGGTAAGGCCCGAATTTGCCCCTTGGGGGTAAACACATAAACCGCATCTGGGAACAGATCAATCTTGACGTGTTCTAAGAATTCTTGCGAATCGCCGCTGCTATCCTGAATATCAATCAAGGACTGCAACCACTGGTGCGCCCGATTTTGTACCTCGCTCATTTCAGGTGAGCCGTCTTTGTAAGCCCAGTGCGCCGCTACCCCAGCCTCCGCCACCGCATGCATGTCGCCTGTACGAATCTGAAACTCCACCGGGACGCCAGATGGGCCCACTAAAGTGGTGTGTAAAGATTGATAGCCGTTGAGTTTCGGAATCGAAATGTAGTCCTTAAACTTACCTGGCATCGGTTTATACAGGGCATGCAAGATACCTAATGCGCGATAACACTCATCAATCGAGTGGACCGTGACGCGGAAGGCATAGACATCGAGCACTTGAGAAAAACTCACGTGCTTGTGCCGCATCTTCATGTAAATCGAAAACAGGGTTTTTTCTCGGCCCTGGAGATCTACTTCAATACCAACCTTGGCAAAGCTCAGGCGTGTGGTTTGCAGAATCTTCTCGACCATCTCTTTACGATTGCCGCGCGCACGCTTGACCGCATCCTCAATGACCCGAAAGCGCATCGGCATCGAGTAGCGGAAACTCAAGTCTTGAAGCTCGCGGTAAATGACGTTTAGGCCCAAGCGATGCGCAATCGGCGCATAAATCTCGAGAGTCTCCGAAGCAACCCGGCGGCGCTTTTCAATGGGAACGGCATCCAGGGTTTGCATGTTGTGGGTGCGATCGGCAAGCTTCACCAAAATCACCCGCACATCCCGCGCCATCGCCATAAACATCTTACGGAAACTCTCCGCCTGTGCTTCGGCATGACTCTGAAACTCGAGCTTATCGAGTTTGGTTAAGCCTTCAACCAATTCAGCGACCTTGGGTCCAAACTGCGCCACTAAATCATCTTGAGTACAGCCGGTATCCTCAATCACATCGTGCAAGAGCGCCGCCATAATCGACGATGCGTCTAAACGCCAACTAGCGCACAGTTCTGCAACGGCAACCGGGTGAGTAATGTACGGCTCACCGCTTTGACGGTATTGCCCTAGGTGGGCTGAATCTGCAAACTGAAAGGCTTTTTTGACTAAGGCGATTTCATCGGGTTTGAGGTAATGCAATTTAGCTGTTAAGTTGCTAATCGATACCACCTGCTGCTTGGGCGGCAGGATCGGCTGTGATGTCGGGCCAAATAAATGCCGACTGGATTGCGCCAAGAGGGACGCAAGAACGGCTGAGCCGCTTAAGGAACTGCTAGGGGATGCGCCAAAGAGGCCTGGCTCTATGGTCTTTGAAGAATGGATGCTGGCGCTACTAAGAACTTCGCTGGGCGAGCGTGACCCAATGGATCCCGATGTGGTCAGCGGCTGCGCCACAACGGGCCTCTCGATTAAAGAGGAACTTTGGTCAGCATATCCCGATCGGTGACACCGGCAGCGACTTCGCGCAGAGCCACTACAGTCGCTTTGTCTTTGGCATCGACCCGGGGGGCGTGACCTTGAACCAGCTGGCGCGCACGATACGTGGCGGCCAAGACCAGCTCAAATCGGTTTGGAATGGTTTTGAGGCAATCTTCTACGGTAATACGAGCCATGTGCTACTCACTTAAATAGGGATCAATACCCATAGGATAACTGATTACACCCCAAGGCGCCTTAAAAGAGCGGGGTTGCGGGCCATCATCGGCCCGGATCGCAGGCGACTGGTGGCGATGATTTGCTGCAAATCAAGCAAGGCCTGCTCAAAAACATCATTGATCACAATAAAATCCGCTTCCGCAGCATGCTGGAGCTCAATGTGGGCAGCAGCTAGGCGGCGCTGAATCGTAGCATCATCATCCTGCCCGCGCTTACGTAGGCGCTGCTCTAAGGCATCAATCGATGGCGGAAAGATAAAGATCCACTGGGCCGAGGGAATCAACTGCCGAATTTGCTGCGCTCCCTGCCAGTCGATTTCTAAAATGACGTCATTACCCGCTTGCATTTGCTGCTCAATCCAGGAGCGTGAGGTGCCATAAAAATGGCCATGCACCTCAGCCCACTCTAAAAAGTCACCGCTAGCGCGCTGCGCCATGAAAGCGTCAACACCAACAAAACGATAGTCTTTGCCATCGACCTCTCCACTGCGCGGTTGGCGAGTGGTGGTAGACAAGGATAATTTGAGGCTGGTATCCGCCTGTAGCAAAGCATGCACCAACGATGATTTACCAGCGCCGGAAGGGGCCACAATCATTAGCATGCTGCCTTGGTAGGTTTCGGAAGATAAAGTCATGGGCTTATTCTAAATTCTGCACTTGCTCGCGCATTTGTTCAATCAAGAGCTTAAGCTCTACCGCAGCCCCAGTGCATTCATCGGATACCGACTTCGAACTCAGGGTATTGGCCTCCCGATTGAGTTCTTGCATCAAGAAGTCTAAGCGCTTGCCAACCGGTCCCTTGCCTTTGAGTGCAGTACCCACTGCCTGCAGATGGGTCTTCAGGCGGGCAAATTCCTCAGCCACATCAATTTTGACGGCATACAGCACCACTTCCTGGCGAATGCGGTCAAGAACCTCAGCTGGAACAGCGCCATTATTGAAGGGGGTTTGGCTTGCCAGGGATTCCGCCAAACGGGCGCTGAGTTTGTCTTGGTATTGCTGAACGTATTCGGGGATGCGGGGCTCTAGGGTCGCAATGATGGTCTTCATTTGCTGGGTAATGGCCTGCAACACCCCCACCAAAGCGGCGCCTTCTGCAGCGCGGCTTGCCATCAGGGCATCCAGGGCCGCCTTGGCAGCCTCGGTCGTTGCATCAATCCAGCCCTCCTCTTCGCCTCGAGGCTCGTTTACCACTCCTGGCCAGCGCAAGACATCGGCCATGCGCAGCTCACCCGCCTGTGGGAATGTGTTCAGCACTTCGCTTTGGAGTGACTTTAGGGCAGCCAAGCGTTCCTGATTGAGGGTACTCGTTGCCCGGGATGGGCTAGCTCCTGAGTTACTGGCATTAATACGCCATGCCGCCCGAAACTCCACTTTGCCGCGGGCCAAGGCCTGGGTGGCCATCTCCCGCAGCAGGGGTTCGGCCCCTCGGCACTCGTCCGGCAAGCGAAAACCCAGATCCAAGAAGCGGCTATTCACCGCCCGGCATTCGACCTGCAAATCCGCAACTACCCCTGCGCCCAGGGAAACGGGGCGGGATGCACTGCCATAACCCGTCATGCTCGATATCATGTGAACATTGTAAATTGCCTTTCCCCTTGATTAGGATCAAATTCACCATGAGCACAGCCTCCTCCCCGATTCAGCGGCCTAGCCAGCGCAGCCCAAAGCAACTGCGGCCCGTGACGATTACCCGCGGCTTTACCAAGCACGCCGAGGGATCGGTGCTGATTGCTTTTGGCGACACCAAAGTGCTATGCACGGCCAGCATCTTAGAGCGGGTTCCGCCCCATAAAAAAGGCTCTGGGGAAGGCTGGGTGACTGCCGAGTACGGTATGTTGCCGCGCTCCACCCACACCCGTAGCGATCGCGAAGCAGCAAGGGGCAAGCAAAGTGGACGCACCCAAGAAATCCAGCGTCTAATTGGCCGAGCCATGCGCAGCGTATTTAATCTCAGTCTCTTGGGTGAGCGCACCATTCACTTGGATTGCGATGTATTGCAAGCCGATGGTGGTACGCGTACCGCAGCCATCACTGGCGCTTATGTTGCGGCCCGTGACGCCGTCAATACCTTGCTTGAAAAAGGCGTGATTGCAAAAGATCCGATCCTAGATAGCGTAGCTGCGATTTCTGTTGGCATTTACCAAGGCACTCCGGTACTGGATTTGGATTACGCCGAAGATTCCACGTGCGACACCGATATGAATGTCGTGATGAACGGTAGCGGCGGCATGATTGAATTGCAAGGCACTGCTGAAGGCCCCGCCTTCTCCCGTGCGGAATTGGCCGAACTGATTGATCTGGCCGAGCACGGCATTCATGAGCTCGGTAAATTACAGCGGGCAGCATTTGCATAATCCCGTCGCAATACCTTCGATGCAAAAACTGGTTTTAGCTTCCAACAGTGCTGGCAAGGTACGGGAATTTACCGCCCTATTTGCGCCCCTCGGTATTGCCATCATTCCGCAAGGCGATTTAGGGATTGCCGCTGCCGAAGAGCCCTACTTCACCTTTGTAGAAAATGCGCTAACCAAAGCACGGCATGCGAGTAAGGAAAGTAATTTACCGGCGCTCGCCGATGACTCCGGCATCTGCATCGCCGCGCTTAGTGGCAGACCGGGAGTGCGCTCAGCGCGCTATGCGGGAGAAGAGGCAAGTGATGCCAACAACAATGCAAAAGTGATTGCTGAGCTGCGCGGCATTGCGGATCGCCGCGCCCATTACGTCTGCGCTTTGGTGTTTATTCGGCATGCACTCGATCCCGAGCCCGTGATTGTGCAAACCCAGTGGCATGGGGAGTTGATTGATGTACCTCGCGGAGAGTCAGGTTTTGGCTACGATCCGTATTTTTTTATTCCAGCACTCGGTAAAACGGCCGCTCAATTGGATCCTGCTGAAAAAAATAAGATTAGCCACCGCGGTCAAGCCTTGCGTAATTTACTGCGCATCCTCGCCCCATGAAATCCCCTGATCGGGTGCAGCTAAGCGCCCTGCCACCGCTCTCGCTCTACATTCATTTTCCGTGGTGCGAAAAGAAATGTCCTTACTGCGATTTCAATTCCCATCAAGTCAAATCGACTGGCTTTGATGAGGCGCGTTATATAAACGCTTTACTGGCAGACCTGCAAACCGAGTTGCCGCGCGTGTGGGGTCGCAAGGTCCACACCATTTTTATTGGTGGAGGCACGCCGAGCTTGCTCTCGGTTAAAGGGATGAATCACCTGCTGTCTTCGGTGCGAGGTCTACTGCCACTCGAGGCCGATGCCGAAATCACCATGGAAGCCAACCCCGGATCGGTCGAGGCGGATAAATTGGCTGGCTTTGCCGACTGCGGCATTAATCGCGTCTCACTCGGTATTCAGAGCTTTAATGATCAGCACCTCAAGGCCCTGGGCCGCATTCACAGTGGTGATGAAGCAAAACGGGCCATCGATATTGCAGCACGCTACATTCAGTCAATCAACCTCGACTTAATGTATGCCCTGCCAGAACAGAGTTTGGCTGATGCAGCAGCTGACATCACTACCGCGCTGTCATTTGCTACGCCCCACCTATCGATGTATCACCTCACCCTCGAACCTAATACCCTGTTTGCTGCGCACCCACCCACGCTGCCGAGCGAGGACATTAGCGATGCGATGTTTGAACAGAATCTAGCGATGCTCGATGCTGCCGGTTATGAGCGCTACGAAGTTTCTGCCTACTGCAAACCCCAGCGGGAATGCAAACATAACCTTAACTACTGGCGTTTTGGCGACTACATTGGGATTGGTGCCGGCGCCCACGGCAAGATCTCCCTACCGGATCAAATTACCCGCCAGGTGCGCGAGCGCCACCCAGAAACCTATATGCAGCAGATGGAAACGCGCGGCAATGCCTTGATCGAATCCAAGACCGTTGCGCCCAGTGATCTCCCCTTTGAGTTCATGCTCAATGCCCTGCGCTTAAGTCAAGGCGTTAGCACAGCCAGCTTTAGTGAACGTACCGGGCTGCCACTTCACTCAATAGCACCCGCACTGGAGGAAGCAACTAAAAAAGGCTTGCTCGACGAAAACCCTGCCGTCTTGAAACCCACTGCGCTAGGCCTGCGTTACCTGAATGATCTACAAGCTCTTTTTTTATAAGGCGAAAATACCCATGCGCATTCAATACATTATTTTTAGTGGCCTCTTGGCAGGCCTGCTTGTGGGCTGCGGTACCTCAGACTATGACCTGCGTGCTTACACCCAATCGGATGGCTTAGTTGGTGTTCACACCATTAAAAAAGCCAAGGAAAGTGAGACGCAAGCGGTTGCGGAGGCCGAGTGCAAGAAAAAAGGGAAGCGCCGCGCCGTCTTTGTCGAATCACGCACAACCGTGAATGACCGCTTTCCGATTACAAACTTGTATATGTGCAGAGATTGAGCGCTCTAGAAGCTCGATTGCGGTAATTCAATGCAAAACCGCGCCCCGCCCTGCGGAGCATCTTCATACCAAATGCGCCCGCCGTGCCGAGCAATGATGTGTTGGCATAGCCATAATCCCAAACCCATGCCCGTTTTCTTGGCGCTGCTTAAGATCGTAAACAGTTCCGCCTGAATTTCTGGACTTACCCCGGCGCCATTATCAGCCACGGTAATTTGCATGCAGTTAATCTCACTGGTCCCTTCAATCGTTATACGCTTCTCTTTTTGATCTGAACCCTCTAAAGACTGAATTGCATTATTTACTAAGTTTAAAATGACTTGCTGGATTTCAGTCTGGCGGACAGGAGCATGCAATGCTGCCGGCAATTTCAATTCGAGTTGAATCTGCTTGGCGCGCAGATCAGGTCGAACAATCACTAGGATCGACTCTATTAAGTTGCTTAAATTAGCGCACTCCACCGCTGCTTTTTCATCGGTAAAAATTGAGCGTAGTGAGCGCACAATCGAGCTTGCCCGATTATTGTCCAGCTCCAAAGCCGCAAACAATTCTTTTTGAATATGGGCGTCTAGCTCACCCTGCTCCAGTTTGTGCTTGAGAAACTGAATGTTGAGCTTGGATGCGCCTAGGGGCTGATTTAATTCATGGGCAATCGAGGCAGATAGCGCGCCCGTAGCTGCTGTTTTATTCGAACGCATCAAAGACTTAATCAACGACTCCCGCTCTTGCAGTAAATGTTTGATTTCTTCATTTTCTTTAACCGTATTTTTTAATTCCGTTTTTTTCTCGCTGAGCTGGGCAAGGGCATTGCGCTCGCCCACCAATAACTTGTCATAAAAATAGTTATTAATGAAGAAAAACAGCAATAGATAGGATGCCGATAAGGTTAGACGAACAAATAAGGCTGCTGATGTCTCTTCAAAAAGGTAGTTAACACCATCGTATTGGGGAGCCGTTGCGGTCAAAATTCGAAATACGATGAGCACCAGCAAACCAAAAAGCAAATACTGAATGAAACGCAAGTGGATTGAATTGTCGACTTTTTTAGTCTGTCGAATCTCCCAGATTTGCCATACTGTCAGCGCGAATAATAGAAACGATACGGTCAGTAAGCGATATAAGTATGGGGCTTGAATGGCAAGCAGATAGCCGAAAAGAGTAATACATACAAGAACCAGGCCAATACTGCTAACAACCCACTGCCGCGTCAGGGGGCGACTGATGCTGCGAAATAGGTAGCCTGCAGTCAATAAGGAGAAGGCTAAAAAAGTACTGCCGAAAAACAAAAATAACGGTAAGTCAAAAGATCCAATCGCATAACCCAAACTGGAAAGCACGATCAACGTCATTGAAATAAGCCAATAGACTTTCACATCAGATCGGATCTTTTGATTATGGAAGTCAGCGTAGGCATTGAGCGCAATACCCAATGCAAATACGGCAAACATCAAATAAAAGATTTGGTTAATGTTCTGCATGAACTTATTGAGGCGTTTTTAGGAAACGAGTCATGACTACATAATAAGTCGTAATTATTTGGCTTTTTTGGGCAATCTACTTAGGGTAGCGGCGTCATTTAACTGCTCATCCACTAAATACAAGGTGCCGCCATAGTTGGCTTGCAAGTCATAACCCGATAGGCCAACCGTATAAAAAGTGATATTGGGATTGAGTGAGCGAATCGTACCACCAGAGCCTGCCGAAAAATTGGCATCGACATCCAAACCGCCACGTTGACCATCAATGGAGGTCAATAAAAACTGATCGATTGCGGAGGTGGTTTTAAACACAATAATTTGGTATTGATCTTGATAGCCCGCGCCTAATCCTTCGCCGGTTTTATAGCTCTGTAAAAATACAGGCTCCTTGCGGCGCTTGTCGTACAACACGCCTTCGCCACGTGCCACGACCAGCAAAACTACGTTGACATTGGTTGTGCTCACGACCGCATAACCGGGAGCCGCTTCAATCTCTTTTTTGGCGGCTGGATTTTGCTTATAAAAAGCAGCTAAGCCAGACTCGCCCATCTTGATCGTTGCCGATCGCTTTTCCGCAATCTGCGATGAAGTTAAGGGCTTACCGTCTTGCTTAGTTGATTGGCAGCCAAATAAAACCACAACAAGAGAAAGAGAAAGAATCTGGAGTAATTTCAAAATAGAGAAGACCTCAATGGGGGCTATGAAAAAATCATCCGTAGATCAAAACAGCGCTATTCGTTTTGATGAAGGTCTGGCGGAAGCTGTGAGATTCGAACTCACGGAGGACTTTCATCCTCGCCAGTTTTCAAGACTGGTGCATTCAACCGCTCTGCCAAGCTTCCCTTTTATTGCGCCCTCAATTATAAGGAAGTTCATGGCTTAAGCCGAAAGTACCATTCTTAAGCTTATTCTGCTCGTATTAGGCCATCGAGGTGCTTGGCAATCGCCAAAGATGAGGTCAGACCTGGCGACTCAAAACCATAGAGGTTATATAAACCTACCAAACCATGAGTACTTGGGCAATCAAACACAAAATCGCCTGCGGGAGCTCCTGGCGGCACAATCTTGGCACGCACACCTGAATAGTCAGGCATAAGCGCGCCGTCCTTTAAGGCCGGCCAATAGCGCCGTACAGCCGCATAAAATCCATCCCCACGCCGTGAGTCAACCGAGTAATCGACTTGCGCTTCTGCTGCAATATCAAGCCACTCGACATCAGGGCCAAACTTGGCTTGTCCTGCCATGTCAAGCGTCAGGTGAACACCGAGACCACCAGGTTCGGGTATCGGGTAAATCAAGTGCCGAAATGGCGATTTGCCACTCAAGGAAAAGTAATTGCCTTTAGCAAAGTATGCACGCGGAATATGGATGGGATCGAGCCCCTCAATCGCTGCAGCGACTTTGGGCGCACTCATGCCGGCGCAATTAATCAAAAGCGTGGTCTCAATTTGCATTGCCTCTTGCCCGCCAATCTCCAGCCGAAATCCGCCGCCATTGAGGGCGGTAGCGCGCAGCAAAGGCGATTGATAGGCCACCATGCCGCCCGCATCCTCAAAGCCGCCCAAGAGCGACAGCATGTATCCGTGGCTATCCACAATGCCGGTTGATTTGGAATGCAGTGCAGCCGCACATCGCAACTGCGGCTCTAAGGAAATCGCTTCTTTGGCGCTGATCATCGAAATGCCAGGCACTTCGTTTTCCTGTGCGCGGTACTGGAGGGCCCGCAGATCATCTAACTGCATATCGTCTGCGGCCACAATCAATTTGCCGTATTGCTGGGTGCCCACCTGGTGGCTGCGGCAATATTCGTAGAGCATGGGATTGCCAGCAACGCATAAGCGGGCTTTTAAGGAATTTTTGGGGTAGTAAATGCCAGCATGAATGACTTCGCTGTTGCGGGCACTGCTGATGGTGCCAAAGGCAGGCTCACGCTCGAGCAAAATGGTCTCTTTGCCTTGCAATGCCATTTCGCGAGCAATTGCCAAACCTACTACGCCTGCGCCGATCACGACGCAATCCAACCGCTCCATTGCTTTTCCTAAGTCGATTTGAGGTATGTCTAAGCCTTTATGGCTTAAATCGTACCATTTTCAAGGATTTAGCGAATTTCCATACCCTTCTTGATAAAATCGGCAAATGCCTTTACAGCCCAATTCAACATCCAAAAATAGTCATACCGCAGTCAATGTCGTGCTTGATACCGCTTACCAAGGGGTTGATGCTCCTACTTGGGCGCACTTGTTTGCAGACGCTCGCCAATCCAAGCTCGAAGAGTTCATTGCTGATCTGTTTGCAGGCAAACACATTAATGTCAGCGAGAATCGCCCTGCCTTACATTCAGCTTTGCGTAATCTCCACCAAACCCCGGTACTGATTGATGGCAAAGACGTAATGCCTGCGGTGGCCGCCGTATGGTCGCGTATTGATGCGCTCTGCTCTCAGTGGGTTGGCGTGACCGATGTGATTCACATTGGCATTGGTGGCTCTGACTTTGGTCCGCGCTTAGCGATTGAAGCGCTAGCGCATGTACCCGGCATTAGCAGTCGCGGCATGCGCATGCATTTCTTGGCCAATATTGATACGGCCGAGTTGGCCCGCATTTTGGCCTGCGCGAAAGCCAAGAGCACGCGTGTGATTATTGTTTCAAAGTCATTCACAACGCTAGAGACCACCATGAATGCCAAAGCGGTAGTGGCCTGGCTAAAAGACAGTGGCTGTAGCCAAAATGAAATCGCTAGTGCTTTATATGCGGTGACTGCCAATGTACCGGCTGCCAGTGCATTTGGCATTGCTGAAGACAATATCTTCCCATTTTGGGATTGGGTGGGCGGTCGCTATTCTGTTTGGTCTGCAGTCGGCCTACCGATTGCCTTGCAGTACGGCTTTAAGACCTTTCAGAAATTTTTAGCGGGCGCCGAGGCGATGGACTTGCATTTTAAGAATGCGCCTCTTGAAGAGAATTTACCAGTCATCATGGCGCTTGCCTTACTCCATCAGCAAAAGACCCATGGCATTCGCTCGTATGCGGCCATTCCCTACGCCGATGCCTTGGACTGGTTTCCAAAATGGTTGCAGCAGCTTGATATGGAAAGCAATGGCAAGAGCGTTGATCGCGATGGCAAGCCAGTACAGTTTTCATCGCCGGTCGTCTTCGGCAGTGCTGGTAGTAATGCGCAGCACTCCTACTTTCAGATGCTGCACCAAGGCACTGAAATCATTCCGATTGACTTTATTGCGGTGCGTGAGCCCATGAGCGATCGTCCTGAAGCCGTGACTCACCACCGTATCTTGCTGTCGAACTGCTTAGCGCAGTCGCAGGCCTTGGCCAACGGCAAAGCGGCAAGCAATCCCAATGATGTTTATCCTGGCCAGCGGCCAAGTAATCTACTCTTATTGCCTAAGCTCAGCGCCTTTTACTTGGGTGCCTTATTGGCACTTTATGAGAACCGCGCAGCTAGCCTTGGCGCTCTGTGGAACATCAATAGCTTTGATCAACCTGGCGTGGAATACGGCAAGGTCTTAGCCAAACCGATTGAGAAAGCCTTAGCAAGCCATGCAAACGACATTGTTGCTAGCGAGCACATCGATGCGGTAACTGCTGCGCGGATTAATTTTTTGAATTCATAATCTTTTTTAATACACCATAGCTAGGACTCGAAGTGCAACTCTCCCCTTCCATATTTAAAGCTTACGATATTCGCGGCATCATTGATGAAACCCTGGATCCCTCTATCGCCAAACTGATTGGGCAAGCCTTTGGCACTGAGATGCGTGCGCTTGGTGAAAGCGATATTGTCATCGGTCGTGATGGTCGCCTCTCCGGCCCTGAGTTAATTGAGGCCTTAACTGAAGGCTTACTGTCGACCGGCGTGGATGTGATTGATTTGGGGATGGTAGCAACACCGATGGTCTACTTCGCCGCCAATCACACCATTGATGGTAAGACACCTAAATCCGGCATCATGATTACCGGTAGTCACAATCCACCCAATTACAACGGCTTCAAAATGGTCCTGGGAACAGCCGCGATTTATGGTGAAAAGATTCAGGAATTACGAAAACGCATTGAGGCCAAGCAATTTGCTAGCGGCCAAGGAACCAGAAGCACTTTCGATATTTTCCCGATGTACCTCAACTACATTGTGGGCAACATCACGATTGCTCGGCCGATGAAGATTGCGGTCGATTGCGGTAATGGTGTTGGTGGTGCATTTGCGGGCAAGTTATTTAGGGCTTTGGGTTGTGAGGTACAAGAGTTGTTCTGTGAGGTGGATGGACATTTCCCGAACCACCACCCCGATCCAGCGCACATTGAGAACCTACAAGACCTGATTAAGAACCTCCAGACTACCGATAATGAATTAGGCCTTGCTTTTGATGGAGACGCTGACCGTTTGGGCGTAGTCACTAAAAATGGTCAAGTGATCTTCCCCGATCGCCAAATGATGCTCTTTGCTAAAGATGTTTTATCGCGCAATCCCGGCGGGCAAATTATCTATGACGTGAAATGCACCCGTAACCTAGCCACCTTTGTGAAAGCGCATGGTGGCCAGCCCCTCATGTGGAAAACAGGTCATTCTTTAGTGAAAGCCAAACTCAAAGAAACCGGCGCCCCACTCGCAGGCGAGATGAGCGGGCATATTTTCTTTAAAGACCGCTGGTTTGGGTTTGATGATGGCCTGTATACCGGCGCGCGGTTATTGGAAATTCTCAGCAAAGAGAAAAATCCGAGCGCTACCCTCAATAATTTACCGAATGCGATCTGTACCCCAGAGTTGCAGCTGGCCTGCGCTGAAGGCGAACCCTTTGCCATTTTAGAACGGATTAAGGCGAATGCCCAGTTCCCCACTTCAGAATCAATTAATACCATCGATGGTGTTCGGGTGGAATACGCCGATGGCTTTGGTTTGGCCCGGCCGTCGAATACTACGCCAGTGGTGGTGATGCGCTTTGAGGCCGACAGTGATGCCGCAATTGCGCGCATTCAGGCGGAGTTTAAGACCGCTCTGTTGGCAGCAAAACCAGATGCCAAACTGCCTTTCTAAGTATTAATAAGCCGGAATCAAACTTGCAATAGATTAGCCACCAAATCAGTGACTAAATTTTTTGATCTCTTTGATGCGATTGTGCTCATCTAATAAAACCACTTTAGGAATGTGCTGTGCTAATTCATGGTCATCGATGGGGCCATAGGTGCAGATAATTAAATGGTCTCCGACATGCGCTTTACAGGCGGCTGCGCCATTGAGTGAAATTGCACCAGAACCACGCGCGGCTTTAATGATGTAGGTTTAAAAACCGCTCGCCGTTATTAATGTTGTAGAGCTCGATCTTTTCGAACTCGCGCATATCAGCCGCTTCCATGAGGTTTTCATCGATCCCGCATGAACCTTCGTAGTGCACATCAGCCTCTGTGACGACGGCCCGGTGCAATTTAGCCAACAACATGATGCGCTTCATAAAACTCCCTATCTAAGGGTGAAATTCTAGCGTGAATTGAGTAATGGGCTGGTATTCGAGTTTTGGGTCGATTGAAGTCCTGATAAAACCTGCGCTAGAGGTAATGAAATCACAAAGGCAGCTCCGCCGCCTTGGGTATCCTCAATCTGAATAGTGCCGCCATGGCGCGTAATAATATGCTTACATAACCAAAGACCAAGGCCCATGCCAGCCTCTTTACTGCTGGTTAGGAGCTCAAATATTAGCTCTTTATCTTCATTCGGAATACCTGGGCCGTTATCGGTTATGGTGATTTTGACCATACTAGCCTCTTGCCTCGAACGAATTTCAATGCGCCTTTGACTCTGCTGACTAGCATGCAACGCCTCAATCGAATTGTTAATAAGATTCAGAAGTACTTGCTGCATCTCACCTTCGTTGATGGCAATATAAAGCTTAGGCTGCAAGTCTAAAAATAATTCAATATTCCATTTAGAGAGCTCTGGTTTTGTAACGGTAGTGACAACCGAAATCAGTTCTTCTAGATTTTTGCGATCCGTTTGAATGCTCGAGTCCATAAAGATGGACCGCAGCGATCGAATAATATTGGTGGCGCGTAAATTATCAGTTTCCAACGCTGCGAGTACTTCTCCCTCTAGCTGCGGATTTAGCTCGCCCTTTTTGAGCTTCATTTTTAAAAACTGAATATTCAAATTGGAGGCGCTCAGCGGCTGGTTCAATTCATGTGCGATTGATGCCGATAAGGCACCAGTAGTAGCGGTTTTATTCGCCTTCAATAAACGTGAAATCAATTCTTCACGCTCTTTCAAGAAATTAGCGAGCTCAAGCCGCTGGGCTCGTAATCGCTTATTCCAAAAAACCAGGGCTGTCACGATCATAGCCAATATCGCCAGAAATAGTGAAGTCCAGATTGCATAGGGCTTCCATGCCCCGCCATCAAATTGTAGCGAATACCACCGATTCTGAATTGCCTGCTTACTTTCAATCGATAAGGCGCCGAGTGTCTTATTAATCAAAGAAACCAGCTCAGGCCAATCCGGCCGCACCATCATCGACTCACCCTGAATCGGAAAATTGGTTGGTGCCGCAATTTTTAGGTTTGTCAATCCCAGCTTGGAAGTTAAAAACGTGCTGGTAGTTAGGTTTCCTACGTATGCATCCCCTACCCCACCTGCCAAAGTTTCAAGCGCTTTGGGCGTACCGACTACCTCGATAAACTCAATATCGGGAATGGTTTCTTTGAGTCGCGTTGCGATCACATAACCCTTCTCAATCACAATCTTCTTTCCTCTTAAATCATCCATCGAGAAAATATTAGGGGCATTAGTACGGGTCAAAATGACCGATGGGGTAAATAGGTATTCAGCCGTAAAGAGAACCAAGCGCTCACGTTCTGCAGTCCTTCTGCCGGTTAACAAGACATCCGGCCCATCGGGCTGCCCTACTTTTTGCAGCGCTTCTGAAAAACTGCCACCTAAAAATGGGATAAATTGGCAGTCGATTTGGTAGCCCTTACAAACTAACTTCACATAATCGATAGAGAGTCCCTTTGGCTCCCCATTTTCAGTAAATTGCTCGGGTGGATTTTCTGCAAGTCGAAGGCGTACGGTTAGTTTTTTATTGAGCCACGCTTGCTCTACTTCCGATGGCGGGTGATTGCGCGCAATCGAATCTGCCAAAGCCTCTAAATTTAGTGATGCACTTGCATTTACTGAAGTTGGCAGTGCCAAAATAGCAATCAAGAGCACGATTGCATGCATTTGCAAAATCGGCTTAGGGCGTATCGATCGTAAATACAACTTGGTCTACCTCCGCGCCGTCATGTAGTGCCTGTAATTTAACTCGGGCTTGGATTGTTTTTATAGCGAATAGCGAAAAGCCGGCCAAAGCTATTGAGGCTTTTTTTATACGACTGAATTCAATCAATGGATTTAAGTGTGGCATTGGGGGGGGGTGCTAAAAGCGACGCAATTTTGAAAAAATGAATACCCTAATGTACTGATTTATATAGATAAAACCCATTCGCCTCATAGCTATTAACTGCTATAAGTGTTATTCATTTTTGCCTATATGAGTGGGTGTAGCGGCTAGAGCTCATGCCATGTGCATTTACTGAAAAGGCAGCCCAAACAGAGTAATATTTCGTATGAATTCAGTTAAAGACGCACCCATTCAATTTGATTACACCCAGCAAAATGCAACTGGAACCATCTGCATTGCGCAAGCTTGGGCAAAAGCACCCCGCCACTTAGTCCCGAATGAAAAATTAGCGGTAGTTAAGCGTATTAAGCAGCTTTTAAAAGAAAAAGATGCTGTTTTAGTAGCGCACTACTATGTGGATGGCGATATTCAAGACCTTGCCATGGAGACCGGTGGCTTTGTTTCAGACTCCCTGGAGATGGCGCGCTTTGGTAAAAACCATGCCGCGCAAAGCCTGATTGTGGCCGGCGTGCGCTTCATGGGCGAGACCGCCAAGATCCTCAGCCCAGAAAAACGGGTGTTTATGCCTGATCTTGAGGCTACCTGCTCCCTTGATCTGGGCTGCGATGCTACTGACTTTGCGCAGTTTCGGGCTCTGCATCCCGACCGCGTGGTGGTGGTGTATGCCAACACCAGCGCTGCGGTCAAAGCGCAAGCCGATTGGATGGTGACGAGTTCATGTGCCTTAGCGATCGTGCATCAACTCAAAGAACAGGGTAAAAAAATTCTGTGGGCTCCCGATCGCCACCTCGGTCGCTACATTCAGGAACAAACCGGTGCGGATATGCTGCTCTGGAATGGCGCCTGCATTGTTCATGATGAATTCAAGGGTGAGGAGTTAGCGCTGCTGCGTGCTAAGCACCCCAATGCTCAGGTTCTAGTGCATCCTGAATCGCCCCAGAGCGTGGTTGATCAAGCCGACGTGGTGGGCTCGACCTCCGCCATGATCAAAGCCGTGGTCGATGGCAGCGCTACCGAATACATCATCGCCACCGATAAGGGCATCTTGCACCGCATGCGCCAGTTGGCTCCAAATAAGGTATTGATTGAAGCACCTACTGCTGGAGATAGTGCCACCTGCAAGAGTTGTGCCCACTGCCCTTGGATGGCGATGAACAGCCTCACGGATATTTTGCATTGCCTCGAAAGCGAGAGCGGTGAAGTGTTTATCGCAGAGCCGACGCGCCAAGAAGCCCTCAATTGTATTGAACGCATGCTAACTTTTACTAAAGACCATCCGGATTTATTAGCCAAAGCACGGCATGGCTTTGTGAAGAATATCGGCGTGGCATAAATAACAACATGCAATGAAAAGCATTACCAATCAAAACGAAACCCTCGAAGCAGCGCGTGCGCGCAATATTGCGGATGCTTTGGCGGAAGACATAGGCACCGGTGATTGGACCGCCCAACTGGTGGCAGCAAACAAAACAGCCCATGCCAAGCTCATCGTGCGCCAAAGCGCCGTGTTGTGCGGCATCGATTGGTTTGAGGGGGTCATTCACGCTCTAGATCCGCAAGCTCTAATTAGCTGGCGCTACGCTGAAGGCGATACCATGCTGACAGACAGCACCGTGTGCACCATCGAAGCCGATGCCCGTGCACTGCTCAGCGCCGAGCGCCCTGCCCTCAATTTTCTGCAAACCCTATCGTGGACTGCAACCAGTGCGTGCGCCCACGTCGATGCCATTGCAGGCGCCAGCCCGAACCCCAAAGGCTGCGTTATTTTAGATACCCGCAAAACCATTCCGGGTCTGCGTCAAGCGCAAAAGTATGCCGTTCGTATTGGCGGTGGACACAATCAACGGCTTGCCTTATGGCATGGCATTCTGATTAAAGAAAATCACATTGCAGCTGCGGGCAGCATTACTGCTGCACTCAAGGCAGCGCAGGAACTCAATGCCGGTGTGGATATTCAGGTGGAAGTTGAAAATCAAGCTGAGCTAGAAGAAGCGCTTGCTGCTGGAGCCAAAAGTATCTTAATTGACAACTTCACGACTGCTCAAATGAAAGCCGCTGTTGCATTTACGAATGGCCGCGCTTTACTTGAGGCATCCGGTGGTCTGAACTTAGATCAATTGCGCGCGATTGCCGCCACTGGAGTTGACCGGATATCGATTGGCAAACTCACCAAAGACATCAGTGCGGTCGATTACTCGATGCGTATTCTGCAGTCTTAAAGCAATTATTTACTTTGACACTGGCTTAGCGCCCGAGCGCGGCGTCAAAATAGTTGGATACGAAACGGCCCAGGTCTCGGGGTAATCGCGGCTGTAATGCAATCCCCTGCTCTCTCTGCGAAGTAAGGCCGAACGGACGATCAGTTCAGCGCACTCCAATAAGTTACGCAGCTCAATCAAGTCACGCGTTACCCTAAAGTTGCTGTAGTACTCCTGCACTTCATTGCGTAACAGTTCAATGCGATGCAATGCTCGCTCGAGGCGACGGTTGGTGCGCACAATACCCACGTAGTTCCACATGAGTGATCGCAGCTCATCCCAGTTATGAGCAATCACCACTTGCTCATCGGCATCTTCGACTTGGCTCTCATCCCATAAGGGCAAGTTTGGTAGTTGGGGTGTTTGCGCTGTGGCAATATCGCGCGCTACCGCCTTGCCAATCACCACGCACTCCAATAGTGAATTGCTTGCCAATCGGTTGGCGCCATGCAAGCCGGTATAGGTTGCCTCACCCACCGCATAGAGACCGGGTAAATCGGTCTTGCCATGCAAGTCCGTGACTACGCCGCCGCAGGTATAGTGCGCTGCCGGCACCACGGGTATGGGCTCTTTCGTGATATCCAAACCAAGGCTTAAGCAACGCGCATAGATCATTGGGAAATGCTCTTTGATAAACGCCTCACCTAAATGCGTCGCATCGAGGTTGACGTAATCAAGGCCGTGTTTTTTCATTTCAAAATCGATGGCACGCGCTACGATATCGCGCGGTGCCAACTCATTGCGCTTATCGTGCTCCGGCATGAAGCGCGTTCCATTCGGCAGCTTCAGTAAGCCACCTTCGCCACGCAGGGCTTCCGTAATCAGGAAAGTGCGATCACTGGGGTGATACAAACACGTTGGATGAAACTGAATGAATTCCATATTGCCCACGCGGCAACCCGCGCGCCAGGCCATGGCAATGCCATCACCCGTAGCCGTATCCGGGTTGCTGGTGTAGCGGTAAACCTTACCGACACCGCCCGTTGCCAATACAACCGACTTCGCCGCAATGGTTTCAACGTGATTGGTATTGATATCCAAGGCATAGACGCCGTAGCAACGGTTGGGGCGATTGCGCTTTTCTTTAGCGCCGAGGTGGCGATTGGTAATGAGGTCGAGCGCAATCCAATGTTCCAAAATCGTGATATTGGGATTGGCGCGAGCATGATCGAGCAAGACCTCATGAATCGCCTTGCCGGTCGAATCCGCTGCATGCGCAATACGACGCTGACTATGCCCACCCTCCCGCGTGAGGTGTAAACCCATAGGGCCATCTTTATCGGTCGTAAAGGGCACCCCTTGATCGACCAGCCACTGAATCGCTGCGGCACTTTCTTCCGCAATGTAACGCGCGGTCGATTCCACTACGAGGCCTGCGCCAGCATTCAGGGTATCGCTCACATGGGCATCAATGCTGTCATGTTCTTTGTCCACTACCCCGACAATGCCGCCCTGCGCCCACGCAGTAGCAGACTCACTTAAGCCACGCTTCGCCATCAATATTACTTTTTGGGTTTTGGCCAAGTCCAAGGCCACCGTTAATCCGGCTAGGCCGGCGCCAATGATGAGGATGGGCAAGCTCTTATCGCCTAGATTGGGTGATTTAAATTGCATCTATTTATTTTTATCTTTTAATGTCACGGTAAAAATTTTCATGGGCTCCTACAGCCTCTAAATACAGAAGCCTCAGACCATCATCTAGACTGTAGCCAAGTAGGTAAAGCTGATTTTTACTTTTGAACTTATAAACCCTTAAGTTTGCTAAATCCCCTTTTTTCTTTTCGCCAAGGGTAGGTTTTTCAGATACCTGCAGCACAGCATTATCTAAATCTTTTGCAGTACTTTCATTCAATTTTTTATACTGCCTTGCAAAACGTCTAGTTTGAATGATTGAATACGCCATTAGCTTTTCCTGGAGCGCGGCACAAACGGGGTCCCTTGCTCTCTGGGCTCAGAGAGTGATGCTAGTGCCTCGGTAATAAATGAAACGGGCAGATCCGGATTATCAATTGCGGCACGGCCTACTTTGGCCCAAAACTCAATTTGACCCGCGATTGTGCGGTGCTCAGATTTTGCTTCTGATTTTGCTAATTCATATAAATTTTCATCAATTCTTACTGGCATTCCCATAGAGCCTCCTATTAGATCGACTATTTTACTACAATTGTAGTAAAATAGTGTTCTGCCAGCAAGTACTTAAAAAAGGCCTCGCTGTTAACGAGGCCTTTGATCTAACTTGCCGCCTTAGTGATAAATGAGGGTTAGCCCATTACGCTGGATCCGCTGCTTTGACTTTAGGGTCGTTGGTGCCATAGCCAATTTTGCTTGCGGCCTCACCCCCTTTAGTCACTGCTACTGCGCAGTACTTGAATTCCGGAATCTTTCCGACTGGATCCAGCGCTGCGTTCGTAATGAGGTTGGCAGCCGCTTCGTAGTAGGCAAACGGAATGAAGATCACGCCACGTGGGGTGCCATCGTCTCGGCGTACATGAATGCCCACCTGACCACGGCGTGAGGCAACGGTGATGACATCACCTGCCGTTACGCCTAGCTGAGTCATATCAGCTCCATTCATCGATACGGTAGCTAAAGGCTCAATCGCATCTAAGATGGTAGCGCGGCGCGTCATACTGCCGGTATGCCAATGCTCCAACTGACGACCGGTAATGAGCACAAATGGGTACTCGGTATCGGGGCGCTCGTTTGCAGGAATGATATCGGCTGGGACTAACTTCACCTTACCATCCGGTGTTGAGAACGCATCGTCAAACACAATCGGACGACCTGGATCATCTGCAGATAAGCAAGGATAGGTCACGCTGGATTCTTTTTCGAGACGCTCCCACGTAATGCCGTTAATCGCTGCATGCATTGCTTGACGCATTTCATCATAGACTGCTGCAACACCGGCTTCTGGACCTTGGTAGTTCCAATTTAAGCCCATGCGCTTAGCAATTTCTTGAATGATCCATAAATCGGGCTTGGCATCGCCTGGCGGATTAACGGCGCGCTTACCCATCTGCACCATACGATCGGTATTGCTGACGGTACCGGTCTTTTCTGGCCAAGCGCTGGCAGGCAATACGACGTCTGCCAACAGCGCGGTTTCAGTCATGAAAATATCCTGCACCACTAAATGCTCGAGGGATGCCAAAGCATGGCGAGCATGATTCAAATCCGGGTCGCTCATCGCAGGGTTCTCCCCCTCGACGTACATACCGCGAATCTTATGGGGGTCACTATCGGGTGCGGTGATCTTGTGCATGATCTCAACCACGGTATAGCCGGGTTTTTTATCCAACGGGCTATCCCAGAATTTCTCAAACCATGCATGCGCTTCGGCATTATCGACGCGCTGATAGTTCGGGAACATCATCGGAATCAATCCCGCATCACTCGCACCTTGCACGTTATTCTGACCGCGCAGTGGATGCAACCCAGAGCCTGGCTTACCAATTTGACCAGTAATGCTCACGAGCGCAATCAAGCAACGGGCATTGTCCGTGCCGTGAACGTGCTGACTGACACCCATGCCCCACAGAATCATGGCTGACTTGGTGGTCGCAAACTCACGTGCGACCTCTCGCAAGGTTTCTGCCGGTATACCGCAAATCGGCGCCATCGCTTCTGGGCTATAGCCTTTGATATTTTCTTTTAAGGCTTCAAAGTTGTTCGCGCGATCGCGAATGAAGTTCTCGTCACACAAGCCCTCTTCGATCACGGTATAAATCATGGCATTGAGCATGGCTACATCGGTATCGGGCTTGAACTGCAACGTTCGCCACGCATGCTTACCAATGTCGGTAATGCGGGGATCGCACAGCACAATCTTGGCGCCGTTCTTCGCGGCATTCTTAAACCAGGTTGCTGCTACTGGATGATTGGCGGTGGGGTTAGAGCCGATCAAGAACAGAAGACTGGAATGCTCAACATCGTTCACCTGATTACTTACGGCGCCCGAACCGACACCCTCGAGTAATGCAGCAACGCTAGAGGCATGGCATAAGCGGGTGCAATGGTCGACGTTATTACTACCAAAACCCGTTCGCACGAGTTTTTGGAATAAATACGCTTCTTCGTTACTGCCTTTAGCTGAGCCAAAGCCAGCCAGCGTCTTATTGCCATGCTGATCGCGTAACTGCTTTAACTTTCCAGCCGCCAAATCGAGCGCCTCTTCCCAAGTGGCTTCACGGAAAATGTTAGACCAGTCTTGTGGGTTCTGAATCGCGTTCTCGTCTTTGGGTACGCCCGGCTTTCGAATCAAGGGCTTGGTCAGGCGTTGTGGATTATGGATGTAGTCCATACCAAAGCGGCCCTTCACGCACAGGCGATTGTGATTTGCGGGGCCGTCACGGCCTTCCACGCTAACAATCGTTTCGTCTTTGACGTTATAGGTAATTTGGCAGCCCACGCCGCAGAATGGGCAGACCGAATCGACCTTGCGATCCACGGTTTGCGAACCAATTAAGCCCTTAGGCATCAAAGCGCCGGTTGGGCAAGCCTGCACACACTCACCGCAGGCCACGCAGGTGCTCTCACCCATCGGATCGCTCAAATCAAACACGATCTCGCTGTGCGCACCGCGCATCGCGTAACCAATCACGTCGTTGACTTGCTCTTCACGGCAAGCGCGCACGCACCGATTACACTGAATACAGGCGTCTAAATTGACCGCCATTGCTGGATGCGATACATCCGCAGCCGGCTGTTTACGACGCAGCGCCTTTAGTTCTGGTCGAACTTGCACATCGAGGCGCGTAGCCCAAGTGCTCAGTTCGCCATGTTGTTGTTGGCGCTGTTCTTCGTCGCTGTCTCCTACCCACTTATACCCTTCATCTGGCATGTCGGATAACAACATCTCCAATACTAATTTTTGACTCTTAAGTGCACGCTCGCTATTGGCTTTGACATCCATACCCGGGGTTGCACTGCGGCAGCAGCTGGGCGCTAAGGTACGCTCGCCGTTGATCTCAACTACGCATGCACGGCAATTGCCATCGGGGCGATAGCCGTCTTTAAAACACAGATGGGGAATATCCACTCCATGGCGTTTAGCGGCCTTCAGAATGGTCTCACCTTCATACGAAATAATCGTCTTGCCATCAAGTTTGAACTCCACCGTTTGCAACTGGAATTCGTTTGGATTTACAGGGGCGTTCATTTAAGCGACCTCTTCTGGGAAGTACTTCGCAATGCAGCGAATCGGATTAGGGGCTGCTTGGCCAAGGCCGCAAATGGAGGCATCGACCATCACGACGGCTAGATCTTCTAAAGTCGACTTATCCCATGACTTGGCTTGCATGAGTTCGGCTGCTTTGCTGGTACCGACGCGGCATGGCGTGCACTGACCACAACTCTCATGCTCAAAAAAGTGCATGACGTTCAGCGCTGCATCACGCGCTTTGTCTTTATCACTAAAGACCATCACAGCAGCAGAGCCGATGAAACAACCGTAGGGCTGCAAGGTATCAAAGTCCAGTGGAATGGTGTTCATGGTGGCGGGCAAAATACCGCCTGAGGCACCACCAGGCAAATATCCATAGAAGCGGTGGCCGTCTTGCATACCGCCGCAGTATTCATCAATCAACTCCTGAATGGTGATACCGGCTGGGGCTAATTTAACGCCAGGTAATTTCACACGGCCACTCACGCTAAAGCTACGCAAGCCTTTACGGTCATGGCGACCGTAGCTGCTAAACCACTGTGGGCCGCGCTGCACAATATCGCGCACCCAATACAAGGTCTCAAAGTTATGTTCTAAAGTTGGACGACCAAACAAACCGACCTGTGCTATATACGGTGGACGCATGCGGGGTTCGCCGCGCTTGCCTTCAATACTCTCGATCATGGCCGACTCTTCACCGCAAATGTATGCGCCCGCGCCGCGGCGCAGTTCAATCAAGGGCAACTTAAATGGGGGATTGGCTCGGAGTTTGGCGATTTCACGTTCGAGCAGCTCGCGGCAACCGTGGTACTCATCGCGCAAATAGATGTAGCAGGCATCAATGCCAACCACATTGGCGGCAATCAGCAAACCTTCTAAGAAACGATGCGGATCACGCTCTAAATACGTGCGGTCCTTAAATGTGCCAGGCTCACCTTCGTCAATATTGACGGCCATGAGTTTGGGTGCGGGCTGATCTTTGACAATGCGCCACTTGCGCCCCGCCGGAAAGCCAGCGCCGCCTAAGCCGCGCAGACCGGAGTCTTCCATGGCTTTAATAATCAATTCACCATCGCGCTTGCCGCTGATGAGCTCTGCCGCTAAAGCGTAACCACCTTTAGCGCAGTAGGTTTCATAACCGACGTAATCCGGCGATACCGCTTGATTGGAGCCTTGGGGCGATACGCCTTTTTCTGCCAAATCGGCTGGCTCAAAATTACCGCTATCGCTAGCTAAGGGGTGGGATAACTGCTTGTTGGCTACTGCTGCAGCAACCGTCTCTGCGGTGGCAAATAAAACGGGGTATTGATGCACTACCGCTACTGGCGCTTGCTCACAGCGACCGACGCACGGCGCTGCAATCACTTTGACTTTGGGGTTGCCTAAGATCGCAGGTAAGCGACTTAAGAGTGTTTTTGCGCCAGCAAGTTCACACGAGAGACCATCGCAAACGCGCACTGTGATGTCGGCAACTGGATCATCGCCACGGACTACCTCAAAGTGGTGATAGAAAGTGGCAACTTCATACACCTCTGCCATCGGCAAATTCATTTCTTTGGCGAGGGCAACCAAGTGGCGATCGTGTAATGCACGGTAGGCATCATTCAATTTGTGTAAGTGTTCGATCAAGAGATCACGGCGGTGTGGCGCCTCACCTATCAAGCCACGCACTTCCGCAATGGATGCATCGTCGGCTTGCCGTCCTTTTAATTTACTTTTGCGCCGAATGGTTTCCCGTAAATCATTGACCGTCGCTAGTGCAACAGCTTCGACCGCTTCGGATGGCTTGGGGTGATTCATAGTCTATTGATCTCTAATCTCGGTTGGAAACAGCCCTGCGCAGGCGCAAAACCATTTCGTTTGCATGATTTTGGTGGATTTATAAGAGCAAGTCCTTGACGGCGCTCAAGAGCCTTTTGTGGGGGTAATAATGCGGGTTTACCCTAGATTGAGGCTAAACGGCAAGCGCTTAGAGCAGGCTGGGTTTTGGCGTCAAATCCGAAGGGCGGCTGTAGTCCATATTGCGCTCACGCACGCGCGCCCGAAAGCAGTCTTCGTAGCCTGCACTACCAATGCTCCAGCCGATGGACGTGCAATCGTCCTGCGCTGCAGACTCTACCGTGCCGCAGCCACTCAGACCAAGGGCAATTAAGGTAGCTAGAGAGAGACGTACAAAGATGGATGGATTCATGTAAGGAAGTCTATCACCCTAGAGGCTGCTCTGACCTACTTTGCGCCTAGGGTAATTTCGAGTGGAATCCCTTCACGCTGCCCCGTCACCGCTTTGGGCGCGCCCAAGCGAATGCGCTCCCCTAGGGCTGGGTTGGATTTGAGCATCGCTTCTTGCGCTACGCGCGCCCGCGCATTGCCCAAAGCCTGCAACTGTGCATCGTCTACAACAAAATGGGCAATCAGTTCTTGGCGCAATTGCTGGTAGCGTTCAGTAGTGTCTGGCAAGGTCAAGATCCGCTGCGTTAACTTGATACGGCCGATCTC
>JBIIGG010000067.1:0-7264 GCA_044236575.1 Polynucleobacter sp. | reverse complement strand
CAAAGGAACAAATAAACATGGCTCGCTTTGCACGACTTTGCTTTATCTTTTTTACGGCATGGCGTTTTGGTTTATTGCCCTTGCTGCGCGACAATCTCAAGCCAGGTATAAAACGGATCTTACTTTCGATTGCTTGCGTAGCATCTCCGAATTCATTACCGCGGGGTGTGCGGATACGACTAACCCTAGAGGCGCTTGGCCCGATCTTTGTAAAGTTTGGCCAAGTTCTATCTACCCGCCGCGATTTATTGCCGGATGATATTTCGGATGAATTGGCTAAGTTGCAAGACCAAGTGCCACCGTTCTCCAATGCCGAGTCACGTGAGCTGATTGAAACTGCGCTGGGTAAACCGATTGAAGAAGTTTTTATTCAGTTTGATGCCACGCCGGTCGCTAGCGCCTCGGTAGCCCAAGTGCATTTCGGTGTGCTGCGCGCAACCCCACAGCGCCCGGAATGGGAAGGGCGTGAGGTAGCAATTAAAGTTTTGCGCCCAGGCATCTTGCCTGTGATTGAGGATGACTTAGCATTGATGCACGACTTGGCGAAGATCGTGGAAAAGGTATCGGCCGATGGCCGGCGTTTAAAGCCGCGCGAGGTAGTTGCCGAGTTTGATGTCTATTTGCACGACGAATTGGATTTGATGCGCGAGGCAGCCAATGCCAGTCAGTTGCGGCGCTATTTTATCAATTCAGATAAGTTGATGATTCCGGAAATGTATTGGGATCTGTGCCATACCAGCGTGATTGTGATGGAGCGCATGAATGGTATCTCGATTGGCCGCACCGACGAATTACGCGCAGCTGGGGTTGATTTCAAAAAATTGGCAGCCGATGGTGTTGAAATCTTTTTTACCCAAGTATTTCAGTACGGCTTCTTTCATGCGGATATGCACCCAGGCAATATTCTGATCAGCTTGGAGCCTGAGCGTTTTGGGCGATTCATTTCCTTGGATTTTGGCATTGTCGGCGCGCTGAGTGAGTCCGACAAAAATTACCTCGCGCAAAATTTCCTGGCTTTCTTTAATCGCAATTACCGCCGCGTAGCAGAATTGCACATTGAGTCGGGCTGGGTTCCGGCGGATACGCGGGTAGAAGAATTAGAGGGCGCTGTGCGTTCCGTGTGCGAACCGTACTTTGATCGCCCCTTGAAAGAAATTTCTTTGGGCATCGTATTGATGCGTTTGTTTCAGACCTCGCGGCGCTTTAATGTAGAAATCCAGCCGCAACTGACTTTATTGCAAAAGACTTTGCTCAATGTCGAGGGTTTGGCGCGGCAACTGGATCCGGATCTGGATTTGTGGAAAACTGCCAAACCGATCTTGGAAAAGTGGATTAGCGAGCAGTTGGGTTGGCGGGGCTTAATTGAGGGACTCAAAACAGAGGCGCCCAATTGGGCCAAAATTTTGCCCACCTTGCCACGCCTGCTGGCAGAGAGCTTGGCGCAGTCAACGAAAGCCGAACAGGGCGCTGAGCTGCTTTTACTCAAAACCCTGCTCCAGGAAGAACGCCAGACACGGCGCCTGATTACGGGGGCATTGCTGTTTGCAGGTGGCTTTATTGCCGGTGCAATACTGATTTCCCTCCGTATTTTCTAGGCCAGACCCCATTAGGACCCGCTAGCCGTTAAAATGCCGGCTGGGCAGATTAATTATGAAAAAATACTTTATTGCAGGCATTCTGGTTTGGGCTCCGGTGGCGATCACGGTTTGGGTGATCTCATGGGGTCTGGGTCTACTCGATAGCATCTTTGGCTCGGTCATGATGGCCATCATTACCGTTTCCCCTGGGGAGTTCTCCCCCGACTTAAAGCATTTCCGTGAGATCCCAGCAATTGGCGTTTTGATTGTGGTCGGCGTCATCATGGTCACCGGTCTTGTTGCGATTAGTTTTGCAGGTCAGTGGTGGGTGCGTGTTTGGGACAAGCAGGTCAATCGCATTCCGATTGTGCGCTCCATCTATTCGAGCGTAAAACAGGTTTCCTCCACCTTGTTTTCTGGGAGTGGCCAGGCTTTTCGAAAAGCCTTGTTAATTCGCTATCCCCATCCGAACTCGTGGGCGATTGCGTTTCAGACCGGTACACCCGCCGCAGAAATCAGCTCGAAAGTCGGAGAAGATTACGTCAACGTATTTTTGCCTACCACCCCAAATCCCACATCAGGATTTTTCATGATTGTCCCCCGGTCTTCTGTCATTGAGCTGGACATGACAGTAGAAGAGGCGCTCAAGCACATTGTTTCAATGGGCTCTGTGCCGCCAGGCGTTCGCACGAATGCTCCCACACTTACACAAAATAGAGATTCATAGGAACCTTATGTCGATGCGAAGCCATGCCTGCGGTCAGGTAACGGAAACACTGATTGGTACAGAAGTCACACTGGCTGGCTGGGTTAACCGCCGCCGCGACCATGGTGGCGTTATCTTTATTGACTTGCGTGACCGCGAGGGTTTTGTCCAAGTGGTATGCGATCCCGATCGTGCCGCCATGTTTGCGCTTGCCGAGCAGGTACGCAATGAATTTTGCATTCAGATTAAAGGCCTCGTGCGTGCCCGCCCAGCAGGTACTGAAAATGCCGATTTAGTGAGCGGTAAGGTCGAGATTTTGTGCCATGAGCTGGTGATCTTAAATGCATCGATCACCCCGCCATTCCAATTGGACGATGAGAACCTCTCTGAAACCACGCGCCTTACGCATCGCGTCTTAGACTTGCGTCGCCCTCAAATGCAAAAGAATTTGCGCCTGCGTTACAACGTCGCCATGGAAACCCGCCGCTACTTGGACGCTGCTGGATTTATCGATATCGAAACGCCGATGTTGACGAAGAGTACGCCAGAGGGCGCGCGCGATTACTTGGTGCCATCGCGCGTACATGACGGTCAATTCTTTGCCTTGCCGCAATCGCCCCAATTATTCAAGCAGCTACTGATGGTTGCCGGTTTTGAGCGTTACTACCAAATTACCAAATGCTTCCGCGATGAGGATTTGCGTGCCGATCGCCAGCCTGAATTCACTCAGATCGATTGCGAAACCTCCTTCTTGGATGAGCTTGAGATCCGCGATCTATTTGAAAACATGGCACGTCATATTTTCAAAACGGTCATGAATGTGGATTTACCGAATCCATTCTCAGTCATGTCTTACTCTGAAGGCATGGCACGCTTTGGTTCCGATAAGCCCGATCTGCGCGTGAACCTCGAATTTACCGAGGTAACGGACCTGATGAAGGATGTCGACTTTAAGGTCTTTTCTGGCCCAGCCAATCAAGATGATGGCCGTGTTGTTGCTTTGCGCATTCCGGGCGGTGCTGAGATTAGCCGTAGCGAAATTGATGACTACACCCAGTTCGTTGCTATCTATGGCGCGAAGGGATTGGCTTGGATCAAGGTGAATTCAGTCAGTGAAGGTCGCAATGGCCTGCAGTCACCGATTGTCAAGAATTTGCACGATGCTGCAATTGATGGCATCTTAAAGCGCACCAATGCAAAAGATGGAGACATCATTTTCTTTGGCGCCGATAAGGTCAAGGTTGTAAATGATGCCATCGGCAACTTGCGTTTGCGTATTGGTTTGTCGGATTGGGGTAAGGCGCATGGCTTATTCACGGATGCATGGAAGCCGTTGTGGGTGGTTGACTTCCCAATGTTTGATTACGACGACGGTGAAGGGCGCTGGGTTGCTTGCCATCACCCATTTACTAGTCCCAAAGATGAGCACATGCAGTTTCTAGAAACCGATCCGGGTAAGTGTTTAGCCAAAGCGTATGACATGGTGCTTAACGGCAGCGAAATCGGTGGCGGCTCAGTGCGTATTCATCAGGAAGTAGTGCAGAGTCAGGTTTTCCGTGCCTTAAATATTGGCCCTGAAGAAGCGCAGGCCAAGTTTGGTTTCTTATTAGATGCTTTGCAATACGGTGCTCCTCCCCATGGTGGTATCGCCTTTGGCTTAGATCGCATTGTCACCATGATGACGGGCTCGGAGTCGATTCGTGATGTGATTGCCTTCCCGAAAACCCAACGTGCGCAATGTCTCTTAACTCAGGCCCCAAGTCCAGTGGATGAACGCCAATTGCGTGAGTTGCATATTCGTTTGCGTCAAGCAACTCCAGCCGCTTAGTAGGTAGTCGTTGCATAAATTGAGTTAGTACAAAGCAATTCCGCCTTTGAGAATTGATCGATTTAAGGGTTCTGTAAGTCTATTGCTGCATGTTGAATATTCACAATGTTAGTTGGTTTTGATAATTTCTGGACCGCTTTGATGGACGGCAATACATTAAGAATGAAACCATGAAAAATCTTCTCAGTCGGTATGTCAATTTTCAAAGTAAAACGATCTACAACAATAAGGTTCCGCCTGCGCTCGAGCAGGAATGCGTTCAATTATTCTTTAATGGCAAGAAAAATGGCGTTTTCATTGATGTTGGAGCAAATGATCCATTCATAGAATCACAATCTTTTCACTTGGAACAATTGGGGTGGAATGGCCTTTTAGTAGAGCCACTACCTAATATGTGTGCGCTTTTAAGGGAGCACAGAACCTCTACCGTTGTGCCATACGCATGCTCGAGTATAGAAAATCACAAAAAAATCTTACCCTTGATATCGTTTGGCGTTTGCTCAACCTTAGAGAGTAAATTAATTCACACAAACAAGGTGAAGCAAGATGTAATTTACATTGAAACCAGAACCCTTGATTCAATATTGGAAGATAACAATATTGAAGTTAATTTCGACCTACTATCCATCGATGTTGAAGGCCATGAGATTGAGTTGTTTAAAGGATTTGATATTCAACGGTGGAAACCTAAATTAGTGCTACTGGAGGATCATGTCACCTCACAGGATAAGCATAAATTCATGACTGCCAATGGTTATGACTTTTTGCTGAGAACGGGATTAAATAGTTGGTATGTACGAAACGCAAACGACTATGCCATTTCTTTGAAATCTAAATTCGAATTTATACGAAAATACTACCTTGGTATTTTGTTTAGAAAACTTCGTATTAAATGAGCATCATTGATGCCAGCAATGTTCGCGTGAAGATCCCTATTTCAGTATTGGTCGTGATTCACAATGTAAATGGGGATGTTTTATTGATTGAGCGTGCCGACCGCCCTGGGTTTTGGCAGTCTGTGACCGGCAGCCTTGATTTTCCAGACGAGCCTACACGGGAAGCCGCAATACGTGAGGTGTTTGAGGAGACGGGGATTGATGTCACTGCATTACCAAGCGATGCTCTTCAGAACATGCAGCATGCCGTCGATTATGTGATCTACCCGGATTGGCGTTACCGCTATGCACCTGGCGTTACCAGTAACCGCGAACATTGGTTTTCGCTCTTAGTCCCCGGCAATACCGTGGTACGTTTAGCACCACGAGAGCACACCGCTTTTGAGTGGTTGCCCTTTGCACAAGCCGCAAAACGCTGTTTCTCGGAAAGCAATACTGCAGCGATCCTACGCCTACAAGCCCAGAATGCAGCAGAGTAAGCCATTCATCACTAAGATAGGCCAATGAGACCCAGTTCCCATCACGTAGCAACCGATTCTGCCGGCGCCCCGAAAGCAAACGCCTTTACCCGGGGGGATTGGCGCGTCATTCGCGATTTACTGCCCTACTTACTCGAGCATAAGATGCGGGTGGCATTGGCGCTGTCCTGCTTAATTGCCGCCAAATTTGCGAACTTGGGCATTCCGATCCTCTTAAAGGATTTGATTGACACACTCAATGTCAAAGCAGATACAGCACAAGCCTTGATGTTGATTCCCGTGGGTTTGATTCTGGCATATGGGGCTTTGCGCGTATCCGCTTCTTTGTTTAACGAGCTGCGTGAGGCCTTGTTTGCACGAGTCACTCAAAATGCGGTACGCAAAGTGGCATTACAAGTCTTTAACCATTTGCATTCCCTAGCGCTGAGCTTTCATTTGGCGCGCCAAACGGGTGGCGTGAGTCGTGATATTGAACGCGGGACCCGCGGCATCCAGTCGCTGATCTCATATTCGCTCTACAGCATCCTCCCGACGCTGATTGAGTTTTGTTTGGTGCTGGGCTACTTAGCGTATGCCTATGACATTTGGTTTGCCGTTATCACCTTTGTAGCCTTGGTGCTCTACATTATTTTTACCGTCGTGGTAACCGAGTGGCGCACGCATTTTAGAAGGACCATGAACAATATGGACTCGAAGGCAAATCAAAAAGCCATTGATTCCTTATTGAATTTTGAGACTGTGAAGTATTTTGGTAATGAGCAGTTTGAATCGCGTCGTTATGACGATAATTTGGTTCGCTACCAAACTGCAGCGATTCAGTCGCAAAAGTCATTAGCGGTTTTAAACTTAGGCCAGCAAATCATCATTGCGATTGGCCTTGTTTTGATTTTGTGGCGGGCTACGGTTGGCGTCAGTAATGGCACGATGACCTTGGGCGACTTGGTGCTAGTTAATACGCTGATGATTCAGCTGTATATCCCCCTCAATTTCTTGGGCGTGATTTACCGAGAAATCAAGCAAGCCATTACTGACATGGATCGCATGTTTAGCTTATTGAGTACCGATCGCGAGATTGCCGATAAGCCCAATGCCCCGCCGCTGCACATTGCCAATTACCAGACCGGTCCCGAAGTCTGTTTTGAGCGTGTGTCGTTTCATTATGAGAAAAAGCGGGAGATTTTGAAGGACATTAGCTTTACGATTCCGGCGGGCACCATTACGGCGGTCGTTGGTCAAAGTGGCGCAGGCAAAAGTACCCTTGCGCGCTTACTCTTTCGCTTCTACGATATTCAAAGTGGCCGAATTGATATCGATGGGCAAAGTATTGATGCGGTTCAGCAGGCAAGTTTGCGCAGTGCGATTGGCATCGTGCCACAAGATACCGTTTTGTTTAATGACACCATCGGCTACAACATTGCCTACGGTAAACCCGGGTCCTCGATGGAAGAGGTGCAAGCCGCTGCAAGGGCAGCCCAAATTGATGGCTTCATTCAGCGCTTACCGGATGGGTATAACACCCAGGTGGGTGAGCGTGGATTGAAGCTATCGGGCGGCGAGAAACAGCGGGTTGCGATTGCCCGAACATTACTTAAAAAGCCAGCCATGTTGATTTTTGATGAAGCCACCTCGGCCCTCGATTCGAAGACGGAACGGGCAATTCAGGAAGAGTTGCTCAATTTAGCGCGCAATCGAACCACCTTGATTATTGCCCACCGACTCTCTACCATTACCCATGCCGATCAAATTTTGGTGATGGAGCACGGTCAGATCATTGAGCG
>JBIIGG010000066.1:0-7282 GCA_044236575.1 Polynucleobacter sp. | reverse complement strand
AGGACTTTTGCACATGAATTCCTAACTCAAAAAATTAAAAAACAGATTAGCCGCGAACTTTACTGTGGTACGTTGCTTCACTGTATGAAGCCCAGCTGTCATAGCTTCTCTTAAAAGCAAAATACGAGTCGTGCACTTTCTTTGTCATTGGATCAGCCGCTGCAGAGGCATCCAAAATCTTCTTCGTTTCTGCGCGCATTGCAGCTATAACGGAATCTGGCAGTGGCAATGCAGTTACACCCTGCTTCTTGACTAGGTCTTCCATCGCTTCTGCGTTATTGCGCTGGCACCATGCCTCGCCGATCACATTGCATGCGGCCGATGCGTTTTGGACCACGGCCTGCAGGTCTTTTGGTAACTTCTCCCAGGCTGCTTTGTTAATGAGAAGCTCTGATGTAGTTGCAGGCTCATGCCAGCCAGTGGTGTAGTAAAACTTGGCTGCCTTTTGCAAGCCCAGACGACGATCCTGAAAAGGACCAACGAACTCAGCCGCATCAATCACGCCGCGCTCCAGCGCAGGGAAAATCTCACCGCCCGGAAGCACCTTCACATCGACACCCAAATTAGCGTAGACCTTACCGGCCAGACCAGGGATGCGCATCTTCAGGCCCTTGAGGTCTGCAACGCTATTAATCTTCTTTTTAAACCAACCAGTCATCTGCACACCAGTGTTGCCGCAAGGCATTGCTACCATGCCAAATGGGGCATAGGTCTCGTTCCAGAGATCAATACCACCGCCGTCATAGAGCCAGCCATTCATGCCCTGAAAGTTCAGACCAAACGGCACAGCAGTGAAGTACTGCGCTGCAAATGTTTTGCCTGTCCAGAAATAACTGTTGGCATGGTTCATTTCCACAGTGCCTGAACGCACCGCATCAAAGCCCTCAAACGCTGGAATTAACTCGCCAGCGCCGAAAACCTGAATCTTTAAACGGCCATTGGACATCTCGCCAATGCGCTTAGCAAGGTCGGTTGCACTACCGGGACCATCCATATAAAAAGGCGAGCCTTTTGGATAAGCACTGGTCATTTTCCAGTTAAACGTTTGTGCTGATTGGGCTTGCACAATGGCTGGCGCTCCGAGAGCAACACCGGCAACTCCTGCACCAATACCGGTACTCAAAAACTTACGGCGGTTTGATTCCATGATTGATTCCTCCTGAAAAAATACTAACTACACGTACACCATTAAAAGTTGACGCATATCAAGATTCTGGGAATGATTGATATGCACCGTAACCGAAAAGATTTTTTTACAACATAATCAATGTAGTGCATGACTCCTACAAAGAACTCAGGATATTCCCTAATTTAGTGCATGAACAGTACTTCTTTTGGGATGATTTCGTCTCATGCTTCAATTTGGTGAATAAAAGAATCTAAACTACTGGTTTTCATATCGTGGTTAACCGCAATTAAGGAAACACAGCACAATGCAAGCAAAATGGGGTATTCAAGGAATGGCGGTAGCGCCACACTCACTCGCGTCGGAGTCCGCTCTCGCAGTATTGCGCGAAGGCGGTAATGCGCTAGAAGCCATGATTTCAGCGGCTGCAACCATTGCCGTGGTTTATCCCCACATGAATTCCATTGGCGGTGACTCGTTTTGGGTTGTGCATGCTCCAGGCAAAGCCATGGGCGGAATTGATGCCTGCGGCGCCTCCGCTGGATTAGCCACCAAGCAATGGTACGCCGATAAAGGCATCACAAAAGCCATTCCCTTTCGGGGGCCCATTGCGGCCAATACGGTTGCTGGCACCATTTCAGGCTGGGGCGCCGCGCATACCCTCTCCAAAAAAGGATTGGGCGGCAAATTGCCCCTATCCCGCTTACTCGCGGATGCAATTCATTATGCTGAAAGCGGCGTTCCAGTCACATTTAGCCAATCCAGCTTAACGGAAAAAAAACGGGTCGAATTAGCCCCCATCCCTGGCTTTGCCGAGACTTTTTTAGTCAATGGTAAAAGTCCAGAAGTGGGTAGCATTTTTAAGCAAGGTAGGCTTGCAGCCACCCTCCGGCAGATTGCAAAAAAAGGTACGGACGACTATTACCGTGGTGAACTGGCTGATCTACTCGCGAAAGAGTTAACGGCCATTGGCAGTCCATTGCGCCTAGCCGACCTGCAACGCCACCAGGCAAAACTAATTGACCCGCTGGAACTCAAACACAGCTTAGGCAATGTCTACAACATGACGCCGCCCACTCAGGGCGTTGTTTCCCTGATGATTTTGGGCATTTTGGATCAACTCAACTTAAAACGCTTTGACATCGATAGCGCGGAATACGTCCACCACTGCGTTGAGGCAACCAAGCAGGCCTTTAAAGTGCGCGATCAGCACGTTACCGATCCTGCATACATGGCGCACCATGCGCAGCACTTTTTGACCCCTGATTTTCTTAAGGGCTTGGCTAGCAAGGTGGATGCTCAGAAAGCCCTACCTTGGGGCGCTGGGCGTGGGCCAGCCGATACCATCTGGATGGGCGTTGTGGATGGCGAAGGCCGCTGTGTCTCCTTCATTCAAAGTATTTATCACGAGTTTGGCGCTGGCATTGTCTTGCCCAAGTCCGGCGTGAATTGGCAAAACCGCGGATGCAGTTTTTCCTTAGATCCACACAACCTCAATACGCTTGAGCCGCATCGCAAACCATTTCATACACTCAATCCTGCCATGGCATTATTTAAGGATGGTCGCTCGATGGTGTATGGCACGATGGGCGGCGATGGTCAACCGCAAACCCAATGCGCTGTGTTTACACGTACCGCGACCTATGGACTCAATCCACAAGATGCCATCAGTAGGCCGCGCTGGTTACTCGGCAGAACCTGGGGTCAAACTAGTGACAGCCTAAAACTAGAATCCCGCTTTGATAGCAAAGTGGTTTCTCAGCTGGCTGCCATGGGCCATGATATTGAAATGCTCAGTGATTTTGATGAAACCGTTGGGCATGCGGGCTGCATCATTCGTGAACCTTCAGGCGTACTGCGCGGCGGCTGGGATCCGAGAAGCGATGGAGCTGTAGCAGCCTTTTAAGGCGTAATTTAGGTCGCTTTAATAAATCCAAGGGATGAGCTTACGCACTCGCCCTTGGTAATCGGTATAAGCAGGAAACCGCTCTACCAACCAATGCTCTTCTTTGCGTGATTTGATGTCGAAGAAGATGGCAATAATCACTACATAGAGCCAAACCAAGGTCGATTGCTGAATCAATCCCCAACCAAGGGACAAGACGATCACCCCAAAATAAATGGGGTGGCGTACCCAGCGGTATAAGCCAGTTTGCACAAGCTCAGCATTTTCTTTTGGCCTTGGTAATGGCGTTAGATTTTTTCCTAGATTGATCGCCGCTATCAGCGCAATGATGGTGCCGAAAATAAAAATGCCGTAACCAAGTGATTGAAGAAGCGCGTTTTGAACACCGCAAGCCTCACCCGCATTAAGGCGAACCGGGCCAAAGAAAAGCAGCCCCAATAAAATGGCCTGCACTACAACAAAGCCAACTCCGCTCCCCTTTGTACTCGACTTACTTGGCTTGCTTGGCGGAGTCATCTTGACTTAAACGTACTCAGCAACTTCAACCAAGTTACCGTCGGGATCACGCAAGTAAACGGAACGGATCGGGCCCAAAGCACCTCTGCGCGAAACTGGACCAACATCAATTGGGATATGGTGTGCTTCAAGATGCTTGATAAAGTCATCCAGTGGCACCGAAGCGATCAAGCAAAAGTCGCCGGAGCCAATCGTCGGAATGCGTGCTTTGGTGGGCGTTTCTGTATTGCGGTCTTGCAAATTAATTTTCAATTGACCAAACAGTAAAGCATGGCGTGGTTGTCCTTCAGGGCCTCTAAAAAACTCGCGCTCAAAGCCAAAGGCTTTTTCATAAAACTGCGTAGTGACTTCAATGTCCGTCACGGTGAGAACAATGTGGTCAATGCGGTCAATTAAGGTTTTCAAGGGATGCTCCTGTAATGGGATTTGCTTAGGGTAAAAAGGCGCCGTCGGCCTCAAAGGCTTTGAGCGCTTCGCCCGTAATGCCAATTTCGGCTAAGACTGAATTCGTATGTTCACCCAATAAAGGCGGGTGCATGCGTACTTGTTGCGGCGTACCGGATAACTTCACTGCAAAGCCAATGTTGGGGACTTTTCCTTCAATCGGGTGATCGATTTCCATGCGCATTTGGCGGTGCTTGCCATGCTCGCTCTCAAAAGCCTCGGGATAGGTATTAATTGGCCCCGCTGGAATGCCTTCAGCCAGCAATAGATTGACCCACTCTGCTCCGGCTTTGGTTACAAAGGTCTTTTCAAGCTCGGTGACTAACACTTCACGGTTTGCCAGCCGTAATGGGTTCGTCATGAAGCGAGCATCATTCATGAGCTCCGGTCGATTTATTTTCTCGCACAGCAAAGCCCATAACTTTTGATTGGTGGCGCCCATCACAAAATAGCCATCAGCGGCTTTCATGGCTTGGTAAGGGGCGCTCATGTGATTGGCAGTACCCAGCTTATAGGGCTCAACTCCAGTTCCCCAATACTGCGAAGTATCCCAGATGGAGAATGCTAAGGCAGCATCAAATAAAGAGGCGTCAATGAATTGCCCCTCCCCGGTATTTTTCTTACCAATGTGCGCCGCCAAAATGGCATAGACCGCAAAGAGCGCGCAGCCAATATCAGCCACCGGAACACCTGCTTTTACAGGCGGTCCATCGGGATAGCCGGTGACGCTCATTACACCCGACATCGCCTGAGCCATCAAATCAAAGCCAGGGCGCTCGGCCCAAGGACCGGTTTGGCCAAATCCAGAAATGCTGGCGTAAACCAAGCCGAGATTAATCTCTTTTAAAACAGCGTAGTCAATCCCCAGCTTTTTCATGACCCCAGGGCGGTAGTTTTCAACCAAGATATCAGCAGTCTTAACCAGCTCAAAAAAGACCTGCTTGCCTGCTTTGCTTTTTAGATTGAGGGCAACGCTGCGCTTATTGCGGTTCATATTTAAAAAGCCCATACTATCCGAGCCCTTCATTTTGAACCCCATAGCGCCGCGGGTTTGATCCCCGGTACCAGGGGGCTCAATCTTAATGACGTCTGCGCCGAGATCAGCCAAAAGCATGCAGCAATACGGCCCTGCCATCACTTGACTCACATCCAAGACGCGAACGCCGGCAAGGGGCAATGGTCGGTTAGCTGCTTGGAGCGGCTTATTTACATGCTGCGTGGAATTTGTCATGGTCTCGCTTACCGTATACCGGTTCTTTTATATTTAGAATGAACCAATCGTCTAATATAAATCATTTATGAGCTCAACTACGCCACCCTCCGCCACCCCCAAAGTGGCACAAGTCCTCTTCACGGTTGATAAAGGTATTGCGCATATTACGTTTGATCATGTGGCCGCGCGCAATGCCATGACCATCAATATGTATGAGCGTTTGCGCAGTATTTGCTTAGAAATTGCCCAGACGCCAAGCATTCGGGTAGTGGTTTTACGCGGCGCGGGCGGACAGTCTTTTGTGTCTGGCAGCGATATTGCGCAGTTCAGAAGCTTTACTAACGGCGATGATGGCATAGCCTATGAGGCGTCGATTGATAGTTACTTTACGCCTTTAATGGACTTGTCGATTCCGACCATCGCTGTAGTGGAGGGTTTGGCCGTGGGTGGCGGTCTTGCAATTGCCAGTTGCTGTGATTTTCGGATTGCCACGCACGATGCCCGTTTTGGCGTCCCAATCGCCCGCACACTGGGCAATTGCCTGTCGGCTGGCAACATTGCTTGGCTGATGCATCACCTCGGCGTTGGTATTGTCAAACGCATGCTTTTACTAGGGGAGCTAGTGCCGGCGAGTGAATTGCTTGCGAACGGCTTCATTCTAAAAACCTACTCTGCCGAAGACATCGATGGCGCCGCAAGTACTTTAGCAAGCAGGCTCAGCTCGCTTGCACCTGTGACGCAGAAGGTATCTAAAGCAACTATTCACCGCATCCTTCGGAGCCAGCTGCCCAATTGCGACGACTTGGTGCGGGAGTGCTATGGCAGTGCTGATTTTAAAACCGGTGTAAATGCCTTTTTAAGCGGAATACCCCCTATGTGGGAGGGTAAATAGATTTTGACTACCAATCCGGTATAAAAATCATATCGCCATCTTAGCCATATCGCGCTTTTTTTGCGCCCCCTCTGAGTTGCGGCACGTCAATCCATCCCTTCCTCGCTAGGGGTAAACCGCTATATGGTTCAGAGGGAATTCATTGAAAAATAGCTCTTTGTTACAAGAACAACATGGCGGAAGACGGCTAGGGTGAGACTAAAACTGCAATGAGACACAGGGGTGAATAGACCTTTGGCCCTTTTTATTGTTGATTCTCCGCTAGGCTGCTTTCGTTCGATGAACTGCTTTATTGCATTGAGATGTGCTGAATTACGTTTGAGCCAATTTTTTTATAAAGAAGGAAGAAGAATGATGATCAAAAACGCATTGATTGAGAAGTTACTAAAGACAGCTCTTTGCGTGTCCTTGGTAACAGGCACCGCAGCGATTGCACAAGAATGGCCAGTTAGGCCAATTACATTCCTGAATCCATTCCCAGCCGGTGGCGGTACTGATGCGTTTGCACGTCCTCTAGCTGCACAGCTCACAGAGCAACTGGGCAGGCAGGTGATCATCGACAACCGCGGTGGTGCTGGCGGTACAGTGGGTGCTTCTGCCGCTGCAAAGGCAGCCCCAGACGGTTACAACTGGTTTGTGGGCGCTACGCACCACACCATCGCTCCTTCGATGTATAAGAATTTAGACTACGACATTGAGAAGAGCTTTATTCCAGTGGCCATGCTTGCGAACGTGCCTCAGGTCTTGGTTGTGAACCCACAAAAGGTGAGCGCCCGTAATGCGAAAGAATTTGTCGAGCTGATGAAAAAGAATCCCGGTAAATACAACTTCGCAAGTGCAGGTAGCGGCACAGTGCACCACTTGGCTGGAGAGCTCTATAAGATTCAAACGGGCACCTTTATTACCCACATCCCATACCGCGGCGCAGGTCCTGCAATGAGCGATTTGTTAGCGGGTCAAGTGGATCTTGAGTTTGATGGCTTAGCAACGTCTGCCCCACAAATTAATGCCGGTAAATTGGTTGCGATTGCAGTGGCATCGAAGAATCGCAATCCAGCTATTCCGAATGTACCTACCTTTGTAGAGGCCGGCATGCCAGATTACATCGTGTCAACCTGGTATTCATTGTTCGCCCCACGCGGCACACCACAGCCCATCGTCGATAAGATGATTGCTGAAGTGAAA
>JBIIGG010000065.1:0-7305 GCA_044236575.1 Polynucleobacter sp. | reverse complement strand
AGCTAATGACTCGCTACGAAGATCGTAGGGGTTAAAAATGAACCGCTATCAATTTAGGTCAAATATATTGATATTCCAGCAGACACGAATTCTTATTGAATACCGGGCCCAGTAAGGCGCTCAAATACTGTAATCGACTCCACGTGCGATGTGTGGGGAAACATATTGATGATGCCGGCCGATTGCAACTGGTAGCCGGCTTGATGTACCAAAATAGCAGCATCCCGCGCTAGGGTTTTGGGGTTACACGATACATAGACAATGCGTTTTGGCAAGAAGCCATCCCACTCATGCTGCCCTGCCCCGCTGGCTTGAACAATATTGGCTAATCCTTGGCAGATTGCCATGGCGCCCTCTCTAGGGGGATCAATTAACCAGCGCTCGGCTTTGCCCCACGATTGTAAAAATTACGCAGATCCGGTTTACGCCCCTAATACAGACCCATTCATTCACCTAAGCCGTTGAATTTATTAAGATATCGAGTGGCAACGCATTGCTTTTGGGTGCATGTCGCACGTTCGCACACGAAGTATCGGCGAGGCCAATGGTGTGCTGGATAAGCCAGATTGTAGGTTTATTCATTTAGGTCAGGCTAGGGGCATCATGATCAATTGGCTGGATCAATCTTTTTTGGGACCCCCCAAAATTGCCGGATAGGTAATGTTGTATTTGAGGATGATAAGACGCAGCGAGATCAAGAAAAAGAATGTAAAGATCACCGTGAGTAAAACTGGGGTCGAGCTCGACTCAAAATAGTTTGAAATAAATAAGCCTGCTGTGAGTACCAGACCACCAATCACCGCGGCTTCTTCGTAGATAACTCCCTTTAATGTGTGCGGCTCTTGATTAACCAAAACGTCTCGCAACATACCGCCACCTGCACACGAAAGTGCCCCACAAATGGGAGCCCAGAACCAAGGCATACCAGCTGCCAGTGCCAGCATTGCCCCCAGTGTGGCTAGGCCTGCAAAACCAATAATGTCCGTATATTTTTTAACACCCTTAAATAAATTGGAATGATGAAAGCCGCGATAGCGCATTCCAATAATGCTAGCACTCAATACGATAAGCAAAATGCCGGTCGGAAAGACGATATCTTTGACATAGAAGAAGTTCAGCCGTTCACCGCCAATCACAATATCGCGCAGAGTACCGCCGCCAAGTCCAGATAGTAAGGCCAAGATTAGACGGCCCCATAGATCGTAGTTACGATTAATGCCTTCTAGTGTTCCTGATAACGCAAAGGTAAATGCGGATAAGTAAATAAGCAGTGTGAACCATTGAGATTTCACTATCGCAGTGACATAAAAACGGGTTGCTTCAGTAAGGGGTTTTGCTAGTCCATCCTCTTTTTGAAGCTGCGCCCAAATGGAGTGGGTCCAGAGTGAGCTAGGATCAATTGCCTGGTTTGGACTAACGCGCGCTAAGATCTCTAAGCTCTTGCCATAATTAGCGAGATGAAATAATCCGAATTCACTGTGATTTTTTGGTATTCGCTCCAGAATAGACTGCACCATATGAACTTGATGACCAATATCTAAATTATTATCATAGTAAAGTGATTGTTGTGCTGCCAAAATAGGCGCAATGCGAGCCTCAGCCCAGCCTTTGCTTAAGGCTCTCATAAAACGCACCATTTGATCCCGAAATTTAGGATCCTGTAAGCGATCGCGCATGACATATAAGCCGTCTTCGATATTGACGCTGCCATATTTCTCAGGCTTAACCATAATCAAATCAGAGGCCGGTACACCCGCATCTAATATTTTCCAGTACTCGTTATAGTTCATTGCAGTGGCGCAATCTACATTGCGATCGATTAAATCTTTACCATCAGATCGTTGCTTTATCAGTTCTACTTGATTACTGGGAATGGAGAGCTTACGCAACATATCCATCACAATATTTTGGTCCCCTACACCCCATACCCCGATTTTTTTACCAGCCATATCTTTGGGGCTTAAGATTCCGGCGCTTATACGACAAATGATATTGAGTGAAGAGCCAGAAAAGATTTGTCCGATGTTAACAACCTGTTTATCGGGCTCAGAAAGTTGGTAGGCATTGTTAAACCAAGCAATCGCTATGTCTGCGTTACCAAGCTGCAGTTCGTTAATAGGGTTAAATGCAGGCCCTCCAGGAAATACGATTACATCAAGACCCTCCGCCGCGAAATGTTTACGAATTTGTGCAATATAGACTCCCGCAAATTGAGACTGATGTGACCAAGCTAGTTGGAGTCGGATTGGGGAGGAATTGGCTTCTTGAGCAAAACTGGAGTTAGTAAAAGTAAGAAGTATCACTAAAATAAATGGGGGCCACCCCTTAAGTCGCATAAATGAAGCCAGCATGTTCGTATAAGCGGTCAAGCTATAAGCTCTATCGCTAGCTTGGTTCTTGGCACGATGAAGCTACCTCGATCTCTAGAGGTCACAGAGCCCCAGAGGGAGACAATGTAATCGGGCAGCATTTGATTTCTCCATTTTGATATGCTTTTTATACTACAAGCAAGCTTAGGGCAAACCAATAAGGGTAATGACTTAGTTTTGGTCTTTTTGCATCACCACATGATCCAGTTTCATAAAATTCTAAAATTTTTTAGACCACATAGTTTGCAATTACCGTTCACCTTAACTATTTTTTCCCATAAGCGGCATCATGGTCTGGCTCTATCAATAAGACCCTTAAAAAGTGATTTTCTCTAAAGCCAATCCCTCGAATCGATTTACTTACACGAAACGAGTAGAGTGCTTCAATGCCTTTGGGGGCTGCAATGCTGTGAATCTTTTCCCATTTCAAGCCCTTGTCTCGATAGACCTGGTTCCAGGTTAGTTGCGTGAGCTTTTTAAAGGTAGCAAATGTCTTTTCTTGCTCAGCTAGCTCTAAATCACTCCAGGTAGTTTGAAAAACAGGACTGCTCAGATCAAGTTCGACTAATGGCTCAGGCTTTACGTTTCGCGCCATGCGCTTTATTCATTTTTAATTTAGAAAGGTCGCTTGCTTTAGCGGGTGTTTTTTGTGCCCAAGCTAAAGCAGCAGTTAAATCCTTTTTAAGGGCTGGCGTATGCATCCACTTTTCATTATCTGGAATGACAGTAGCGGTGCGAATCAACCAAACTCCAGGCTCTGGGTTTTCAACGAGAACCTGACGTCCGGCATATTCCTTTCCAAGCGAGATTTGCCCACTCGATCCAATGGATTTAATAACTTGGTGGTCTATGACTGCGCCCATGGCATTCTCCTATATTCATGCTGCATTTTTGCATGATAGCATGATTTTAGTCAAATAATTGAAATAGCGGACCCAGTGCGCTCAAATACTGCGATCGACTCCACGTGCGAAGTATGCGGAAACATATTGATGATGCCGGCCGATTGCAACTGGTAGCCGGCTTGATGTACCAAAATAGCAGCATCCCGCGCTAGAGTTTTGGGGTTGCACGACACATAGACAATCCGTTCTGGCAAGAAGCCATCCCACTCATGCTGCCCTGCCCCGCTGGCTTGAACAATATTGGCTAATCCTTGGCAGATTGCCATGGCGCCCTCTCTAGGGGGATCAATTAACCAGCGCTCGGCTTTGCCCCACGAAATAATGGTGTCGATGCTGACTTCAAATAGATCGCTCTGCATGAAACTGGCTTTGTGGCTGAGCTGATTGTGCGCCGCATTTTCAGTAGCGCGCTCCACTAAACTCGCAAGGCCTTCAATGCCCAATACGGCACTCGCGGTGCGAGCCAATGGCAGGCTGAAATTAGCAATGCCGCAAAAGAGATCCAGCACCCGATCGCCTGCTTGCACTTCCAGCAGTCGCAAGGCACGGCTTACGAGGGAGCGATTCATCAGGTGATTGACCTGCGTAAAGTCGGCTGGCTTAAACGGCATCTCAATGCCAAACTCCGGTAAGCGGTAACAGAGCATCCCCGTTGGTGGATGAAAAGGGGCTAAGCTTTGCAAGCCGCTGGGTTGCAGCCAAATCCACACGCCATGCCGATCGGCAAATGTTTTGATTGTGGTTTGATCGGCGTCCGTGAGCGGCTCTAAATGCCGTATCGCTAAGGCGGTCACCTGGCTACCGATTTCTGCACCCTCACCTACAGCGAGTTCAATTTGCGGCACTCGGCTCGGATCGCTTAGCGACATGATGAGCGCGCGCATTGGCTCGAGTAAATCCGATACATGCTTGGGCAAAATCGCACACGAAAGCATATCCGCCACATATGCACTTTGGTGTTCATGAAAACCCACCAGCACTGTGCCTTTTTTAATCGAGCGATTGACCACACTAAAACGAGCGCGGTGGCGATAGTGCCAAGTAGGCCCAGCCATGGGTCGCAATACTTCCTGCGGGCGCAGCTGCCCGATGTGCAGCAGATCATCTTCCAGCACGCGCTGCTTAATCGCGATTTGCGCCCGAATGTCTAAGTGCTGCATGGTGCAGCCACCACACACACCAAAGTATTCGCATGCAGGCTTCGCTCGAAAGACGGCTTCTTTGAGGATGTCGATTACTTTGGCTTTGGAGAAGCGCGATTTTTCACGGGTGATTTGGTAGCGCACCAGCTCGGTTGGTAATGCACCGCGGATAAAAATCACTTTACCGCTCTCACCCCGTGCAGCCGCTTCCTCACTGGGCGCTAAGCGCGCAATGCCTTGGGCATCGAGGTCTAAGCCCTCCACTACGATGGGGTCCGATACGGCGTGGGTTTCTGGCGCTACGCGTGCGCGTGATCGCCTAGGCATCGCCTGCAAAGCCGGCGAGGTATTCTTGCCAGGCTTGACCATGGGGCTCTTTGGCTTCTTGCTCTAAATAGTGCTTCACAAAGTCGAGCTCTTCATCGTGCTCGGCTTGCGTCACCCCACCCCGCAGGAGTTGGTAGCGGCAATACATTAAATAGGTATTGACCACATCGGTTTCGCAATAGCGCCGTATGTCGGCAATCTTGCCGTCTTGGTAGGCTGGCCAGACTTGACTGCCATCCATGCCCAGCTTGCCCGGAAAGCCGCACAGTTTGGCTAAGGCATCCAACGGGGCGTTGGCCCGGCCATTGAATTTGGCGAGCAAATCCATTAAGTCTAAATGCCGCATGTGGTAGCGGCTAATGTAGTTATTCCACTTAAACTCGCGGCTATCGCTATCTTGGCTCTCACCCATTTCCCAATAGCGCGGGGCATGCACTTGATTGATTAAGGCGCGATAGTGGATCACTGGTAAATCAAAACCGCTACCATTCCACGATACCAATTGCGGCGTGTATTTTTCGATCAAATCAAAAAATGCCTGAATCAATACCTTTTCAGAATCATCGGGGTTACCAAGGGAGCCGACTTTGATTTGCGGCAAACCTTCTTTGGTGGTGCGCCGAATCACACAGGAGATTGCCACAATACGTTGCAGGTAAAGAGGTAAAAAATCGCTTCCGGTTTTATCAAGGCGCAATTGCATGACTTGCTGCGCTACATCGCTATCCGCCATGCTCGCTGGAAAATTCTCCAGCCGGCGCAGTCCCGCTATATCCGGTATGGTTTCAATATCAAATACCAGAACGGTTGTCATGCCACCTTACATTACTGCAGGAAGGGCAGCGGATCTACTGGCTTGCCATTGACGCGAAGCTCAAAATGCAGTCGTACGGAGTTAGTATCGGTATCACCCATTTCTGCAATGGTTTGGCCTTTACGTACCGAATCACCCTCTTTCACTAACAAGTTGCGGTTATGGGCGTATGCAGTGAGATAGGTATTGTCGTGCTTGACGATTACGAGATTGCCATAGCCGCGCAAGCTATTGCCGGCGTAAACCACTTTGCCATCACTCGCCGCCTGAATCGGATCACCTAACTTACCGGCAATATCGATCCCTTTGTTCTTACCATCGATAAAGTCTTCTACTACCTTGCCTTTAGCTGGCCACGACAAACGAATGCCTGGCGGAAGTGCGTCGGGCTTGACGGCTTCGATCTTCGGGTCTGCCGGAGGCGTCATGCGCTGATCGGCATTTTTCTGCGCAGCCGACGGGGTATCAGCAGTCAAGGGCTTAACCGTCATTTTGCCGGCCGGTGGGCGCACCAGTAATAACTGGTCAACTTCAATTAAATTGGGATCAGTGAGGTTATTCCAGCGCACGATATCGCGGTAGGACTGCCCTTGGTCGAGCGCAATACGCAATACGGTATCACCCCGTTTCACACGGTAATATCCTGGCGGCGTTGGAATGCTGGCTGTGGGTGCGGCGGATGCAGTAGATTCCGAGCGCGAACGGTCGATCACGGTTGCCGGCTTGGTGCGTGGAGTGGTGCAAGCCGAAAGCAATACGGTGGAGCTAAGTAGCAGCAACATGAGTTGCGCCGGCACCTTGCTGCGCTTCAATGGGGTGTTCCAGAATGGGCTTGGTTTTTTCATACTACCCCTGATTGTAAAGGTACAAAAAAGACCTCGTCTAGGGCCGTGCGCTGATAGCGGTGGGAGCTAACCCGCTCTATTAAAAGCAATTGCTGCTCTTTGGCATTGCGGGCGACCGGGGCAACCAAACGGCCGCCAATCGCCAGCTGATCCAATAAGGCATCGGGAATGCCCAAACCCGCCGCAGCGAGGATGATCGAGTCAAAGGGGGCGGCTTGGGGAAGCCCCAAAATGCCATCCCCATAAATCAGTCGGAGATTTTTAATCCGAAATGGCCTTAAATTATCGCGGGCTAAATCATGCAGTGGCCGAATGCGCTCTATCGAATACACCTCATTTGCTAAGAGGCTCAGAACCGCTGCTTGATATCCGCAACCAGTACCAATCTCAAGGACTTTATTCAGAGGCTGTTTGGATTTATGCAAGAGCTCGATCATGCGCGCCACCACCGATGGCTTAGAGATGGTTTGCTGATGCCCAATTGGTAATGCAGAATCTTCATATGCCTGGGGATGCAATCCCGCATCCATAAAAGCGTGGCGTGGCACGGTTGCAATCGCATCTAAGGTTTTGGCATGCTTCACGCCAGCCATCGCTACCTTCGTAGCAAGTGCCTGCCGGTGTCCAGCAAACCGATCAGCAGAGGCCGACTTCAATCGCGATTCCAGCCGTCTGCAGCCATTGCTTTTTGCCGAGCGTGGTCAGTGAGGTCAAGCTGCATCGGCGTAATCGATATACAGCCCTCGTTGATCGCATGAAAATCCGTGCCAGTAGATGCATCCTTCGCATCGCCAGCAGCGCCGATCCAGTAAATCTTGTCACCGCGTGGATTATTTTGCACAACGACCGGCTGCGAGTGGTGGCGATTACCTAAGCGCGTGACGCGCCAGCGCTTCAGCTCTT
>JBIIGG010000201.1:0-7342 GCA_044236575.1 Polynucleobacter sp. | reverse complement strand
ATTGGGGATCGAAGACAATATGGCATCAGTCGCTCAGCGCTTAGTGAGTCAACTACAGCAGCAGTTAAGCCCAATTGCGTGATGCGCAGTGCATATAGGAAATTATGACAGTAGATAAATCCAGTATAGAGGTGCAATCTGCCCCAGAGTACGATCCGCTACGAAAGCAAAAGTCGGCTGAAAAGACAGCGCGAATTCCGATCAAGATTGTGCCGATTGAGCAAGTCCTCAAAAAGCCCGATTGGATTCGGGTTAAGGCGGCATCGAATAATTCCCGCTTTGCAGAAATTAAAAAAATCCTCCGTGAGAATGAATTAGTCACAGTTTGCGAGGAAGCCAGTTGCCCCAATATTGGCGAGTGTTTTGGTAGCGGCACAGCCACATTCATGATCATGGGTGATAAGTGCACTCGCCGATGCCCCTTCTGTGATGTAGGCCATGGCCGCCCCGATCCGCTCGACACGAATGAGCCACATAATTTAGCGCGCACGATTGCTGCCCTCAAATTAAATTACGTGGTGATCACCAGTGTCGATCGTGATGATTTGCGTGATGGTGGCGCGCAGCATTTTGTGGATTGCATATCGCAATCACGCAGCTTGTCGCCCAAAACGCGCATTGAAGTATTGGTGCCTGATTTTCGAGGCCGTTTAGAAAAGGCATTGGATGTGTTTTCGGCGAATGTTGAAATGGGCTTGCCTGACGTGATGAACCATAACTTAGAGACGGTTCCCCGGCTATACAAGCAAGCTCGCCCTGGCGCAGATTATGCTCACTCATTACTATTGCTGAGCGAGTTTAAGGTCCGCTTCCCCGCCATCGCCACCAAGAGCGGACTCATGGTTGGCCTAGGTGAAAACGATGACGAAATTCTGGAGGTGATGCGCGACATGCGTGCACACAACATCGACATGCTGACCATTGGTCAGTACTTGGCACCATCGGGTCATCATTTGCCGGTACAGCGCTACGTTCACCCCGACGTATTTAAAGAGTTCGAGCGCGAAGCCTATGCCATGGGTTTTACCCATGCAGCGGTCGGTGCGATGGTACGCTCCAGTTACCATGCTGACCAGCAGGCTCATGGAGCGGGGGTTGTTTAGTCTAAGGATGTTCAGCCTGCCAATTCAATCGCTAGGTTCGGTAAAAGCGGTCGGAATCATCGTAATCAGCGTAGTTATTCTGGGCTGCAGTCCAAAGCTGGATTGGCGCGCTGTGAATACTGAGCGCCTCGGCTACACCGTACTCTTTCCTGAAAAGCCAAAGCAAGCCGAGCGGACGCTGCCTTATGCAGGACTTGAGTTACAGCTAACACTTGAAGTTACGCAGATTGATGATGCGATCATGTCGATCACTACGATTGCGGTGCCATCGAGTATCAATGCCCAAGCTGGTGCTTTGCTAGAGCAAGTACAAAAAACCATTCTGCAGTCAGCCAATGCAGTCCAAACTCCGCCAATCAAGCACCTATCCCAGTATGTGATTGCAGGACCAAGCCGCAGCAAGGGACTGGCCGAGGACTATTTGTTTGAGGTCCACAATCCGAGTGGCAAGCGCTGGATGCGGGTACGTTGGATTATGCGACCTGATGGCGAGGGCGGCAGTCGCATCTATCAACAATCTCTGTTGCTTTTGGCGCCCGCGAATGCAAAAGCGTTTCAGTCTGAACTTACTGCGGAAAAATGGGATCCTTTTTTTGACGAGTTCCGGGTGCAATAAATGAATTTGCATTGGTATCGTGACCCGCAGCAGGCGATACAGCTGCCACTTCAGGGCCGCTACGCATTGCGCGTCTTCATGACCTTTGCTTTGGCCTACATCATCTCCTATGCATTCCGTTCCATTAATGCCGTTATTTCTCCCGAGCTCATTCGTGATTTACATTTGAGCCATACCGAGCTGGGCCTTTTGTCTTCAGCCTACTTTATTGGCTTTGGTATGACCCAAATACCGGTGGGGTTAGCGTTGGATCGTTTTGGGCCGCGCGCAACTGAGATGGCATTAATGAGCTTTGCCATTATTGGATCCCTCATTTTTGCCTTCGCCGATCAATTTGCCACACTGGTGATCGGGCGGATATGCATCGGGGTTGGCGTATCGGCTTGCTTAATGTCGGCTTTATCCGGCTTTCGAGCCTGGTTTCCCTTGCAACAACAGCCGCAGTTAGCCTCAGCGATGTTGGTGTTTGGTACCTTTGGCGCCCTAATAACGAGCTGGCCCGTGCACGAAGTACTTCCTTTTATCGGATGGCGTGGCGTATTTTTTGTGATGGCTGCTTTATCTGCTTTGGCTATTTTAATTTTATATGTCGGCCTACCGATTAAGGTGCGGAGGAAGCGAGGCTCCCTAGGCGATGAGATCCATCCCGACGATAAGGCTAGTCTCTCCTGGAAAAGCTATCAGCCGATTTTGACGAATGCTTTTTTCTGGCGAATTCTACCAATCGGTATGTTTTGCTATGGCGGATTTATTGCGATCCAAACACTGTGGTTTGGTCCATGGTTAATTGAGGTAATGAATTACAGCGCTACTACCGCAGCACAAATATTGTTTTGTTTTAATGCGGCACTACTGTGCGCTTACTTGCTGAATGCATGGATCCTGCCAAAACTGGCGCGCATTGGGATCGATACTATGCGCTACATGACGTGGATGGTTGGCGCCTCGATCGTTTTGCAAGCGTGCGCATTTTATTGGCGCGGTCCGTGGGTGTGGGCATGGTGGTACTTAGTGGCCATTGCGTGCGCATCGTATGTGCTGGCGCAAAGCTTGATCGTCACTTACTTTCCGAAATCCTACTCCGGAAGGGTGAGCACAACATACAACTTATCCCTCTTTATTGGGGCATTTATTGTCCAATGGGGAATTGGTTACTTAGTCGATTTAGTAACGGCTGCGGGCTGGTCGAAAGCCAATGCATTTGATGTGGCGCTGGGAGTTTTTTTATTGGCGCAAGCAGTTGCGTTTGCTTGGTTCTTGTTGTCGCCGAAATACTTTCCAGCAGCCATCATTGCGGATAGACCGTAAAACTAGACGCGGTGCTTTTCCATTTCAGCGACTTTTAACTCGAGCGCCTCTAATTTTTCACGCGTTTTAGAGAGTACTTTGGCTTGCAATTCAAATTCGTCGCGCGTGACTAAATCCATTTTCTGAAAACCTTGATTCATCATGGCGCGCACATTCTTCTCAATCTCTTGCGCAGGTGAATTACGAATGGCATCACCCACTTTGCTTTGCATCTCTTCAGCGATGCGCTGAATTTGCTCGAGGATTTGGCCTGGCTTTTGCATGAATGATGTCCATTTAGTGTGAATTGATGACCCATTTTAGGAGCTCCCAGAAATTCAGGGGGCCAGAAATCCTAAAAAATTAGGGCAAATTACCCCTAAAACAGGGTTATGGTCTAAAGCAGTGCCATTTTATGAGCTATTTTGGTGCATGTGCATTAAAAGGGGGAAAAGTCCGAATTTGGAAACAGTCGCACGGATCACTATGAGATCCATGAACCGCCATAGATGGGTTCAAAAGATTGAAACATTTTTTGAAATCGAACTTTTTAACCTAAACAGGAGTATTCCATGAACACACTACAAAAAACCGCGATTGCTGCTGCAATTACTGGGCTCTTTGCTCCCGCAGTGTTTGCACAGGCTGCGCCAGCAGCGGCTCCAGAGCCTAGCCCAGTTACAGCTAACGTTACTGTTGTAAGTGACTACCGTTATCGCGGTATCTCACAATCCAACTTGAAGCCAGCAATACAAGGCGGATTTGACTACGCACATGAGAGCGGCTTTTACATTGGAAACTGGAATAGTTCAATTAGTTGGATAGGTGATTTAAACCCAGGAGTTTCAGCGCCAATTGAAATGGATTTTTATGGCGGCTTCAAAAAAGAATTGATCGCACCAGGATTTGCGACTGATTTCGGAGTTTTACAGTATTACTACCCTACTGCTGGAAATTTATCTGTCTCGGTTAATCCTAATACAACTGAGTTATATGCCGCACAAAATTTCACTCTGGGTGCAGTAACAGGATTTGTAAAATTCTCTTATGCCGTAACAAATACTTTTGGTAATGCAAATAGTTCGGGATCTTACTACCCTGATTTAACAATTAACTACGACACAGGTATTTGGGGCATTGGTCTTAATGCACACGTTGGCTATCAATACATTGCCGGTACACCTGCAGGAGCATCAACTTCCAATTCAAGTCTTTATAGTTATACCGACTGGAAAATTGGCTTTACTAAAGATTTTGGTGGTGGATTATCTGGAGCAGTTTCTTACATCGATACAAATGCTAAGAAAGTGGGAAGCAGCTATGCATACGTCAACTCCCAGGGAAAAAATTTAGGCGGTGCTACCGGCCTTGTTTCTTTGACGAAGACTTTCTAATAACCCTTCCTAACGGAGAAACGTATGAAATTAATAACTGCAATCATCAAGCCCTTCAAGCTTGACGAAGTGCGCGAGGCGCTCTCAGAAGTGGGGGTCTCGGGCATTACTGTGACAGAAGTGAAGGGCTTTGGACGACAAAAGGGCCATACCGAGTTGTACCGTGGTGCTGAGTACGTGGTGGATTTTTTACCTAAGGTAAAGATTGAAGCTGCAGTAGACGACGGTATTTTGGAGCGTGCGATTGAGGCAATTGAAAAATCAGCACGCACGGGCAAAATTGGCGATGGCAAGATTTTTGTTTCCTCAATCGAACACGTCATACGTATCCGCACCGGTGAAACCGGCGCGGCAGCACTTTAAAGAGAGGTTCACTATGTTTACTTGGATGAAACGACTTGGTGCAGGGGGCGCATTGGCTTTAGCCTTAGGCGCAACCGGCTTGATGGCCGCAGCACCAGCCCTCGCAGCCGATGCGGTAGCTGCAGCACCGGCAGCTGCTGCTGCAGTTGCAGCAGTTCCCAATAAGGGCGATACCGCTTGGATTTTGGTGTGTACCGCATTCGTTGTGCTGATGACGTTGCCAGGCCTTGCCTTGTTTTATGGCGGCTTAACGCGCAGTAAAAACGTGCTCTCGATCTTAGTACAGTGCATGGTGGTGTTCTCCCTGATTGCAGTCCTGTGGACCATTTATGGTTACAGCTTTGCGTTCACGGAAGGCAGCGCATTCATTGGCGGATTAGATCGACTGTTTTTGGGTGGTGTGACGCCAGATAGTGTGGCGGCAACCTTTAGCAAGGGCGTTGTCATTCCTGAATTTACCTTTATTGGATTTCAGGCGGCTTTTGCAACCATTACCTGCTGCCTGATCGTCGGTGCCTTTGCAGAGCGCGCTAAGTTTTCTGCGATCTTGGTGTTTACCATTCTCTGGTTCACCTTTGCCTATTTACCAATAGCGCACATGGTGTGGTTCTGGCCTGGTCCAGATGACATCAAAGATGCAGCGTCGCTTGAAGCCATTACTGCAAAAGCAGGTTGGTTATGGCAGAAGGGCGTTCTTGACTTTGCTGGCGGTACCGTAGTGCACATCAATGCAGCGATCGCTGGTTTGGTTGGCTCTTACATGGTCGGCAAGCGCATCGGTTTTGGTAAAGAAGCAATGAAACCTCACAACTTGGTTTACACCATGATTGGTGCCTCCCTCTTGTGGTTTGGTTGGTTTGGATTCAATGCTGGTTCTGCATTGGAAGCAAACGGAACTGCTGCTTTGGCCTTCTTCAATACCTTAGTAGCGACTGCTGCTGCTGTATTGGGCTGGACACTCGCTGAGTGGATTACCAAAGGTAAGCCTTCTATGTTGGGCGGTGCATCGGGTTGTGTTGCAGGTTTAGTTGCAATTACACCTGCTGCTGGCTTTGTTGGCCCAATGGGCGCGATCATCATCGGCTTTATTGCTGGCGTAGTTTGCTTGTGGGGTGTATCTGGTCTCAAGCGTATGCTTGGCGCAGACGATAGCTTGGACGTGTTTGGGGTCCATGGCGTTGGCGGCATCATTGGTGCAATTTTGACCGGCGTATTTGCGGATCCCGCATTGGGCGGCTCTGGTATCTGGGATTATGTTGCGAACGCTGCAGCAGCCGAGTATTCCATGGGCACTCAGGTTTGGTTACAGGCTCAGGGTGTCATCACCACCATCATTTGGTCTGGCGTAGTTTCGGTTGTTGCCTTCAAATTGGTCGATATCGTGATTGGTTTGCGTGTGAAGGAAGAAGAAGAGCGTGAAGGCTTGGATATTGCCTCTCACGGTGAAACAGCCTACGAATCCTAATTAGGCGTGTAATTAAAGCTAAATAGGCCCTAGCGGCCTATTTAGCTTTTTTATTGGGTTCGGTCGATCCAATGCCTTTTTTATAAAAAAACTTACAATAGTGAGATGGTCCCACATCTCATTACTGCCCTTAGTGGCCCCTTGCTCGATCTCGAGACCAAGGTACTTGAAGCAACTCCTGCTATCGAGCGTTGGTTTCGTTTGGAATGGCAAGAACATACGCCACCCTTTTATTGCTCGGTTGATTTACGCAACTCGGGTTTTAAGCTAGCACCGGTCGATACCAATTTATTTCCAGGCGGTTTTAATAACCTTTCCCCAGAAATGTTGCCCCTTGCAGTGCAGGCGGCGATGGCTGCGATTGAGAAAATTTGCCCCGAAGCCAAAAATTTACTGTTGATTCCGGAGCGGCATACTCGGAATACCTTTTATTTGCAGAACATCGCACGCCTCTCTTCGATTCTGCGTCAAGCCGGACTGAATGTGCGCCTGGGCAGTTTGTCCGAAGACATTAAGAAACCCACTTGGATAGATTTGCCAGACGGTAATCGCTTATTGCTTGAACCGCTCGCGCGATTGGGCCTAAAAAAGCAACGCCTCGGTATTAAAGATTTTGATCCGTGCTCGATTTTGCTCAATAACGATTTGTCTGCAGGTATTCCGCCCATACTAGAAAACATCTACGAGCAATACTTATTGCCGGGATTGCATGCGGGTTGGCATATTCGCCGCAAGTCAAATCACTTTGAGGCTTACGATGAGGTAGCTAAGAAGTTTGCCAAGCTCGTTAACATTGATCCATGGATGATTAATCCCTACTTCACCAGCTGCAGCAATGTGAACTTCCATGAGCGTCAGGGTGAAGAAGAATTACAAGCAGCAGTAGAGCAAGTATTAAAAAAGACCGCTAAAAAATACCGTGAATACGGCATAAAAGAAAAGCCCTATGTTGTGGTGAAGGCCGATGCTGGAACCTATGGCATGGGCGTGATGGTGGTGAATGATGCAAGCCAGCTCAAAAACCTCAATCGCCGTGAGCGCAATAAGATGAGTATTGTGAAAGAGGGTCTTGAGGTTAGTGATGTGATTATTCAGGAGGGGGTGTATACCTTCG
>JBIIGG010000186.1:0-7394 GCA_044236575.1 Polynucleobacter sp. | reverse complement strand
AAGACAGTGAACAAGGCGCTGGAAAGTGCGCCAAAACAGATGCAGACCGAAGAGGCAGCGGCAATATTGCCATCGTCAAGGCCTGCTGTTGAATTAAAGCCGGCAGCAGTAGTAGCGCTGCCGTCAGGCGAATACATTAGCGGCATTGCCAAGATGTATTTTGATCTGCCCTTGCGCGAGGCGCGAGACCTCTTTGAAAAAGCCTATTTTGAACATCAGATGCAAATCATGGGCGGAAGCATGACTCGCATTTCTGAATACACTGGGCTTGAGCGCACGCACTTGTACCGTAAACTCAAGGCGCTTGGCGTGGACGCTACCAAAAACAAGGGTGAGTCAGTGCCAGAGTCATCGCCAGTCAAGCCATAACGCAGCCAAATTCTGTCGGCAAGTAAAAAGCGGCTTACTCGGCAGGCAATGCAAGCAAGACCTTTCTAAAAAATAATGCAGGATAAAAACAAGTTAGTAATTATTGGTGATGGCTTTTCCGCCGCAGTAAGCGCCATTCATCTTTTGCGTAAAGGCATTCCGGAAGACGTGCTCACCATCATCGGGGCCGGATCTTTAGGCAAAGGCAACGCATATGGTTGTATAAGCCCATCTTTTCGGCTCAATGTGCGCGAAGATTTGCCCATTGTTTTCTCAGAAGATCCATTGCATTTTGCGCGCTGGGCCGAAGCAAACATAGACGACCCCGAAGCAAAAACAAGCGCGGGGTTTTTTTATCGTCGCGCGGATTTCGGGCGCTACGTTGCAGAGCTCATTGCCGCAGAAGTGGGGTTCGAGAAGATTCAGCGCATACCAAGCAAAGCAACTCGCCTTAACCGGGCGCACGACGGCTTGTGGAAGTTGGATACTGCTGTTGGGGGCCTTTTCTATGCGGAGAAGGTGATTATTGCAACTGGCAACTCACCGCCAACGTGGCCATGCCCTATAAAGACCGAGCTAGGGGAGCAGGCAGATCCGCGGCTGATTGAAAACCCCTGGACGGGACAATATCTCACTACCATTCAACCAGAAGAGCATGTTGTGCTACTCGGGGGAGGCCTCACAGCATTGGATGCAATTTATGCATTAGCGGAGCAAGGGCACCGCGGCCGGATTACGATAGTGGGACCAAGGCCATTATTTCCCCCAACACAGGCGCAATGGGCCAGGCAAAAGCAGCCGAACTGGCCGGAGAAATTAAGCCCCGCTAAGCTAGTGCGCTTTATGCGCCAATACTTACCGTCAGTAGCAACTACAACTACAGAGTGGCAAAACGCTTGGGAAGAGCTAAGACCGAACCTAAACTCGATTTGGCAGCAATTTACACCGCATCAGCGGCAAATTGTGTTTAAGCGCCTAGGATGGGCTTGGTCTTTGTATCGGTTTCGTGCCTCTCCCCAAACCATCAAAGCCTATGAGCGGCTCAAGGCAAATCATCAGACCCAGTTTGCCGTGGGGCGGGCCAAGCAGGTAGAGTGCTCTCGAGGCGCGATAACAGTACAACTGAATAATGGCCAAGGCATTCAAGCTGATCGGATTGTGAACTGTACTGGTGTTGGAGCAGACTTATTTCTGAATACAATGATCGCGGATGCGATTGCGACTCCAGATCCTCTCGGCCATGCCATTGGCGTCAACACAAACCTCAATGTCATTAAGCCAAACCGGCAAGCCTGGAACAATCTATGGATGCTGGGCCCAGCTACGATGGGCAGCTTGGGCGATGTTGTTGCTGCTAGCACTATTTCAAAGCAAGCAGAGGAATTGGCTTCCCAAATTCTGGCTACGACAAACTTCTGAAGAAGTCATTGCACCATTAAACAGGGCAAGTAACCCACTACATCACCCTACTTTTAGCAAAATGACGCCAAGAATGATTAAGGCGGCGCCAAGCCAGCGGATCGGAATATTGGGGTCGCCAAAAACCAACACACCAATAGCAAAGGTGCCAACAGCCCCAATCGAAGTCCATACGGCATAAGCCGTACCAATGGGGATGCCTTTTAATGAATACCAAAGCAAGAATCCACTGAGCGTCATGCTAGCACCAGCCAAAGCCAGCCCCCAGATTTTCATATTCGGGTTGCCCGACAGCTTTAGGCCAAGGGGCCAGCCAATTTCGCAAACGCCTGCTAATAAAAGAGATAGCCAGTACATGTTCAGCCAAGAGCGAAGTAAAGAATCTACTGTATCAAAAGTGGGCGCACTGGATCGCTGTAATCGCCTATATCAGCCATATTCTTCAGAGCCATAGCATTAGCGATACGATTTATTGCAATTATGGACATAAAGTTATTTACTCAATCAATTGAGCTGATTAGACTGAAATACTTTTCGGGCAGCATTGATCCTATAAGTAATTGATACTACACATGAGCAAAGCCAATCTGAAGCAGATTAATTTATTAGACCGAGTCTCGGTGATGTTGAAGGGCAAAGCCCTTCGAGACGCTACCCCTTTACAAGACCATTGCATTATTCCGCCTCGTCCCAAGCGATTTAGTTCCATCGCGGTTTTAGAGCGGTCCAATGGGGATCGGCTTGAGGATCTCATTCCGATACGCTATAGCCGCATGCTAGCCAGCCCATTTAGTTTTTTGAGGGGCTCTGCTGCACTAATGGCTGATGATTTGTCTAGGACGCCTAGTAGCGGGATTTATGTGCAGGCCTGTGGTGATTGCCATTTACTCAATTTCGGGGCGTATGCAACGCCCGAGCGTAAGCTCGTTTTTGATATCAATGACTTTGATGAAACTCTACCTGCACCATGGGAGTGGGACATTAAGCGTTTAGCTACTAGCTTTGTAGTGGCCGCAGAAGACAGTCAACTTAGTATGGCTAGCGCGCAGCGCATTGCAAAAACCTGCGTTCAGTCCTATCGCGAAAATATGCGTGCGCATTCGAAGCAAAGCCCATTGGAGGTTTGGTACGGACACTTAGACTTGGCAAAGTTTGCAAAAGAGGCGCCCAATAAAACAACCAAATTGTATCGGGGAAGCCTCATTAAAAAAGCGGAGAAGCAAGTTGCTGAATACCTCTTTCCAAAAATTACGACCGAGATCAATGGCGATAAGCGCTTAATCGATAATCCGCCGCTGATTTACCACCTGGACGATGAATGGATGGATAAAATGGCTAGGCCTGCGGTTGAGAGTTATCGCGCCTCCCTCTCACATGACCGCAAAGTGCTGTTAGATCGATATCAATTGAAAGACATTGTGGTTAAGGTAGTCGGAATTGGTAGTGTGGGCACGCGTTGTTTTGTTGCGCTGTTTATGACGCCAGATGGCGACCCTCTTTTGCTGCAGATCAAGGAGGCGCGCAATTCCGTGCTGGAGCCCTATGCTGGAAAAAGCGAGTATCAACAACATGGTGAGCGCGTTGTCGTTGGACAGCGACTAACGCAGTCATCAAGCGATGTCTTTCTAGGCTGGATGCGCGGACCCAAAGGGAAGGATTTCTATGTGCGGCAACTCAGGGATATGAAGGTATCCTTTTCAGTCCAAGACATTACGCCAACACGCTTAAAGCGCTATGCAACCTACTGCGGTCAAGCACTAGCAAGATCCCATGCCAAGTCTGGCAATGCAGCACTTATTTCTGGCTATCTCGGAAAATCCGATGTTTTTGATAAGGCAGTCAGTATGTTTGCCATGGAATACGCCGAACAAAATAAACGGGATTATGAGGAGCTCGCGCGAGCGGTCAAAACAGGAAAGATTACTACCGCCTAAATCCACCCTAAGCTGTATAACCCTCTAGCCCAAACGTTTCGGGGTAGCCAAATAAAGCAGCACTGCCGCCAGTATGTAAAAAAATTACAGTGTCGTCTTTAGTAAAGCGGCCATGTCGAGCCCAATCAATCAAGCCAGCGAGCCCTTTGCCTGTATAGACTGGGTCAAATAAAAGACCTTCCGTTAGGGCTAGCATTTTTACAGCCTCAACCATACCTTCGGTGGGTAAGCCATAGCCCGCCCCTACATAGTTGCAGTCTGCAAAAACATCTTCGCGTTGAACTGCTCCTTCGTGGCCAAGCATTGCGGCGGTTTTACAAGCGAGGTCATAGACCATTTGCTCTTGTTTCTCTTTGGGTGCGCGTACCCCGAAGCCAATTACTTTAAGCGGGCTATTGAGTATCTTGAGCCCGGCGATGAGCCCAGCATGAGTCCCTGCGCTGCCAGTTGCGAGCACGAGGTGGGTGGCTTTAAGTCCTATCTCATTCATTTGGTATGTAATTTCCAATGCTGCATTGACATAACCTAAGGCGCCAAGCGGATTAGAGCCGCCGCCAGGAATAACATATGGTTTTTTGCCCGCGGCTTTTAATGTTTCGGCAAAAGCCTCCATCTCAGCTTGCATGTTTGCACCAGCGGGCCGTGACGATACGGTAGCTCCGTGAAGCCGATCTAAAAGTACGTTGCCACTCAGTCGATAGGCCTCGTCTTTAAACCCCGTACGGTCTTCCAGCAAGATGTGGCAAGTGAGTTTTAGTTTGGCGCACAGAGCAGCAGTTTGGCGAGCATGGTTTGATTGCACCGCGCCTTGCGTAATCACCGTATCGGCACCCTTATCTATGGCATCAGCAAGGAGGTATTCCAGCTTGCGAGTCTTATTGCCGCCCGTGGACAGTCCGGTGCAGTCATCGCGCTTGACCCATAAAGCAGGACCGCCCAGCTCAGAGGACAGATTCAGCATAGGTTCAAGCGGTGTAGGCCAGTGACCACAACGGATTCGGGGGTAGTGAGTAAGATCCATGAGGCCTCCTTAAATTCGAATAATGTATTAAAGCAAGAGTAGCATCAGCCAGCCAGATTTAGACAATTTAATTGACTACTCTCATATTAAATGCCTTGCCCCAGCTTAACCCTGCGGCTCATCCTCTATAAGGCCAATACATAGGAGTATCGATAACAACACATTAACAATCAGGAAAATCAAAGTCCTATTTAATAAATTTCACTCTTTCTTGAGTGCATGATGAAGGGCGCCTACAGAGTGACGGAACAAAGAATTTATGCCATGCCCTACTAGTGCTCAGGCAGCTGCTGTTAACCTGCCGTACGCAGGAAGCGCCATCCGCACCAGCCAGAATATACATGGCTTATCCGTGATAAGAACTGATAAAAAAATGTGGCTTTTTATTTGGTGAGATTGGTGAAATAGGCTTTAGAGGTAGTCCAAATAAGGCCCTGAAGCCACTGTAGATATAGGGTTTAAAAAACAGGTTTTTTAGTGGTTAAAAAGCCTGCTTTTAAATAAATCTATACCTAATAATCTAAAAGGAGTGATAGATGAGTACATTGGACGCATTAAAGCTAGTAGCTGTTAAAAAGCCTACACATACACCTACAGTAGTAATACGCAGACAAAAGCTAGCAAGTAAGGTTTGGGAACAAATACAGCTAGCTAAAAGTCAAATTGAAGGCACGCAGTTTGTAGTTAAAAAGTTCCGTAGCTTTGCTAATAAAGAAAGTGGATTACGCAAACAAGTTGAAATGCCTAAACGCTTACGCGAATGGTGGTTTAAGAATGAGCAAGGTAAGGTTTGCGTTGCTATCAAATACGGCACTAGAGTATTAGAGTTGGCAAAAGGCAAGCACAGTATTGAAGTAGCTAGTGCTGATGATTTGATTAAAGCACTGGAACTAGTCAAGCAAGCTGTTGAACTTGGTGAGCTTGATCAACAGCTTGAACAGGCAAGTGGAAGTGTTAGAAAAAGTTTTAAGAAGTGATAAGTGAAAACGCATACGGCTTAAATAACTGTATGCGTTTCTTTGAAATCAAACCTATCAAACCACTAACCCCACAACAACAGCGTATCAAGTCATTACAAACGCAGAAGGACAATGTCAGCAAGCAGTTAAAAGCTGAGAGAGATAGACAGAAGATACAGAAGGCACGGCAAACAATTCAATCTGTGGTTGCTAGCAAGTAGCTACTCGGATTTCCAGCCTCACTTAATTTTTAATCACTTTCCAAAATAAAGAATGCTGTCATTTGACGCAAAATCGCACGGTTTTATACGCATTTCATACAGTTTGTAGTTTTTTACTGTGGGGATGAGAGGCATTGCTGAAATGCTTTTTAGATATAAGGTTTAACAAAACGCAGGGTTTTTAATAATTCGTCTCTCTATGTTGTAAGCATGCAACACAAGAGCCCCAGCCAGCATTGCTTTGGGGGGGGCGATAAGTCAAAAGCAAGCGACAGGTAATTACAAAATATATAATATTGTTTAGTAAGTTTGCCTCACATAAAGATTAACAACACAAGGAAACACAGAATGAAAATCAAATTATTAGTGGCAGCTGCCGCGACAGTAGTAGCTAGCTCAGCAATGGCTCAGTCAGCATTCCAAGGATTTTATGGACAGATTGCTACTGGATATGAAAGTAGCAACGCTTCCAGCCTAAACGGTTCGGTCGTAGATCCAGGTGTCATAACAAACTTGAGCGCCTCAAGCCAGACATTTGGCAGCGCACCATTAGTGATTGGTTTGGGGTATAACTTTTCTGTAGCGCCTAAATGGGTTATTGGCTTAGGCGTAGACTATTCGGCTTTGAATTCAAAGAGCTCAACATATTCTTATGCCTTATCTGGAGCTGGATCTACTCCTGGATCAGCTGTAAACGGATCATCAATTGAGTTGTCAAATCGTTTTAATGTTTATGTGGCCCCGGGCTATGAAATTGACAAAGATAAGTTGGTCTACTTGAAGGCTGGCTATAGCTCAGTATCCGCAAAAGGCAATCCTCCAACATCTTATACAGAACCTGGATACAGGGAAGCCATTACTGGCCTGAGCTCACAAAACTCAACATTAAGCGGATATGTTTTAGGTTTGGGTTACAAACAAATTATTACGGGCGGTCTATATGGCTTTGCTGAAGGTAATTATATGAGCTACACCAAGCTTAACCAGTCTCAGAGCAGCCAGGGATCAACAATAAATAATTCTTCTAATTTGAGTACATACCAACTCCTAGTTGGTGTGGGCTACAAGTTCTAATTTAGTTTTAAGTCTTCCTTAAAAGCCACTGTTTCGCAGTGGCTTTTTTGCTACTTAGATCCATTCATACCGCAAGCAGGATGCCTCATCCCCACCCTGCTAGGATCAACCAAGTTTCTCAAGAGTCAGCCACAGTGGGCACATTTAATCGGCCCACTTCCAGTTTCATTTATAATTTCATCTCTTGGCCTGGTAGCTCAGTCGGTAGAGCAGAGGATTGAAAATCCTTGTGTCGGTGGTTCGATTCCGCCCCGGGCCACCAAGAATTTCGATAGCCCACTTGTTGGGCTATTTTCTTTATATGGCTTGGCATGGTTAGGCGCCATTAGTCGCGTGTATCCCCAGCATGAACTGTCTTTTAAAACGACATTTATTACTTCTATGTTCTGCCAAGGTA
>JBIIGG010000064.1:0-7494 GCA_044236575.1 Polynucleobacter sp. | reverse complement strand
CACGTTTCATCATAGTAGCAGTAACGTAACCACAATCACGCGCCATCTGCGCATGAATTGGTTGCATACGACCATAGGGGTAGCAAAAATGACGGATTTGAGTTCCTAAAGAATCCTCTAAGGACAGCTTTGAGAACTTAATTTCTTTCAACGCCTCTTTGTCTTCCAGTTTCGTTAAGTCGGTATGGGTGCAGGTATGGGATCCGACATCCATGCCTGCATCTAACCAGCTCAATAGTTGCCCTCGATTCATTAGGGACTTTGTGGCTACCAAGCCATCATCCCAATGATTGGTTTTACCTACTTGCTCGCTTACCGCGTAGCAGGTGGCAGTGTGCCCATAGCGTTTTAAGATAGGTAATGCTAGATCGAAGTTATTCTGGTAACCATCATCAAACGTAATGCCCACCACACGACCCTGCTTTTCTCCTGCGAGATAGGGCTCTAGATCGCGCATGGAATGACCTCTAAACCCCAATATTTTTAACATGGACATCTGCCAGGCAAAGCTATGGGGCGCAACCACTAGTCCGCGTAAAGGAGTTCCCCTAGAGGGTGGTTTATCAATTTGATGATAGACCAGAATCGGTATTGGTTTAGTCACTAACTTTTTCAATTACATAAAACCAAGTCAATGTAAGCCTTGCTCTTGACATAGGTGTATTCCAGCTCAATTTGTCGCTTTGATGAAGCATATTTTAGCGGCATCACTTTCTAGTCTCCTTAGTCTTAGCGATGAGTAGGAAATAATTTTCGTATTTTAAAGCTATCTCCTCCCATGTGGTAGACCGAGCAATTTGCAACCCATTGCTGATAAGTATTTGTTGCAAAGGCAGATCATTTAGCAAATTTTGAATAAGGTCAGCTAATTGCTCTGCATTAAAAGGATCTTGAATCAATTTCGCATGAACCCCATCTCCTAATTGATAAGCAAATCCGCAGTAAGGAAAAGCACTCACAAGCACAGGTAGTTCTTGAGACATCGCCTCAAGAACTACCATACCAAAACTATCTTCCATGGTGGGGTGCACTAATAGATCCGCTGCACGATAAAAGGTCGAAAGATCTTCCTGTTGATCATAAAATTGAACGCGCTCGGTAAGGCCTAATTGCTTAACCTGCATCTTAAATTTAGTCATTTGCTTAGATTGGCCGACAACTGCAAGCAGAGTAGATGACTTCAATTCTTTGAGAGCCTTTAACAGAGTGCACAAACCTTTTCTTTCAAAATCATTAGCTACAAATAGCAAGTAAATTTGATCATCGGCCCAATCGAGTTTGCGACGACACTCATCCCGGGGCCTCAACGATTTTGGAAGAGATACGCCAGGCGTAATAACGATGCTACGATTAGCTAAATCTGAATAATGAATCGCAAATTCATCGCGTAATTTAGCTGAAACGAACACGAGCCCACGATTTGTTTCATCACGAATTCGCGCACTTTCAAGCCAAAGGTAGGTTAAATGTCGCAGACTAGTAAATACTTGTAACCAGCGTAATACGAGTTTCCAGCGATACCGATTTTCAAAAATGCTCGCCCAAACACAGCGAACATGTAATGTGTGGACATTACCGTGCCATACATGCTCATGGCTATGAACGATGTCAAACTGATTTCTGGTTGATAACCATGTTGATAAAGAAAATAGCCACTGATTGAGCCAACGAGGACGTTTATATATTCGTAAGACTTTATGGTAGGTGATACCTGTTACTGGAAAATTGGATTCTTGGCAATAAACATGGATTTCATGATGTTTAGATAGCTCTTTAGCTAGGGCGACAGAATACCTTTCCGCCCCCCCAGAGGCAGGTGAAAAATTTCTGGATAGAATTGCTATTCGCATACTTAATCAGATTATCTCTGATTACTGTAACCGATGAGGCTTAACTTAATGTATGTGGAACGGGCTTGAATTGTCCTTTATTGAGTGCGGCCATCTTATTTGCCTGAGTTACTTGAGAGGGGTCACCAGCAATTTTTATTTCTAAAACCTCTTATACCAAAGAGAAGCGCCCCGCAGGGCGCTTCTCTTTAATGCTGATTACGACTTAGTCGCGATCGCCACCCATGATCCCGAAGAGGGCCAAGAGGTTGGTAAAGATGTTGTACACGTTTAAGTAAATCGCAAGCGTCGCCATCACGTAGTTGGTTTCACCGCCATTGACAACGCGCTGTACGTCCACCAAGATGAAGGCTGAGAAAATCGCAATTGCCAACACCATCAAGGTCAACATCAAGGCAGGCATTTGCAGCCAAATGTTGGCAAGGGATGCCACGATCAGCAGTATGACGCCAATCATGAGGAACTTACCCATGCTGCCAAAGTCACGCTTGCTGACGGTAGCAATGCTGGCCATGACCGTGAAGATCAGGGCAGTACCGCCAAATGCACCCATGATCAGGGTTGCGCCGTTGCTATAGGTGCCCAGGGTGTAGCCAACTAAACGGGACAGCATCACGCCCATAAAGAAGGTGAAGGCCAATAATAGGACTACACCTAAGCCGCTGTCTTTATTGCGGTCAATCGCCCAGAAGAAACCAAAGGCTACGGCCATAAAGACAATAAAGCCCATGAAGGGGCTACCTTCAAATAGCTTGAATCCCATTGCGACACCCAGCCAAGCGCCGATGACGGTTGGAACCATGGAAAGTGCCAGCAGGGCATAGGTATTGCGCAGTACCCTGTTTCGGACCTGTGCATTTGCAACTGAGCCTGTCTGCCCAAAGCCGAACGAGTTCAAATCACTCATATTGACTCCTTTTGTCTAATAACGTGAGTCCACCACGGGACTTTGATAGTAAGTATAGACAAAATTGATGAAATCAAGGGCAAGTGCAATAGGAATAGATAAAATAGGGTTATACCTTGCAAATTCAAGAGCTTAGGCATTTGCCTATGGGGGTAAATACGGGCAGGGGATGTATAATCTCTCGATCGATAAATTCAGCGTAATGCATCGGCATCGGCAGCATGAAACCCCTTATTTTGGGCAAAAAAGCTGCTTTTTTAATATTATTGATTTAACCACTGGAGTTTTGCATGGCAATTGAGCGCACCCTTTCTATTATCAAACCCGATGCAGTAGCAAAAAATGTCATCGGACAGATTTATTCCCGTTTTGAGCAAGCTGGCCTCAAAGTCATCGCATCCAAAATGGCGCATTTATCGCAGTCTGAAGCCGAGCAGTTTTATGCCGTGCATGCTGCTCGCCCATTCTTTAAAGATTTAGTGAGTTTCATGATTTCTGGTCCAGTCATGATTCAGGTATTGCAAGGTGATAACGCCATTGCAAAAAACCGTGAACTCATGGGCGCAACCGATCCAAAAAAAGCAGATAAAGGCACGATTCGTGCTGACTTTGCAGACAGCATTGATGCCAATGCAGTGCATGGCTCCGATGCGCCAGAAACTGCTGCTGTGGAAATCGCCTTCTTTTTCCCAGGCATGAACATCTTTTCGCGTTAATTGATTGACTACCCCGCGCACAAATCTCCTGGATTTTGACGCTGCCGGTATGGCAGCGTATGTCGCGGGTCTAAATGAAAAACCATTTCGGGCCAAGCAGCTCCTGAATTGGGTTCACCAGCGCGGCGTATCCGATATCGCCGCGATGAGTGATCTAGCAAAACCCTTTCGCGCTTCCTTGGCTGACCGCGCTGAAATTAAACCGCTACCCGTCATTCGGGATGAGCAGGCGGAAGACGGTACACGCAAGTGGCTGATTGATGTCGGCGCCAAAGATGCGGTGGAGATGGTTTTCATACCGGAAGACGACCGCGGTACTTTGTGTATTTCATCGCAGGCCGGTTGCGCCGTGAACTGTCGGTTTTGCTCGACGGGCTATCAAGGCTTCTCCCGCAACCTCACTGCCGGTGAAATCATCGGCCAGCTTTGGTATGCCGAGCACGAACTCAAGAAAGACCCAAACGCCATCTTGCGTTTAGAAGAGTACCCAACCCCAGGCTATGTGTACAGCGGCCGCGTCGTCTCCAACGTAGTGCTGATGGGCATGGGCGAGCCCTTGCTCAATTACGACAACGTACTGACTGCTTTGCGCTTAATGCTTGATGACAACGCCTATGGTTTGTCACGTCGCCGCGTGACGGTATCCACCTCAGGCGTGGTGCCGATGATGGATCGCTTGTCGCAAGACTGCCCCGTTGCCTTGGCAGTGTCTTTGCATGCCGCAAATGATGCGCTGCGTGATCAGTTGGTGCCACTCAACATTAAGTACCCGCTGCGTGAATTACTGGCGGCGTGCGAGCGTTATTTGGAGTTTGCTCCCCGTGATTTTTTAACCTTTGAATACTGCATGCTCGAGAATGTGAATGACAGCGATGCGCAGGCCAAAGAGTTAATTCGGTTGCTGAGCGGCATTAAGTGCAAGATCAACCTGATTCCATTTAATCCCTTTCCGGAATCGGGATTGACGCGCTCATTGCCGCAGCGCGTTCAGGCATTTATGCATTTATTGCAAGACGCCGGCATGATAGCGACTGTGCGCAAAACCCGCGGCGATGACATTGCCGCCGCATGCGGTCAACTCGCTGGCGATGTGGTGGATCGGACCCGTGTGCGTGAGCGCGCGCTCTACGAGCAACCCATCGAATGGGTCAACCGTTAATATTGCATATACCAATGACAGCACCTACCAAAACCATGTCAAATTGCTTGCCTCCATTACCACTCGGACCATCGCCTAAGCGCGCTTCCCGCCAATCCGAAGTGGTTTGGGAAAGTACCCGGATTACGGTCGGCGGTAATGCACCGGTTCGCGTGCAGTCGATGACCAATACCGATACCGAGGATGCGATTGCAACTGCAATCCAAGTTAAAGAATTGGCGCGTGCCGGCTCTGAAATGGTACGCATTACCGTTAATACGCCGGCTGCCGCCGCCGCTGTTCCCTACATTCGGGAGCAGCTCGATAAGATGGGCGTGCACGTGCCGCTGATTGGTGACTTTCATTACAACGGTCACACGCTACTCAAAGAGCATCCCGAGTGCGCCAGGACTTTATCCAAGTATCGTATTAATCCAGGTAACGTAGGGAAGGGCGCAAAGCGCGATCCGCAGTTTGCGCAAATGATTGAAGCCGCTTGCGAATACCGCAAACCCATTCGGATTGGTGTGAACTGGGGTAGCTTGGATCAAGAGCTGCTCGCCAGCATCATGGATGCCAATGCGGCGCTGCCTTCGCCGAAGTCAGCGCAAGAAGTCATGATCGAGGCCTTGATTCAGTCAGCTCTGCAATCGGCAGAGAAGGCGGAAGAACTGGGCATGGACCCGAATCAAATTACGCTCTCCTGCAAAGTCAGCAACGTGCAAGATTTAGTGGCGGTCTACCGCGACCTTGCGCGCCGCTGTGATTACCCATTGCATTTAGGTTTAACCGAAGCTGGTATGGGCAGCAAAGGCATAGTGGCCTCGACGGCAGCCTTGGCCATCCTATTGCAAGAAGGCATTGGCGATACCATTCGTGTATCACTCACACCCGATCCGGGCGCGCCCCGTGAAAATGAAGTGATTGTGGGCCAAGAGATTTTACAAACCATGGGTCTGCGTAATTTCACGCCGATGGTGATTGCTTGTCCCGGTTGCGGCCGCACGACGAGCACAACCTTTCAGGAATTGGCCGCTAATATTCAGTCCTACTTACGGCAGCAAATGCCAGTGTGGAAAAAAACCCATCCAGGCGTCGAAGAAATGAACGTCGCCGTGATGGGCTGCATTGTCAATGGCCCAGGCGAGAGTAAGCATGCCAATATTGGCATTTCACTACCGGGTACGGGCGAGACGCCGGCTGCCCCCGTATTCGTCGATGGGGTCAAAGTCAAGACGCTCCGCGGTGAATCGATTGCGCAAGATTTTCAGGTGATTGTCGAAGAGTACGTCAAAACCCGTTACGGCAGTGCGCAAGTATGAGTAATCCCAAGCTGCAAAAAATAAACGGCGTGCGTGGCATGAATGACCTGCTGCCTGCCGATGCGCAGCAGTGGACCCATTTGGAAAATGCCGTGCGTGATCTCACGCGTGCTTATGGATACGAATTACTCAAAACACCGATTGTGGAATCGACCCCAGTCTTTCAGCGCGGCATTGGCGAAGTGACCGACATTGTCGAGAAGGAAATGTATTCCTTTGAAGACCGTTTAAATGGCGAGCAGTTAACGCTCAGGCCCGAAGGCACTGCTGCACTGGTGCGCGCGGTGATTGAACACAATTTACTTTACGACGGTCCCAAGCGTCTTTGGTATACCGGCCCGATGTTTCGGCATGAGCGGCCACAGCGCGGGCGCTATCGCCAGTTTCATCAATTTGGTATTGAAGCCTTGGGTTTTGCCGGCCCCGACATCGATGCTGAAATCATTTTGATGGGTCAGCGCTTATGGGATGAGCTCGGTTTGCGCGGCGTGCGCTTAGAAATCAATTCCCTGGGGCAGGCCAATGAGCGCGCGCTGCACCGTACTGCCTTAATTACCTATTTTGAGAAAAACGCATCCGCTTTGGATGCCGATTCACAGCGGCGCCTTACAACCAATCCACTGCGCATACTGGATTCGAAAAACCCAGATATGCAAACCTTGATTGAAGGCGCGCCTCGGCTGTTGGATTTTCTGGGACCCGAATCGCTAGCGCATTTTGAAGCGGTGCAAGCACTGCTCAAAGCCAATAACGTACCGTGCAAGATTAATCCGCGCTTAGTGCGGGGCTTGGATTATTACAACCTGACGGTATTTGAATGGGTAACCGATGCCCTCGGCGCACAAGGCACGATTGCGGGCGGCGGTCGTTACGATCCCTTAATCGAGCGCATGGGTGGTAAATCAGCGCCAGCATGCGGCTGGGCCATGGGCATGGAGCGGGTACTCGAACTCATGAAGGTGTCCGAGTCATTGCCCGAGCCCACGAATTTATGTGATGTCTTTGTGTTGCATCAGGGCGACGAGACCTTGCGTACCGCGATGGTCGCGGCGGAGCAAATGCGCAGCGCTGGTATTGACGTTGTTCTATTTTGCGCACCAGACGGTCAAACAGCGAGTTTTAAGTCCCAAATGAAGAAGGCCGATGCCAGCGGCGCGGCGTATGCGGTGATCATTGGCCCTGATGAATTGGCACGCAATGAGGCACAACTCAAAGATTTGCGTGGGGGCGAAGAGCAGCGTGCCATTCCTTTAGAAGGATTGCTCGGCACCGTAATTGATGCCTTAGTAGCGACATCCGAATAGAATGACGCATTCGTATCGTATTTAATAGCCTGGACCGTTATGCCTTTAGACCTAGAAGAACAAGAACAACTCGATAGCTTAAAAGCCTTTTGGGAGAAATACCGCTCCCTCATTATGGGTCTCGTTACGGCTGTTTTATTTGTATTTGCCGCCTACAACGGTTGGCAGTGGTGGAAGAACAGCCAAGCAACCGAAGCCGGCAAGCTCTACGAAACCATGATGAGCTCGATTGAAAAGGGCAATAAAGAACAAAGCAT
>JBIIGG010000063.1:0-7522 GCA_044236575.1 Polynucleobacter sp. | reverse complement strand
TTATTTCCTAAAACCAAGTCAGCTTTAGCGCCGTTATCATCATAGGTAGCGTGATAAGTTGGTGCACTTGCAGGATCGCCCCACCACGCCCCCTCAAAAACGCCATAGGTAGTGTTTAAGCGATTGTTTGTGCCAGATGGGCTATTGGTTGGAACAACCCACGTGTATAAATTTCCTTGCCAATCTTTTGGTGCAATCGCCGCCGTCTCCAGCTCGCCCGCCGTCGTCTCCAGCACCCAGTCACCGTCAATACCAGTCACGTTGGTCGATGCCGCAATGTCTGCACCGGTCAATGTTGCTAAGGCATTGATTTGGGTTTGCCCATTTTCATCAGCGGCAACACTACAGCCGTAAAGGAGTAAGTCACCCGCTTCTGTCAGGCTATTTTTAACGCTATTCCACAGGGCTGCGTTTTGCTCTAAGGCGTCTAAGCTGAGTACATTTTCATTGAGGCTAATCCAGCCTGGGCCACCGTGGGACAGAATATGGATTGCATCAAATTGGCCACTGCGCTCTTGTAAGTAGCCAGTGAGCTGATCTACTTCGTTATGTTCTGGATCCAAAACGAGCAATGTCTTATCAGGGGCAATGCGGCTAATGTTGTCTAACAGGCTTTGCAGATTTTCTAATGAGCCATCCACAACGATTAACTCTTTACGATCGCCTGCGGGCTGAACAAACGCGAGTTCGCCATCAATCATTCCAGATAGACTGGCAACTGCTTCAATCTGATTTTTATCTAATGCAATCGGGGTATCTGCAGCGGTGGGTAACTGAGATGCAGAGGTAAATCCATCATCTATTGTAGGTAGGGCCTGATTGGTTAATGCATTCTGGGTATCTTGAGCGCCATCGATTGCTGTAGCAACAGCAGCCCCATCAAACAGCATGCGCGGCTCAAGAGCAATCAGTCTAGGCTTGCTAGCGGATTTGTATTGAAGAGCGCCCTTGCGTCCAATTGTGTGTATAGTCATCGTTCTTAATTGCGGATGTTCAACGGCTATCGTTTACTTTGCTGCAGTTTCTGGTGGGGTAATAATCAGCACCCCACTCATACCAGGGCTGATCTCTTTGAACTCGCCATCGATCACTGCCGCCACCTTAATAGTTTGACTAACGGGATCAATTTTTCCGTTTACACGGGTAATCTTTGCTGGGTAGGATTTCGCGGTCTCATCCAGCTTGATCTCAAACTTATAGCCCTGAGTTAACCAAGGGGACCATTTAGATGGTGCAACAAATTCCAACTCCAACGAAGTGTTATCTAGGATGTCGAGGAGAGGTTGACCAGCTTGAACATATTGTTGCGCCCTCACTTTTTGCTCAACAATCAACCCACTATAGGGAGCTAATACGTTACAACGCGCTAAGACGGAAGCCAACTCATCATTCTCAGCCTTAGTCTTCAGGTATTCAGAGTAAGAGTTTTCGTACTCAATACGACCAACGGAACCTAAGGCTAATAATTTTTTTTGGGTTTGAAAGTTTCTATCTGCAATACTCAATACCGCTTTAGTTTTCTGAAACTGTGCCTGCTGAGTCGCGCAGTCAAACACCACTAACACCTGCCCCACCTTAAAAGTTTGCCCCTCTTTAAAGGGTAGTTCAGAGATTTTTGCGTTTAATTCGGACGCTATTGAGTTGTAGGTTACTGCGGTTAATTGCGCGCGAATATCTTGCTTACTAACATCAAGTGTGGAATCCTCTTTACTTACTTCTTGAGCAACAGGAAGTACCTGCTCGGAATTGGTAAAGGTATGCCATGGGCGCCACTCAATTATCACCAATATCGAAATAATAACTACTACAGGCCAAAAAAGTTTTACCTTACTCATAACAATTATTTGCGTCCTGATTTGGCGAACTCACTCATCATCAGTCTTATTAATTCTTCGCAATGACGTTTATTTCTTGCGATTGACTTAGGTCCTGGCCCTTAGGCAATTGTGAATTCGCGGGTGCCCCACCAGAGGGCGATGGTTTCCGGGGTTTAAATGAATCTCGTACCCTTGAATTAACTTCACCTACAGACTTACTCTCGGAAGCATTTACAGGGTAGGCCTCGGATGGAGCATTCCAAGCCTTCAGCATCCTGTTGAACGCCGCAGTTGCCTCTCGCGCAGCTGGACTATTGGCAGTATTCACAGCAGGCCCTGCTGGCGTTGGTTTAGTTCTTGGAATTTTGGGGGTAGCACTAGCAACTGCTGCATCAACTGGAATTGCTGGCAATATTCCAGAGTTCCACGTTACAAATGATTCATTTACTTTAGAAGTCATCTCCGCTAAAGATATATCGTCCAAGCTTTCAAAGTGAGGTTCCATCCCTGTGGTTGCCTGCATTTTTCCGCTGGCGGCAAACAATTGAGAAAGCGCCTGATATTTTCGTAATTTACTAATAATAGAAGAGGCGTCAGCAGCTACTTTTTCAGCTTGACTTGCTGCCCCGGTCTTATATCTTGCAGCCGTAACCCTAGAAATCCGGCCATCAACTAAATCAATCTCTGCAGCGCGCTTATAAATTTGACTCGAGTTGCCCAACTGGATCTTAGATAAATGAACTTGACTAATAATGGCCATCTGAACCATCATCCGTTTTTGTGCAGCTAATTCTTGGTTCTGATTAGCCAAATTAATAGTTGATGGCGCGCTTAATAAATTCCATAAATTGAAACTCAAATTTGCCGAACCTTCTATCCAATTCTTATTAATGTAATAGCTATTATTGGATGTTTGAGGACCAATGTTGAAGGTCAGCCCTGGAAACAAACGCAACATGGATTTGCGGGTTTCTTCTACTGCAATTCGAGCGTTGTAAATACTTTCTTTAAGGTCTGCATTTGCTAAGATCGCGCGAGCCTCAAACTCCTCCGTACTCTCATGAGCATATGCATTTGGAACAATGAGATTATCCGGATCTTCAAGCCTGAGACTTTCTTTTGCAGGTAAATTAACTAATTGATTTAATTCCACCCTAGCTGTTGATAACTCTAAATTAATAGTCTCTAATATTTTGATGTTATCAAGCAACGCTTTTTGGTACTTCAGCGCATCCAGCGGAGGCCTTAAGCCGCCGCGCTCAACCTTATTTGAATTTTTGAGAGCAGCATTTGCTTCTGCAATCGTGCTATCAATATTGCTCTTTAATTTTTGAGCGGCTGCAGCGCGTAAATAGGCTGACTGGATGTCTTGGACTAGAACGTGCATTGTTCTTCTTCGACGCTCTGAGGCAACAATAATTCGATCCGCATTTTGTCGGGCATTAAAATAACTGACACCGAAATCTAAAATACTCCAACTGAGCATCAAACCAGCCTGGCCATATTGCTTATCGGAATTCACGAATGGCTCAGAGGTTCCAGATGGGACTCCTGAATATGCGCCAGTCGCATTAGTAATGAAATAATTATTGCGATAGTTGTATCCCGCAGATGCCAGCACCTTAGGCAACATATCATATTTAGACAAGTCATAGGTGCCCATAGCAATGGCTTGCTCTAGTAACTTAGAGCGATGATCTAGGTTGTACTTAAGACCCCGCGCAACTGCCTCATTAAATGTGAGTAGTTGCCCAACTGGCTCAACATCCTTCTGTGCTTTTATTCGATCCTGGTGCATCAAGAGCTGCTGCTCACTGATGGTAAGTGGCTTGGGAGCAATAGAGCAACCTGCTATTCCAAAGGAAATTAGTGTCATGGCTGCTACTAGTTTTTTACTTTGTAAATTTTTCATATTTATTTAGGTATATTGAAAGTCACTTACTATTTATTCCAGTATTCAACATGAACTGCATCATTGCCTTTAAAAAAATAAGCGGTAATACCCATAACGGCATTCAAGACAAAATTTTTTAATGGCATTACTCACGCCATTAAAAAGTTGCGCTCAACTTAAAGTGTTTTCTTAAGTAAAGTAATAAAATCTAACGTTATTAGATAGTTAAAAACTTTTATTGAACATCCTTCGAACGTAGGATGTTTATTGTGAGCATCCCAAAAGGACGATCGCTATTGACGACCATTCTTGAGAGCAATGAGTTGCGCCAAAGAACTTAAATTTAGCTTACGCATTACTTCCGATTTATATTGTTTCGCGGTTGGAAGAGAAATTTGTAGCCTCTCTTGTATTTGCGCATTGTTAAAGCCGAGTGCAAGGAGCTCAAAGACCTCCCGCTCGCGAGGGGCTAAGCCCTTTAATCCCTGCGCCAGGCTGGCCTGATCAATATAAGAGCGCATAAAAGCAGCATCTTGCTCTAAGCCATTTACCACGGCAGCCAAGAGCTGGTCCCTCTCGAAGGGTTTGAGCAAAAACTCAATGGCCCCCTGCTTCATGGCAGAAATGGTTTGCGGCAGGGTACTCTCTCCGCTAATAAAGATAATGGGTATTTGCCTGCCACGCCTTAATAATTCAGCCTGTAACTCCACACCCGTCATGTCTGGCATGCGCATATCCGTAATAATGACTGCAGGGGCAGCCTGCATGGAAATACTTAAAAAATCAATTGCGGATGAAAAAGCGTGGACTTGAAACCCCAAAAACTCCAACATATCCTTTAAAACAAGACGCATCGACTCGTCATCGTCAATTAAGAAGATGTGCTTGGAATGATTTTGGGTAGATTGCTTGCTGTCAAGATCCATAATATGCAGGGCTTTTATAAGTACTTATTATGGCAAACCTCCTGATTTTATATATCCTACGATAGGAGGATATAGTGCCACTAGACCGCTATGTAATCGCTGATGCCTGTGGGGCCAATGGAAAGCAAATGATGAACTTTGCACCTCCATTTATAGCATCCTGGTAAGTAATTTTTCCCCCAAATCCATTTATGACATGTGCACACAACCATAAACCCACACCCCTACTGCTTGGCCTTTCACCCTTTAGCAATTCAAACAAGCCAGGCTGCATTGTTTTCGACACTCCCGGTCCTGTATCGCTCACTTCAACAATGCATTGCCCGCCTTGTTGGTAAGCGCGCAACGAGACCTCTTTTTTTAACAGATTGGAGCCTTCCAAGGCCTGCATGGCGTTATTAATGAGATTGAGCAAAACCTGCATTAACTGCCCCTTATTGACACACAACTTTAAGTCCCTGTCTACGCTCACTTGGATCTTGATGCCCCTAGATATCAGCTCGGATTTGTAGATAGTCAATACCGATTCAATTAACTCACTTATCAAAAAAGTATCAGAAACTTCGCCATCCTTTGCAAAAATAGAACGCAATGAACGAACAATCTCTGAAGACCGCTTGGTATCCTTTTCCAGTTGATCAGTTAATTGGATAGCCAATTCAGGAGTTAGCCTGTCTGAATCAACTAATTCCCTTAAAAATTGGATATTCAGCAATGATGCAGCTAGTGGTTGATTGAGCTCATGCGCAATAGATGCAGAGAGCGCTTCAGCCGACGATGACTTATTTGCCCTTAGCAAGGATGAAATCATTGAATTACGCTCTTCAACAATGTTATTCAGCCTCATATTCATATTATTTAATCTACCGTGCTCAGCGAAGCTGAGGTGCATGCGTAGGCTGATATAGGAAAGATTTCGAAGGGTGCTCAATACAGCAATCGAAAAAAAGGTAATGAAATTGATTAATTGCGGATCAAATGCGTGATAACTACTTCCCAAAATCATACTTAGGACTCGAGTCGCATATAAGAGACTTGAGCAGAGAAAAATGGCACTAATAAAATTGAAAATGAGCCTATTTTGAAAATGCCCACCTGTTTTTCTAGCAGAGTAAGCACAAAATAAATTAACCCAAACCCAAAAAAACGATGTTGCAAACGACATTTTTGAGGTGAGCTTGCCATCACCTAAGTAGCGTAATACCTCCTGAACAATAAAAAAACCAGCGGCCAGCCCAAGGGAATAAGCAATGCCCTGTAATGCTTTACTGTCTGGTAATAAACTTCTTAATGATTGAGCTGACAGCAGTAGTGCAGACGTCTCAAATGAAATCATTAAGCTATAACTAATAACCAATGGAATCTCATTTCGATAAACCGTTACCGCCGTTGCTATAGCCGATAAAAAACAGCTCGATATCCAAATCAATGCTGATAAATCTTTACGTCCCCAAAATAGACCGATGAGAACTACGCCACATAAAACGCTGATAGCACTATAAAAAATAAAGACGGACTGGATGTTAATAATATTCATAACTTATATTATCGCTATTCGCTATGTATTTTCCTTTTTTTAAACCATTTTTTATGTCGCCAAGCTGCTTTTAAAGAATTGAACTGACCTAATTTTTAGTACCGCTCCCAAAGAGAGGATTTTTGATAATCTTCACCCTAAAGGAGTGCTAAATATGGCTAAAGGTCAGCGTCTTAAACCTGAACAAATTGTCACCTTACTGCGGCAAATCGATGTTTTAACTACCAATGGCAAAACCCTAGCCCAGGCTTGCAAAGAAGTGGGAACGGTAGAGCAAAGCTACTATCGTTGGCGCAAGATCTATGGCGGTATGAAGGTAGACCAAGCTCGTAAGTACAAAGATCTAGAACTGGAAAATACCCGGCTTAAGAAACTCGTAGCGGACTTATCGCTACGAGAAGTGATGCTCAAGGAAGTCATTAAGGGAAACTTCTAAGCCCTGCTAAACGCAAGACAGCTGCTCAGGTTTTGATGCAGAAATACTCAACATCAGAGCGCTTAGCTTGTGAATTAGTAGGGCTATCCAGAGCAGCGTATCGCTACATGCCATTGCTTAGAGATGACGAAGGGCCGCTTAGAGCCGAAGTGATCCGGATGGCCAGCACCTATGGCCGGTACGGCTACCGATTTATTGCCAGCATGATGCGCAATAGCGGTTGGAGACAAGCGACTACCGCCAAGGTGGCTCGTATCTGGCGGCAAGAGGGTCTGAAGATCCCACAAAAGCAGCCTCCTAGGGGTAGACTCTGGTTTAACGATGGCAGTTGTATGAGGCTTCGAGCCAAGTACCCCAATCATGTGTGGAGTTATGATTTTGTCTTTATTAGAGATGCGTATGGTGGCAAGATCCGAATGCTCACGCTAATTGATGAATACACCCGAAAGTGCCTAACGATCCACTGCGCCAGAAGAATTGGATCGATCCAGGTGATTGAACAACTGGCCAATGCCATGATTGACAACGGTATCCCAGAGTACATCCGAAGTGATAACGGCCCAGAATTTATTGCTAAAGAGTTGCGGAGTTGGTTATCTGGTATTGGAGTGAAAACCGCTTACATTGAACCAGGTAGCCCTTGGGAGAATGGCTTTTGTGAAAGCTTTAATGGCACCTTTAGAGATAACCTTTTGGATGGAGAAATCTTCTACAGCCTAAAAGAAGCCCAGATCATCGTGGGAGAGTGGGTCAAACACTATAACCATGTTAGGCCGCATAGTGCATTAGGTTACAGACCACCAGCACCCCAAGTGCAAATACCCAAAATCATCCAAACTCAACCTATTTTGCTGCAATGATTTACTATGGAAAAACTCTCTCAAGTAGTGGACCTAAATTGACAGCAGTTCA
>JBIIGG010000062.1:0-7707 GCA_044236575.1 Polynucleobacter sp. | reverse complement strand
GGCAGCATGCCTACGAAGAGCTGTACGTTCCCTTTATGGTCAATGCCGCCTCGATGCGCGGTACTGGCCAGCTACCCAAGTTTGAAGAAGATCTCTTTAAGGTCCCACGCAAAATGGGCGAGGGCGAAGAGGGCAGCGAAGAGCGTATTGAAAACTTCTATTTAATTCCGACGGCGGAAGTGCCGGTCACGAATTTAGTACGCGACACCATTACCGCAGCAGAAGCCTTACCCCTCAAGTACGTTGCGCATACGCCATGCTTTCGGTCGGAAGCAGGCAGTTACGGGCGCGATGTGCGCGGCATGATTCGCCAACATCAGTTTGAAAAAGTCGAGCTGGTGCAAATTACAAAACCCGAAGAGTCGATGCAGCGCCTGGAAGAATTAACTCGGCATGCTGAAACGATTCTGGAGATGCTGGAGCTCCCATACCGTCGTGTATTGCTATGCACTGGCGATATGGGTTTTGGTAGTACCAAAACTTATGATTTGGAAGTCTGGATTCCATCGCAAAATGCCTACCGTGAAATCAGCTCATGCTCCAATATGGGCGACTTTCAGGCCAGGCGAATGCAGGCTCGTTACAAGGCCGGCAATAACAAACCCGAGTTACTGCATACCTTAAATGGTTCAGGTTTGGCAGTCGGTAGAACCGGCGTTGCTCTTCTTGAGAACTTCCAACAAGCAGATGGCAGTATCCGCATACCGAAAGCCTTGCAGCCCTATATGGGCGGTATCACCAGCCTAAAGCCCAAGGCATAGGCTCACAACGCTATAATTGCGTTTCGGTTCGGAGAGGTGGCAGAGTGGTCGAATGTACCTGACTCGAAATCAGGCGTACTGTCAAAGGTACCGTGGGTTCGAATCCCACCCTCTCCGCCAAGTTGTCAAGTAAAAAGGGGCTTAAGCGCCCCTTTTTTATTTATTCCCACAGATATTCCCACAAGCACATACTAGGTTTGGCTGTAATCTAGTTTTGTACAGACAATTTTCATTTATTTCTTTTTAGTCAAAAGTTCGGCCACACTAACTTCTAAGTAGGCAGCGATTTTGCTGAGTATTTCTATTGATGGGTTAGCAATTTGCCGCTCTATTTTGCTAACTAGAGTTCTATCAACTCCTGACTCAAGACCTAATCTTTCTTGAGCAACTCCTTTTTCTTGCCTAAGTGCCTTCAAATTGGCACTTAAAACCGCCTTTAGCTTAGTAAAGTCTTTTTCCCACATAGACACCCCCCCAAATACAAGGGTTATCACGCATAAATAGATTTAAAGCCACGGTTTATATTCCACGGTTTTTAATCTACAATAAATATACTTATTAATAAAATAAAGGTTTTTAAAATGAAACTACTTGTCGCTGCTACCTTTTCACTTTTATTGGTCGCTTGTGGTGGCGGTGGTGGTGGCAGTTCGTCATCCACACCTGCGCCTCCAAATGTTTCAGCTGCTGGTATATGGACGGGATTAGCCGCACCTTCTGGCTACGAACTCAATTTAATTGTTATGCCAAATAACACTACGTATGCATTGTTTGGTACTCCAGTTAGTGGCGGACTAAGGCTTCTTGGTGTCGACTTTGGCTCTGTAACATCATCTGGAAGTTCATATTCAGGTTCTTTTGTAGAGTATCTGTTTAACAACACTTCATATACAGGTACAAATTCTGGTTCTGTAGTTGCCAATACATCCCTTTCTGGGACAACGCAATTTTCAAATGGCGGAACTGGTAGTTATGCGCTTGTTCCATTAACAAGGGCAGGTTACAACTTCAATACTCCAGCCGTACTTTCAACCATTACTGGTTCTTGGGTTGGCTCTTTGTTAACGGGTGTAGCTACTACAGTCACTATAAACTCGAACGGAACTCTTTCAGGCTCTGGCGCTGGCTGTACATTTACTGGGACGATTTCCCCTGACACCTCAGGCGTTAATGTCTTTGCAACAACAATTACTTACGGGGCTGGCTGCCCTACGGTTGGACTGGTTGAAAGTGGAATAACGATTTCGTACATAACTACATCTAACAATCGACAATTAGTATCAATGGTGTCGAGTGCAACAACGGGTGGGGCATTTTATGCATCTCGTTAATTGCTTTTTACATGCCTAACAAGAGCCACCTTCGGGTGGTTTTTTAATTAATCAAACCACGGGTACTGTTTGTTGGCAACTTACTTGACTCAAAAAAACTGAAGACTACTTTGCCTGCAATGCTGCAATAGCTGCCTCTAACCTTACCGATGGATTATCGGCAGGAACAGTAGTGCTGGCGTTGGGATTCAAAGCCTTAATCGTAGCTTCCAATCGACTACTTGGATTATCTGCAGGCACAGTAGCGTTGCAATTGGTTGTACAAAGACTGGCAACCGTAGCTTCTAACTGCTGTGATGGGGTTGCGGAAGAACTTGATGTGGTTGTGGAACTATTGCTACCACCGCAAGAAGCTAGAAGAGTAGATAAAAAGGTGAGGGTAGCTAGTTTTATCATGCTTTAAGGAGCGGATGTGTAGGTAAAGCGGGCATTGTTAATTGGGTATTGGGCATTATTTAAATTTATAAACAATCTACAGTCGGCAGATAGTAAATCAGAGGGGAAATCGCATCTCATTACCGCAAACCCTAAAGTAAAATTACCAGTGTAGGTGCTATTAGGTGCATTGGTGGTATTTGGGGCATCATTGGCTTGCGCAATAATGGCTCCAGAAAAAGGGGCCCATACATTATCTGCGCAAGTAAAATATCCACTGACACCTTTGATAGGAGATGCATTATTTGGGGCCTGAATATTTAGTCTTAAATTAGTAATGTAATAACATGGAGATTCAGATACAGATACGGCGAGAATCCATTCTGCACCATTCACCGAAAAATTTCCAGAATAATGAAGTGGACCAAGAATAGAAGGTGTAGTGGTTGTCTGAGCACCGACCCACATTGGACATAAAAGAGCTGCAGAGAGAATTAAAGTATTTATTTTTTTCATTTAGGGAGTATGCAATCCTTGATAAGTTATGTCTGACCATCCGAATCCGTCAAACGAGCCGTTATAGAAGCTAGAACTCTGGCACCCCCCGCTTAATGTTGATGCAGAAAGATTGCAATTAATTAAGTTTAAGCCTACGTAAAAAATTAAGGTAATAGTTGTGTAATTGGCATCAATCGAACCATTACTATCCACCGTAGAAGCAGTGCCTGAAACAGGCAAAACATAACTTCCTTCTCCGACTTGGACAACACCATTTATCGGAAAAATTCCCGAACTATTATTAGGGACCAACATATTTAGGAGCAGATATTTGATGCTCTCCGTAGTGCCATACAAAGTGGATGTTGGCGTTATCATAAGCCGCCTTGAATCTGATCCACCATTAGACGCATTAGACATCCTCCACTTCAAAATACCTAAGGCACCCACCGTAGTTTGAGTTGTACTCGAATTTGGAACCTGCGCCCCCACCCACATTGGACATAAAAGAGCTGCAGAGAGAATTAAAGTAACAAGTCGTTTCATGGCATTGCTTTCTATCAATGTCGTTGGGGAATGTTCAAATACTAGCTTAAAAATGCAAGGTAGGTATATTAAGATTCCCCCATTTGGCGCCTTCGACGAACGACTGCATCTGGCCGATAGCGGTCATTGCGGAGGTATGCTCTGCCCCGCAAACCATTATTATAGAAGCAACTTAATCCATTTGGACACTGACCATGAATGTAGCTCGTCGCAGTATCGGCCTATTGCTTGTATCCCTCTCCCTGTGCGTTAGCCTTGCCCATGCCGAAAGCAGAGCAGAGCTCGACCGTAGCGCACGAACCGTACTCAATCAATTGGTTGCTAGCAATGCCAATGCAAAAAAGCTGAATGAGAAAGCGATTGCTACCTTAGTATTTCCAGTGGTAACCAAGGCAGGTTTTATTGTGGGCGGCCAATACGGTGATGGTGTTTTATTCAAGGAAGGAAGACCAGCAGCCTATTACAACACTGCGGGCGGCTCCTATGGTTTGCAGGCAGGGGCGCAGCAGTTTGCTTACGTCTTATTCTTCATGAAAGAATCTGCGCTCAATGCCTTAGATTCCACCCAAGGTTTTGAGATCGGCGTGGGTCCCAGTGTTGTGCTGGTGGACCAAGGCGTAGCCAGTTCGACAACCTCGATAACTACCCAAGACGATATTTATGCCTTCATCACTGCGCAAAAAGGCGCCATGGCGGGTATTGGTATTCAGGGCAACAAGATTACCAAGCTAGCAAAGTAAACGGACGTTTTACTCTAGCGTCGGGACAAAGTTAAAGATCGACGTTATCCAGGGCTAGGGTGCTGAGGTGATCGGTATCAGCCCAGCGCTCGACTGACCACGCCTCCCCGTCATGTGCAATCCAATTTAAGGATGTATTCGGGACTATTGCCACTCGCGCCTGATCCAATGCTTGTTTGGTAGCAATGCGGTACATCATGTCGAGGGTGCCGCCATGACTCACCACCAAAATAGTTTGACCGGCATGTGCGGCCACAAGCATGGCCAAGGCCTGCTGCGCGCGTTCATGAAACTGCTGGATGCTTTCACCACCACCTAAGTCATGCTGGATTTCCCGTGCCAGGTGTGCTTGCCATACTTCAGGAACTGCGTGCGGCGCATCATCTAAACGAAGACCCTGTAAAACCCCAACATGGCGCTCCCGAAATATGGGGTCGATGGTGATGTTCAGCTCCAGTGCATGCGATACCTGTTTAGCGGTATCGGCAGCGCGCTGCAAATCACTGGAGTAGAGGTGATCAAATGTGTGGCCGGCGCGTTGCAGTGATTGCGCCAAGCGCTGCGCTTGTAATTGCCCATGGCTATTAAGTGGGGTATCGATGTGGCCCTGCATGCGGCGTTCGGCGTTCCAGTCGGTTTCACCATGTCGGGCAAAACAAATGCGTGTAATCGTGCTCATGGCTTATTGCGTGACCGGTTTTTCTGTGGTTTGTTTAGAGATCTCAATTGCATCGAGGTTAAATCCTTGTTGCTTTAAACGTTGCAATAGGGCTTCATAGGCTTTGGGCTCAACGGTTTTACTGCGCGACAAAATCCACAGGTATTTACGGCTGGGCTCGCTAACGGCGGCAAGCTGGTATTGCGGATCTAAATCAATCACCCAATAGTTACCCCACACAAAGGGCAGAAAGGAGAGCCAGGCTGGCGCAAAACGGACTTCCAATTTGGGTGAGTTAGCATCGCCTACTTGTTTGGCTGCGCCAAGTGCTTCGCTCATCGAACCATCTTCTTTTTGGCAACGATTGAGAACTTGTAGCATGCCATTAGGCTGTACGGCATACGTTGCACTGGTGTTCGCAATACAGCGCTTCTGAAACCAATTAGGGTACTTAGCCACCTCGTACCACGTGCCCATGTAGCGCGGTACATCGAGCGAGGAAATTGCCTCGAGTGGTGCAGGCGATATCTCGCCGGATGGGGCTTGAGCCGACGCTAAGGGAACCCATGCACTAAAACTGAAGCAAAGTGCAGCGATTAGGGAGCGATTACAGAAGTGGCTAATGGTATTTATTGTGTTCATACCAGTACTGTACCCGTTCAATTGCAGTCATGCCAAGCCGATTGCGCTATATTGGCATATAGGCATAAGGATACGTAAAGCAAGATGAGTCGACCATTAAAAATAGTGCTGATGACGCTTGGCGCGCTCCTTGCTTCTTTGCTCATCGGGATTGTTTATCTCAGTACCCTCATTAGCCCCGCCAAACTAACGCAGATGCTTATTCTAGAAGTGCGTGAAGCAACCGGGCGTGAGTTGATGATTGCTGGACCAGTCAGCTTGGGCTTTTTGCCAAGGATTGCCGTATCGGCGGAGCAGGTGAGCCTCAGCAATGCGGCATGGGCTAAGAATCCGCAAATGGCAAACCTAGAAAAAGTAGCTTTAGAAATCAGCCTTTTACCATTGCTGAGCGGCCGCATTGAAGTGAGCAGCATTCAATTAGCGGGATTGACTCTGAATTTAGAAACCAATGCAAAGGGGGATGGCAATTGGTTGATGGGCGACATTGTTTCACCCAATGGCACAACAGCTTCATCCTCGACTGGTGCGGCACAAGCCGATGCAAAAAAATCAGCCAGTGATGGTGATACTGCAGACCGTAATACGGTGTTAATTGAGAACCTCAATTTGACCAATGGTCAGATTAATTACCAGCCGAGTGGTGCTGCCGTCAGTAGTTATGGGATTTCACGTTTGTCGCTGCAAAAGAGTGGTAGCGATACCCTGATCAGCGCCGATGTAAAGCAAGCCACTCTTGCAATTACCGTTAAAGGCAAGATGACCTCGATTCGAGAGGTCATGCGCAGCATGGGTACAGAGGCAATCGACGTCAACTTTGATTTTGAGGTGGCGCTAGGCGGTAAGCCATTGCAACTCAAGGGAAAAGCAGCACTCAATCCAAGTAAGCCCACTCAGCTTGATGTTTCGTTTAAGGCGGGCGAGCTGGATTTATCTGCTATACCAGCATTCAACTCCCCTGCATCACCTACAGCATCAGCAGCTACAAAGCCAAACTCTGCGGCATCAAGCCAGACTCCAACCGCTGCGCGTGCTGCCGAGCGTTTCTTTAGTGATATGCCATTACCGCTCGATTACCTGCCCAATGGCAATGGCACCCTGAATGTTGATATTGCGCAGTTAGTGCTCCCCAGCAAAGTAGTGCTCAAAAAAGTGGTCACCTTGGTTCGCCTCAGTCCGCAGCAGATCGATATTCCCAAGGTGGCATTTCAGCTGGGCAATGGTCGGTTTGATGGCTCTGCGCGCGTCGGCAATCTGCAGACTTCGCCTAACTGGGTATTCAAAGGTCAGGCTAGCGGCTTTACCTTAGAGCAATTGCTGGCCTCAACCAATTCCAAAGGAAAGGTGAGTGGTGGTGATATGCGCGCTGCATTTAATCTCACCAGTAGCGGTAAAAGCCCACACCAAATTGCCTCTAGCTTAAATGGCCAAAGCCAAATTACGATTGGCAGCGCGCGCCTTGCATCGAGCTTCTTGAACCAAGGTGGCGATGTCTTTATTACTTTATTTGATGCGATTAATCCGCTGCGCAAAAAGAGCAATGAGACGGTACTCGAATGCGCAGTCGCTTACTTACCAATCAAGAGTGGCTTGGTCTCAGTTAAAGACTCTATTGGTATAGAAACAGATCGCTTAAATATTGTTTTAAATGGATCCGTTAACCTGAACAGCGAACAGATTAATTTAGCTGTTTACCCCAAAGAAAGATCGGGCCTCACGGCAGGCCTTGATTTGGCTAGCCTGGTGCGTTTGCAGGGTAGCTTGCTCAAGCCACAGGTTGGTGTCAATAAAGAGGCGGCTGTGAGTCAAGCCTTGACACTAGGTCTCGGATTTTTAACGGGCGGTGCATCGATCGTCGCTCAGAACGCCGAAGGGGTCATGAATAAACCCCATCCCTGCCGTGAAGCCTTGCACAGCTGGGATCGGATTTAATGACGCTCGTAACGTACTTCGGTTTTAAACACGCTGGCACCAATAAAAAGACTAAATACAGAAATAAAGATGCCCGCAAAGAAGGCGGTCCAAAAGCCGGAGATCGTAAAGCCACTCACCACGGTTGAGACCAGCATTAAGACCAAGGCATTAATCACCAGCAAGAAGAGACCCATCGTTATGGCCGTCAGTGGCAGTGTGAGCAAAATGAGGATGGGTTTGACAAT
>JBIIGG010000189.1:0-7708 GCA_044236575.1 Polynucleobacter sp. | reverse complement strand
TTTCGTGTCGAGCCGCCGCCTTTTTTCTGTGCCATTGTTCTTCTCCTGCTATTTCAGCGTGTGCCTAATTAGGCCTTGATCGTATTAATCAAAATTTCAGTGAAATTCTGACGATGACCCTGGTGCTTTTGATAGTGCTTGCGCCGGCGCATCTTAAAGATTTTCACTTTGTCGTGACGTCCTTGGGAGATGACAGTGGCCATCACAGCGGCACCATTAACCAGTGGATCACCCAACTTGAGTGAAGCGCCCTCGCCTACGGCAAGAACTTGGTCTAAGGTAATTTCGCTGCCGATATCCGCTGGTATCTGTTCTATTTTCAATTTTTCACCAGCAGCAACTTTATACTGTTTGCCACCGGTTTTTATGACCGCGTACATGGTTTGAAACCTCAAATTAATGAAACATTGAAGCTAATCCACACGGACTAGCTGAGCCGATTATTATATCTTGCATGAGTACCACTGTCAAAACTCCCGATCTGGCTGCCATTTTGGCCCCAATAGCCCCTGATTTAAAGGCTCTAGACGAGGTTATTAAGCGCCGTTTGGCCTCTGAAGTGGCCTTAATTGACCAGATTTCAGGCTATATCATCCAATCCGGGGGGAAACGGGTGCGCCCTGCCTTGCTGATTTTGGTCGCCAAAGCCCTCTCCAGCAGCCGAGAAATCCCCCATGTGCTGGATTTAGCTGCTGTCGTTGAGTTTATTCATACGGCTACCCTCTTGCACGACGATGTTGTGGACGAATCCACCCTGCGCCGTGGGCGTGAGACTGCCAATGCGGCCTTTGGCAACGCTGCCAGTGTTTTGGTGGGGGATTTCTTGTACTCCAGGGCATTCCAAATGATGGTGGCCCCCAATGACATTCGGATCATGCAGATTCTCTCCGACGCAACCAATACGATTGCCGAGGGCGAGGTATTGCAGCTCCTGAATATGAATGACCCTGAGGTAGACGAGTCGAGCTACCTGCAAGTGATTCGCTATAAAACGGCCAAATTGTTCGAAGCCTCGACTGAGCTAGGGGCTATTTTGGCTGGTGCCAGCAATAGTGAGCGCGAACTCGCCGCGGCTTTTGGTCGCCACATTGGTACCGCGTTTCAGCTGATGGACGATTTACTCGACTACACCGCTAGCCCTGAACAAATGGGCAAAAATGCCGGGGACGATCTGCGCGAGGGTAAGCCAACACTCCCTTTAATTTACTTATTGGAAAACGGCAATTCGGAGGAGCAGTTTTTAGTGCGCTCAGCCATTATGCAAAATACCGACCTTCCAGAAGACGTATTCGAGCAAATTCTCTCTGCAGTGCAACACTCCGGAGCGCTGGAATACACCCAGCTTGCCGCCAAACGTGAAGCAGACCTGGCGCTTGGCAATATCAAAGCCTTCCCCAAGAATGCAGCTACAGACTCCTTGATTGCCCTGTGCGAATACTCCCTTGCAAGGCAAATGTAGCAATCTGTAGCTCCTTTTCCATACAGCACTAGTCAGATAAAATAGGTGTACTGGCAATAACGGAATGTAGCGCAGCCTGGTAGCGCACCTCGTTCGGGACGAGGGGGTCGGAGGTTCGAATCCTCTCATTCCGACCACACCCCCCTATGGATTGATTTACTTGCCCACCGTTTTTATTCGTAAGGCTTTGGCTGTTTCACGTACGGCCTCTGCCTCGGTTTTCAATCGCGCCACCTCTTCAGGGGATAAGCGCTCAATATTGGAATAGTCGAGCTTCCAGCTTGGATCCTCACTCCAGATGAGCGGCGACTGCATCGTGGTTCGGGGTCCGATCGCCGACTCCAATAAACGCAACGCCAACTCAAAATTAAGGGTGCGCGATTCTGGGTCATTTGGTCTTGCCGCAGCATTGCCCAGCGGAAAATCACTAAAGAGCATACGTGGCACACCGCAGTACTCAACAATGTCTTTTGCGCTCGCCATCACCACAGTGGAGATACCTGCAGACTCTAAGGCCCTAGCCAACAGACTTTGGGATTGATGACAGATCGGACAGTTGGGGATCAATACCGCAACATCGACCGCATCTGCTTGGCACATTGCAATGATGGCGGGCGCATCGATCTCCACGGTATGGCGCTGGCTGCGATTGCTGGGTAATCCATAAAAACGGGGTGAGAGCGATGCAATTCGGCCTGACTGCTGGGCGGCCTGCGCCGCCTCGTACGGAAACCAGCATTCGCTATCGCTCATATTGGCGTGCTTGCGATCAATCCCCACATGCGCAATGCGTAAATCCGACTTACTGCTCATGGATCCTGCATAAGGCTGATAAAACTTTGCACTCGCGTTGTATGCTGCGCCTGCACCTTGCGGACCCTTATCTGCCTGATAGGGCGCTGCCGTTGTCACCAAGGCTAACCTGGATGCGCTGAGCGGTTTTTTAAGCGGCGTAAATGGTGCGTCGATGTAATGCGCCCAGACATAGGGATTTTCATAGCCTAAGCCCAAGTAGTAGCTGCGGGTGCGCAACATGTAACGCACGGGTTGATCGAATTCCGGTGCAAAACGGATTTCAGCTGGGGTCGCTGGTTGGGACATAACCGATCCTTGATAAGATAGAACGCATCAATACTAAAAACAAGAGGAATTCATTATGACGCAATGGGTACGCTATCAGCACCAAGGCCAGATTGGCTTTGGACAAGTTCAGAACAACCAAATCACGGTATATAGCGGCGACTTGTTTTGCAACCCCACCCCAACCGGTGCCACGCTAAAGCTATCCGATGTCGTGATTGATATTCCCTGCGTGCCAACGAAGATGGTTGCGCTGGTCGATAACTTCCATGCCCTGGTGACCAAACTTGAGCATGCAGTACCAGCAGAGCCACTGTATTTCTTAAAATCGAATACCTCTTTTTTGGCTGCCAATCAAACCATTCGCATGCCCAAGTCCTACTCTGGCAAAGTGGTGTACGAAGGCGAAATCGGCCTTGTGATTGGACGGCGCTGCCAAGGCATTAGTGAGGCTGAAGCTGCTTCTGCTATTTTTGGCTACACCTGCATTAATGACGTTACCGCGATTGAAATCCTCAACCGCGATCCTGGCTATGCCCAGTGGACGCGCTCGAAGAGCTTCGATACCTTTGGTGTCTTTGGTCCCTACATTACCACCGGCATTGACCCAAGCCAGTTGCACATTAAAACTATCTTGAACGATCAGGAGCGCCAGAATTATCCGGTTGCCGATATGATTTTCCAACCCGCCAAATTGGTGAGTTTGATTTCCCACGACATTACCCTAGAAGTCGGTGACATCATTGCCTGCGGCACCTCGGTTGGTGTTGGCTCGATGAAGCCAGGCAGCAGGGTCAGTATCGTGATTGATGGCGTAGGGCAACTCGACAATACATTCGAGTAAACAGGCGGGGCTCATAAAAAAGCCTCAAGGCATTGCTGCTTTGAGGCTTTTTTAACATCTGAACAAACCTTATAAAGCTTTAGAACTCCACATCACTCCACCAACCCGGCTTAATATCCCGCAGCAAATGGTAAAGCCAAACTACCATTGGAAGCTTGAACGTTTTCATCCAGCACTTTGGTTAGTGCAAAAACCGTACTGAGGCATGGTGTTGGGATCTTAGTGATCTGACCGAGCTCGATAACCGAACCGAGCAAGGCATCAATCTCAAGGGAACGACCGGCTTCTAAATCTTGCAGCATGGATGTTTTGTGCTTACCGACTTTTTCAGCGCCACCAATCCGGCGTTCGATATCCACCCGGAACGTAACGCCCAGTTTCTCGCCAATGGTTTGTGCCTCGGCCATCATGTTGCGCGCGAGATCTTTGGTTAACGGATGCTGACAAATTCCTTCAAGGTGTCCATGCGTCAATGCGCTAATAGGATTGAAGGTCATATTGCCCCACAGTTTGAGCCAAATCTCAGCACGGATGTCTTCTAGAATCGGTGACTTAAAACCAGCAGCGGCCATCAACTCGGAAACCATCTTCGCCCGATCGGATACCGAGCCATCAAGCTCACCAATCGGGAAGCGTGTTCCTTCCACGTGGCGAATCACGCCGGGCGCTTGCGTAAATGTAGCGGGATACACCACGCAACCCAATATATTGTTGGGATTAATGGTGCGCATGATGAGGCCGCCCGCATCCACTGTCTCAACCGAATGATCTTGATACTCGCCGGGCAGCTTTTGAAAGTACCACCAAGGAATGCCGTTTTGCATTGGAATCAAAATCGTGTCGGGACCCATGATCGCCGCCATATCGTGCACAACAGGCTCGACTTGGTGGGCCTTGACCGCCAAAATAATGATGTCCGGCTTACCGGCATCGGTAATCTTTTCAACTGCAGTAACCGTCGCATGCAGGGGCTCTGGCTCTTCATTCGTAATGAGTGCCAGTCCTCTTTCCTGAATTGCTTTTAATGTGGCCCCTCGGGCGACCACGGTTACATCATTGCCAGCTCTCGCTAACATGACAGCTAGGTAGCCGCCAATGGCTCCGCCCCCGCCGATCACACAGATTTTCATAACAACTCCATAAGAACAAGAAATTTTTCATTGCACCCATCGTAGGCAACTTCTGCTGCAAGACCTCGCACAGCGGATCAATTACAGCAAATTACATTTTATTCAATCTGCACTTAACGCAGTGCAGAACGGGGGACTAGACCACCGAGCAGCATCCCAGCGACGCTGGCTAAGAGTCCCGCCAATTGCGGCGGTAAAGTAGCTTCAGGAGCTAATATCTCAGCCCCTATCCAAACTGTCAAGCCAAAAACAACAGCAAGCAGGCCGCCCAAGGAATTCGCCTTAGACCAGTAAATTCCGAAGGCAAGGGGCACAAATGCAGCAACTAAAGTGACTTTATACGCACTTTCGACCATATGAAAGATGGATAGCTCGGAATTCATGGCAAACAAAGTGACTGCGATGGTAAAAAACAATACGGTAATGCGCATGATTTTCAATAGCTCTTGGTCACTTAAGTGCTTATAAAACCCGCGGACGATGTTTTCCGCAAAGCTGACCGACGGCGCCAATAATGTTGCACTTGCACAACTTTTAATCGCGGAGAGTAAAGCGCCAAAGAACATTATTTGGGCAAATACGGGTGCATGCTCCATGATCAGTTTGGGCAAAATCATTTGCGAATCGGTATTAATGTAGCGATCGACTAAGGCGGGGTCTATTAAGGTTGCCGAGTAGGTCAAGTACATGGGGACAAATGCAAATACAAAATACAAAATGCCGCCCAAAATGGATGCCTGTACAGCGATGCTGACGTTTTTGGAAGAACTAATCCGCTGAAACACATCCTGCTGGGGTATCGATCCCAACATCATGGTGCACAGAGCCGCCGTGAATCCCAGAATGGCTACCAAATTCATATCAGGCCAAAAAGAGAACTTGCCCGCCGCGGCAGCATGCTCAATCACCATCGTGAAGCCGCCGGTCATAGAGGTCATTTCACCACTGATGTAGAGCATACCAATCACAATCACGATCATCTGTACAAAGTCGGTAATCGCAACCGACCACATGCCGCCAAAGAGGGTGTAAACCAATACGCTGCATGCCCCAATAATCATGCCCAGGTCTTGCGAGATGGCGCCATCCGACACCACATGAAAGACCAGGCCAAGCGCCTTAATTTGCGCAGCAACCCAGCCCAAATAGGAGGCGACGATACATAAAGTGACCAGCACCTCAACTGTACGTCCATACTTTTCACGAAAGAAATCACCGATCGTGAGCATCCGGCGGTTATAGAGGTGCTTGGCAAAAAAGAGACCGACCAAAATCAAGCATAGGGCTGTGCCGAATGGATCGGCAACGACGCCGCCCAACCCTTCTTTAATAAATTCAGCTGGAATACCCAAAACTGCCTCTGAGCCAAACCAAGTTGCAAACACCATGGCAGTGACAATGGGTAGGGGGAGGCTATGGCCTGCTGCGGCAAAATCGGCCGTATTTTTGACGCGCATAGCAGCCCACAGGCCGATGCCAACCGAGATTACCCAATAGATGACAACAAACCAAATCAGCACGGCAAAGCGCCCTCATTCATAATTTGGACAAATTATATGGCCTTGTTACTTATGGCAAATATGTTTTTTGACAACCCCTCAGGAACCCCCTCTGACATAATTCCAGCATGAGCAAGGCGCACCCCCAATCCATGACCGACATGGCTTACCAGCAGTCCATTTTGGGGGCGGTTTCCAGAACCTTTGCTCTCACCATTCCTTTGTTGCCAAAGGCGCTCGAAACCGTCATCGGGAATACCTATCTACTTTGCCGCATCATCGATACGATCGAAGATGCCCCCACTCTAAGCATCGAAGCAAAACGGGAATTATCTTCCTTGTTTCTGGATGCTGTTTTAGGCAAGCAATCGGTTGATGCATTTGTGATCCCTTGCTTACATGCACTGGAAGAGCACTGCAATACGGACGAGCGCGATTTGATTGCCAACACCCCAACGGTACTGCGCATTTTTCATGGCTTTAATGCAAACGAGCAAGCTGCAATTAGCCGCTGCGTTGAAATTATGTCGAACGGCATGCTGCGTTTTCATGACAAACAAACCTTAGCGGGTTTACGCGACCTGCCTGAATTTGAAGAGTACTGCTATGTGGTGGCCGGCGTCGTTGGCGAGATGCTCACCAGCGTCTTCACTCTGCACTCTCCGGCATTTGCTCGCGCCATTAGTGGCAAAGAATATCTGGCGATTGGCTTTGGTCAAGCCTTGCAGATGACGAATATCTTGAAGGACTCACCTGAAGACAGCGCGCGTGGCGTCTCCTGGAAACCCCAAGGCTATAGCCAACTCGCCTTGCTGGCCATTGCTGACCAGAAGTTAGCGGAAGCAATGGACTACATACGCCTGATTCCGGCAGATGAAGTGGGCATTCGGCGCTTTTGTTTTTTAGCCCTCGGATTAGCCGTGCTCACGCTCAGTAAGATTGCTGATCGAAACCATTTTTCTCGGGGGAATGATGTCAAACTGCCTCGCAGAACGGTATGGCTTTTTTATTACTTCACTTTTATTGCTGCACGCTCCAATTATGTGATGCAGCAATTTTGTACGATTGCAGGAAGGCCAATTAAGCGCGCCCTTCGTGATTGAGAAGCCACAGCTTAATATCGCGATAAAGGCCGGGCGCATCCTGCCCCATAAAACCACCTAGATTGGCTTTCGCAACAACCCGGTGGCACGGAATTACCAGGGGAAAATAATTGGCGCCACACGCACCACCAACCGCGCGAGCGCCCGAATGTAAACAGGCTGCAATTGCGCCATAGGTGGTCTTTTCACCCGAATGCAACTGGGCAACGGCATGCCATACCCGCTGCTGAAATTCCGTACCTACCGGCTTAAGGGGTAAATCAAATACTGTCCTAGGATCCGCAAAATAGGCTTGGCATTGCTCCTCTACCAAAGCTGCCAAGGCATTACCAGGCGCCTGATGGTTTGCCGATGCAGGTAGATAGCGAATATGGGCAAGCATCAAACTGCCATCGACCATTTCCGTAGTGATGCCAAGAGATCCAAACGGCGCAGCAATCACACATTCATTGCTCTGGTGATTGGATTGTGGGCGAGTGGAGGCTAGGTTTGTCATTGGGGTCTATGGTATCTGACAGGCAATTCAATTGCAGCCGATAGTACTTAAGGCGAGCAATCACTACAGTAAGGTCAAGCACTTCTGAGCGCTCAAT
>JBIIGG010000009.1:0-27898 GCA_044236575.1 Polynucleobacter sp. | reverse complement strand
AGTCAGTCGGGCCTGCCTGAGGCCACCATTTTGTCGACGTGCAATCGAACCGAACTGTATTGCGCGGCGAACGATACCGACTCCGCCACCCTCTTGCACAGCGCTACCTTTGATTGGCTCGCAAAAAGCCAACAACTGGCTCCCAGCAGTTTAGAGCCCCATATTTATTCCTTGCCTCAGTCCGATGCCGTGCGCCATGCGTTTCGGGTCGCTTGCGGTCTGGATTCTATGGTCCTTGGTGAAACCCAAATCCTAGGGCAAATGAAAGATGCGGTTCGTACCGCCAATCAAGCAGGGGCACTCGGCACCTACTTAAACCAACTCTTCCAGAAAACCTTTGCAGTTGCCAAAGAGGTACGGGGATCAACCGAGATTGGTGCGCACTCGATTTCGATGGCGGCAGCGGCAGTCAGGCTTTCTGAGCGCATCTTTGAAAAAATTGCCGAGCAGCGTGTTCTCTTTATTGGCGCGGGCGATATGATCTCTTTGTGCGCGACCCACTTTGTGGCACGCCAGCCTAAGCAAGTGGCGATTGCGAATCGCACAATTGAACGTGGTCAAGAATTAGCTGATGCGATTGCATCCCAAAATGTCGAGGCAGAATCATTCAAGCTATCTGATCTCCCAAGTCGCCTGCATGAGTTCGACATCATTGTGTCGTGTACAGCGAGTTCCTTGCCCATCATTGGCCTTGGTATGGTCGAGAGTGCTCTGAAGCAACGACGCCGCAAGCCCATGGTGATGATTGACCTGGCGGTACCACGGGACTGCGAGCCCGAAATCGCCCGCTTAAATGATATTTACCTCTACACCGTTGATGACCTGGGTGTGATGATTCAGACGGGAAGCTCGATGCGGCATGCTGCTGTCAACCAAGCAGAAGCCATTATTGAAGACCGCGTTGGCAACTTTATGCATTGGCTCAATGGCCGAAATACGGTGCCCTTGATTCAGGACCTTCAGCAACATGGGGAACGCCTACGTCAAATTGAACTGGAGCGTGCCATGAAGCGCCTAATGCGCGGTGACGATCCCCAAGAAGTCCTCAATGCCATGGCGCAAGGCTTAACCAATAAGTTCTTGCATGGCTCACTCCATACCTTGCAGCACTCCAATGGCGCTGAACGCGATTCCTTGATTAAACTATTACCTAAATTATTTTCCACCCACTCGAGCGCCTACTCGCACACCTATCATCATGCTGAGCAAGACTCCAGTAAGCACACTAACGACACATCCGACAAGAACAATCTTTAGATGAAACCCAGCATGCGCGCCAAGCTGGAGCATCTTGATACTCGCTTGGCTGAATTAAATTCCCTGTTAACCCTAGAAGAGTCCACCAAGGACATGGACGTCTATCGCAAATTAACACGCGAGCACTCGGACATTGCTACGGTGGTTGAGCAGTTTGGTTTGTATCGCCAAGCAGAAGCCGACTTAGCTGCGGCCGAAGGCATGCGTGCAGACCCGGAGATGAAGGCCTTTGCCGACGAAGAGCAAAAAGCGGCGGCGGCGAAGATGATTGAGCTGGAAGCCACTCTGCAAAAGGCCTTACTGCCCAAAGATGAAAACGACGACCGTAATGTCTTCTTAGAAATTCGGGCGGGTACTGGCGGCGACGAGAGCGCCCTTTTTGCGGCTGATTTATTGCGGATGTACACCCGTTTTGCAGAACGCCAAGGCTGGAAAATCGAGGTCGTGAATTCCGCCGAATCGGATCTCGGTGGTTACAAAGAAGTGGTGTTGCGCCTGGTTGGCCAATCGGTGTACTCCCGCCTTAAGTTTGAATCTGGCGGGCATCGGGTGCAGCGCGTTCCCCAAACAGAAACCCAGGGACGCATTCATACCTCGGCGTGTACGGTAGCAGTGATGCCAGAGGCGGATGAGATCGAAGCCGTGAAGATTAATCCGGCTGAATTACGTATTGATACCTTCAGGGCCTCGGGCGCTGGCGGCCAGCACATCAATAAAACCGATTCTGCGGTGCGCATAACGCATCTGCCTACCGGCATCGTAGTAGAGTGCCAAGACGACCGCAGCCAGCACCGCAATAAAGAACAAGCCATGAAGGTTTTGGTGTCCCGCATCATGGATGGTCGCCAACGCGAACAACATCAACAAGAAGCGCAAACCCGCAAATCCCTGATTGGATCTGGTGATCGCAGTGACCGTATTCGAACCTACAACTTTCCTCAGGGCCGAATTACCGATCACCGCATTAATCTCACCCTATATAAGATTGATGCCATGATGGATGGCGATATTGATGATTTATGCAATGCCCTGGCTAGCGAGCATCAAGCCGAGTTACTTGCAGCCCTTGGTGATAACTAAGCTACTTCAATCCTTTTTGGCACGCATCTGAACCGATGACGACCCTGCGTTCCTTGTTGAACGAAACCCGACTTCCCAAAAATGAAGCGCGCATGGTCTTGGCCCACTTACTTAAAATTCACCTGCAATTACCCCAGTCGGCTTTACTGACGCAAGATGAGATGGCGCTCAGCGATGCCTTTGTAGCGGAGTGGGTTTTACTGGAGCAACGCCGCCTGCAAGGGGAGCCGATTGCCTACCTGATTGGCAGGAGAGGCTTTCATGCGATCGAGCTCATGGTGGGTCCAGGGGTCCTCATCCCTCGCCCGGAGACCGAACTCTTAGTTGATCTAGGTCTAGATGAATTACAACGCATACTCAATACAAAAAATGGTTTAAATGAGAGTGAGCATTCGCTTACTATGCTTGATTTGGGTACAGGCTCCGGTGCAATTGCCCTTGCGATTGCAGCCAGCCAGCCCAATGTGAGGGTGGTGGCAACTGATGCGTCGCAGGCTGCGCTGGACATTGCGCAGCAGAATACAGCGCACCTGAAGCTATGCGATCGCGTGTCATTTTGCCATGGTCATTGGTATGCAGCGCTCCAGACTTCTGGCAATACTGACCATCGTTTTGATCTCATTCTCAGTAACCCGCCCTACATTGCGGCAAATGATCCGCACCTCTGCAAAGGCGATCTGCGTTTTGAGCCGCAGAATGCTCTGACCGATTTTGGCTCAGGACTCACTTGCCTGGCCACCATCATCGATGGCGCCTTAGCCCATTTGAAGCCGGGCGGTCTCTTAGCGGTAGAGCATGGTTTTGATCAATCCCCTGCTGTTCTAGCGCAGATGGCTCAGGCTGGCTTTGAGGCCATTAGGCCATATCGGGATTTAGCCGGTCATTTGCGGGTTGCTTCCGGACGGAAGCCAATCTAAGGCCAATTCAATAACCCTATTTTTGATTCGGTCTTAAAATTGGTCTATTAATTTTGTACACATGGAGTAACGCAATGGATACCCAAGCTCAAATCAAAGAAATCGTCACCAGCCACCCCGTCGTGCTGTTTATGAAAGGCACCCCCCAGTTTCCACAGTGTGGCTTTTCAGGTAATGCCATTAATATCCTGCGGGCTTGCGGCGCCGATAATCTGCACACTGTTAATGTCTTTGATGATGAAGGCATTCGTCAAGGCATCAAGCAATACGCCAACTGGCCAACTATTCCCCAGCTCTATATCCATGGTGAATTTATCGGCGGCTCAGACATCATGACCGAGATGTTTCAAAGTGGCGAGCTGAAGCAGTTGATTCAGGGCTAAGTCATTTGTAGCCTTGTTTTTTGTAATGACAATGTCATTACAATGTGCTATCCTGTTTTCAGGAGTGTTGCCTTCGCTGCACTCCTGAACCTGGACTCTCTTTTTAACTATGCCCGCAGCACTCCGAAACCAAAGCAAACGCGAAGCACTCAATCTGCGCATTAAGGCGGAGGAGCGTGACTTAATTGATCGCGCCGCTAAGGTGCAACACAAGAACAGAACGGACTTTATTTTGGATGCAGCCCGGTTGATAGCAGAAGAGGCTTTGTTAGATCAGCGCCTAATCCAGGTTGATCCCAAAACCCATGCGGAGTTTATTGCCCGGCTCGATGCGCCCATTGAGAAGGCCAATGTGAATGCACGCCTGCGTAAAACCATGGCTACGCCCGCACCATGGGATAAGCAGTGAATTTAGTAGGGCCGGCTTTACTGGATACAACACACCACCTCGACGCATTTCAATCTGGTGTGGATACATTGGATTACTGGCTAAGGCATCGAGCTCGCAAGAATCAAGCCTCAGGTGCATCACGCACCTATGTTGTTTGCGATGCGTCCCGTGTGCTGGCTTATTACTGCCTAGCCAGCGGGGCCCTAAGCAGCGAGCAATCGTCGTCCAGCCGCTTTAATCGCAATATGCCCAATCCCATTCCGGTTGTTATCCTCGGACGACTTGCAGTGGATCGTTCACTGCATGGCAAAGGCATTGGTAGGGGATTGGTTCGTGATGCCTGCCTGAGGGTTCTGCAAGCTGCCGATATATTGGGCATCCGCGGTATTGTGGTTCACGCACTTTCTCTAGAAGCAAAATCGTTCTATAAAAAAATGGGCTTTGATGCAGGCAAAAATGATCCGATGATGCTAATGATTACCTTAAATGACCTCCGCTCACTTTAATCTAGCGTAATCTATACCCATGTCATTTGATCTCAGCACCCTTCTCTTTCTCGGTTTGCTCATTGCAGTCTGTGCTGGACTGCTAATTTATGCCTTCACTTTGCGCAGCCGCTTTGCCAGTACAGAGCAGGCCCTTGCCGAACACACTGCTTTAGTCGCGAGTCTGCGTGCGGAACGCGATACAGCCTTGCAAAATGCCATTCGGCTAGAAGCAGCCCTGGAATCAGAACGCAAGCAAGGCTTAGGCCGAATTGAGTCCCTCAATGAAGCGAAAGAAGCCCTGACCATTCAGTTTAAGAATCTCGCCAACGATATCTTGGACGATAAAACACGGCGCTTTACTGAACAAAATGCCTTGAGTCTAGATGCCTTACTGAAGCCCTTGCAAACCAAGTTGACGGAGTTTAAAGAACAAGTATCAACTTCCTACGCCAACGAATCCCGCGAGCGTTTTGCACTCAAAAGCGAGATCGAGCGTCTATCGGCACTAAACGTCAAGATGTCGGATGAAACCCGCTCACTCACCCAAGCATTAAAAGGTGACTCTAAAGTCCAGGGCAATTGGGGTGAACTCGTTCTGGAATCCATTCTTGAATCGTCAGGCCTGCGCAAAGGCGAAGAATATCTTGTACAAGATAGCCATACGCAAGTCGATGGCTCACGCCTGCAACCTGATATTGTGGTGCGTTTGCCCGAGGGACGCCATCTGGTAGTCGACAGCAAGGTATCAATTACCGCCTATGCACGCCATGCTGAATCAGCGGATGCCGATACCGCGCAAATCGAACTCAACGCCCATATACAATCGCTGCGCCAGCATATTCAAGGCTTATCCAGTAAGAATTACAGTTCCCTTTATGGCGTCGGCTCAGTTGATTTTGTCTTGATGTTTATTCCGATTGAACCGGCATTCTTATTGGCCCTTAAGTCTGCTCCTAATCTGTATCAAGAAGCCCTAGCCAAGAACATTGTTTTGGTATGCCCCAGCACCCTGATGGCGACACTGCGTACCGTTGCGCATTTATGGCGACAAGACCATCAGAATAAAAATGCCTTAGAAATTGCCCGCCAGTGTGGCGCACTCTACGATAAATTTGTTGGCTTTGTTGACGATATGGAGAAACTCGGTCAACGTATTGATCAAGCCCAAACTAGTTACCATGATGCCTTTAGCAAACTCAAAACCGGTAAAGGTAATCTAATTCGCACGGCAGAGAAAGTGCGTGAGCTCGGTGTGAAGCCTAGTAAAGCATTGCCGACGGGTTTATTGGATTCAACAGCCGATAGCGACGAATAAGCTTTTTTTGATGTATGAAGATATAAAAAAATCCCACCGCATTGCTGCAGTGGGATTTTATTTTTTATAGTACTAAAGCGGCTGTACTAAATTCAGCGTACTAAATTAAGCAGCTTTGCGGCCACGTGTTGCTGGTGTCGCTGCTTTTTTAACTTGAGCTACTTGGCCCTGAAATGATTCAAATGCTTGCTCAGCACTTTTCTCAGCTGTTGCCAATGCTTCTTTGCTTACTGCGCGGAATTGCTCAAAGCCCTGCAAGGCACTGCCGTAACCAGTTTTGAGAGCAGATACAAAAGCATCTGAACCAGCAGGTGCGTTTGCAGAGATTGTATTGATCCACTCTTGCATACCTTTTTGGAACTGCTCAATGCTGGACTCAACTACGTTGTTCAATTCTTTATTGCTGTCACGCAATACTTTAGTTACTTTCTTTTGGTATGCGGCTGCTTGCGTACCAGCGTCTTGCAACATATCAGCACTAATCAGATCGGTAACTTGCTTTGGATCTTTAGCGCTCAGCACTTTAGTAATGCTATCTTGTACGTTCACTAATGCATCTTTGGAAGCAGCGTAGTTCAGTTCGGCTAGTTTTTGTGCATTCTCTAAGGCAGCTTCGCTGAGTGCGAATGAGCTTTCTAAGCCCTTGCTGCTGATTTGCGACAATTTAGCGTTGAGTTGGTCTTGGTTCATGTGATGCTCCGTTTCAATAAGTAAGATTGCAAAATAGGGTTTAAGGTGAAGCCTAATTTGGTGGCGCTATATCTGTTTGATATTGCACCGCACCATGTAAATGTAACTGATGCAGTGCAACAAATCAAGTGTTTTTGTTGCAAAGCAACAAAATAATAGAAAAAGAGTCTAAATTGAATGAAATCAGTGCATTAGATCGTAAAAAAGAGGCTAAGTCCTACCGCAAAGTGGCTTCTGCGGCTTGCTTTGGTACTTTTTTAGAGTGGTATGACTTTCTGACCTTTGCCACTTTGGCGGTCACCTTTGGTCCGCTTTTCTTTCCCAGCACTGATCCGGCGGCCAGCCTTTTGTTCAGCTTAGCTACCTTTGGGGTTGGCATGGTGGTGAGGCCCTTGGGCGCGGCCTACTTTGGCTCTTTGGGTGATCGGATTGGCCGCAGGCCCGTCTTCATGATTACGATTGCCCTGATGGGCTTTGCCACCCTGGCTGTGGGTTTCTTGCCAACCTACGCGCAAATTGGAATTGCAGCCCCGATCATGCTGGTGATACTGCGCTTATTGCAGGGTCTGTCTGCCGGCGGTGAGATTGGTGGCAGCGCCGTCTTTTTAACTGAGCACGCTGGGGATTCCAATCGGGGATTTAAAACCAGCTTTTTGTCGACCATGGGGCCACTGGGTATCTTGGCGTCCACTTTGCAAATTGCCTTATTGCAATTTTTCTTAACGCCAGAACAATTTCAAGAGTGGGGCTGGCGCGTACCGTTTTGGGTTTCCCTTGTGCTGTTCGTGATTGCCTTTAAAGTCCGCATGGCGCTTGAAGAAACACCGATCTTTACGGAGATGCGCAAGGAGAACAGGCGATCGACTTCGCCCCTGATGGATAACTTTCGGGATCGGGAGACCCGTAAGCGCATGTTCTTATTGTTCTTCTGCATCTCAGCAGGCGGCGCAGTCTTGTTCTTTTGTATGCAAGTCTATACTGCGATCTTTCTCAAAACTGCATTGGGCATTGCGCCAAAGACAGTCGATATCTTAAGCATTACGGCAACGCTCGCGCTACTGCCGCTCACCATACTGGCTGGGGCGATTTCCGATCGCATTGGTAGAAGGCCAGTTGTGATTAGCGGCCTAGTGATTGGCGTGCTCGCGATATTGCCAGCCTTTCAATTTCTGCAATACCTGGCATCGGCAGCGCAATTGAATCTCTTGCTCGCAGGTTTCACCCTCATTTGCCTCTCGGTTCCGCTGGCGCTGGTGGTTGGGCCTCAAATCGCTTTACTAGCCGAACTCTTCCCTGCCCGCACCCGAAATAGCGCAGCGACTCTACCGCACAATTTAGCTGCGGGATGGATCGGTGGCATGTTGCCCTTCATTGTGACGTGGCTTAACAAATCAATGGGAAATAACTTAGCGGGCTTGTGGTATCCGACGCTCTTTTTGGCGACGGCTGCGGTCGTGGCAGTGTTTTATTTACCAGAGACGCGGGATGTCAATTTACGAAAATAGTGAATTGATGGTGCCCCATGTCCGACTCGAACAGACCACCTACTGATTACAAATCAGTTGCTCTACCAGATGAGCTAATGGGGCAATTTTTTACAACGCTTGAATTTTATCCTACTTCACAATCGTCAAGGCGGGTCTTGGCTTTTTGGGCGCATCGCTAGCACCCTCGGTGGTATTGCTTGGATCTGGGTTTTTAGCTCCATCAAACGGGAAAGACATGCCTTGGCCATTTTCCCTGGCGTAAATGGCAAGAACGTGTGTAACCGGCACCATCACACGCTTGGGTACGCCGCCAAAGCGGGCCTGAAAACTCACCCATTCATTACCCAGATCGAGTTGATGGCAAGCCTCAGATGAGAGATTCAGCACAATCTCATCGTTTTTAACAAACTCCATCGGCACCTCAACCCTGCCATCGACAAACACCGCAATAAAGGGTGTAAAGCCGTTATCCGAGCACCACTCATGTAGTGCACGGATTAAGTACGGCTTAGTACTCGGAATTGAAATGCCGTCGGCAGCCATGGTAATGATTGCAGACCCTTAACGCCCCGCAATTAGCGGCGCATCACCTTCTCAGAAGGAGTGAGCGCTTCGATGTATGCAGGCCGACTAAAGATGCGCTCGGCATACTTGAGTAGTGGCGCCGCATTGCGCGATAGATCAATGCCGTAGTGCTCAAGGCGCCACAACAAGGGTGCAATCGCAACATCTAACATCGAAAATTCATCGCCCAGCATGTATTTGTTTTTAACAAAGATGGGGGCCAGCTGCGTTAAACGATCCCGAATCGCCAAACGGGCTTTTTCATGGGTCTTTTCTGCAGCCTTGCCTTTTTCATTCTCGAGCGCAGCAACGTGGACAAATAACTCTTTCTCAAAATTAAAGAGGAAGAGCCGTGCACGTGCACGCGCTACTGGATCAGGCGGCATAAGTTGTGGATGCGGAAAGCGCTCATCAATGTATTCATTAATGATGTTGGATTCGTACAGAATCAGATCTCGCTCAACGAGGATGGGAACCTGGCCATAGGGGTTCATCACGGAGATGTCTTCCGGCTTGTTAAACAAGTCAACATCGCGGATTTCAAAATCCATGCCTTTTTCAAAAAGCACCAGGCGGCAGCGTTGCGAGAATGGGCAGTTTGTGCCCGAGTACAACACCATCATATGCAAAGATCCTTAAAAATGTACTTCATTCATGCCACAGCAAAACGCTTACTTCACATCTTTCCAATAGGCCTTGTTTAGGCGCCATGCAACGAATGTAAAGATCGCTAAAAACAAGAGCACAACCACACCGATACGCTTACGCTGCAACTGCATTGGCTCGGCCATCCACGACATGAAGGACACTAAGTCAGCGATGTTGTCATCGTATTCTTGTGGCTTCATAGTTCCTGGAGTCACTTGCTCATAACCCACAAATACTTTTTGCATGCGGCTTGGATCCTTTGGATCTTTACGCTCTTCAAAGTTCGCAGTACGAATGCCTTGCAACTGCCAAAGGGCATGGGGCATACCAACATTGGGGTAGACCAAGTTATTCCAACCGGTTGGCGTGGAGTCATCTTGGTAGTAAGTGCGCAGGTAGGTATAAATCCAATCGGTACCGCGGGCGCGGGCCTCAACCGATAAATCGGGTGGCACTTTACCAAACCAAGCCTTCGCGTCTTTCGGTGTCATCGATACCGTCATGACATCGCCCACCTTGGCGCCATTCAAAATCAAATTATCTTTGATTTGCTGATCGGTCAGCCCAATGTCGCGCAAAGAGGAGTAACGCACACTGACAGCGGAGTGGCAGGCTGCGCAGTAATTAACGTAAAGCTTAGCGCCGTTTTGCAAAGCAGCGTTGCTGCTAACGCGATCCGGTGCCTTATCGAGTGGGTAGTCACCACCGGCGGCATATGCGGCAGTTGCTGCGAGACCCAATGTTGCCGTTACAACAATTGCACGAAGGCTCGCTTTTACGGTGTGCAGAATATATTTCATACTGATTCCTAATTGTTCTTTCGTTCTATCTGCCATCATGATTAATGCGCATGGTAGACAACGCGGTCTGGCACCGGCTTAAACGTACCCATCTTGCTCCAATATGGCATCAAGAAGAAGAACGCCAAATAGTAAATAGTGCAAATCTGCGACATCTTGTCGAACAGCGGTGAAGGCGGTTTAATGCCCAAGTAACCCAAGATAATGAAGCTCACCACAAAGCTGCCGTAGATGTAGATATGGAACTTTGGACGATAGCGAATCGAGCGCACAGGTGACTTATCAAGCCATGGCAAGAAGAACAGAATCACAACGGTGCCGCCCATGATGACCACACCCCAAAACTTCGCATCAAATAAATAAAAGCCTGCAGCTAAGCCGAGCAAAATCGCCGCATAGCCGCCCTTGAGGCGAATGTCTTTGGCATTCTTAATCGCAAGACCAAGAACAACCGCGAAGAAGACCCATAAAGGAATCAAAAAGTCCGTTGTGGTCGCACGCAACATTGAATAGAAGGGCGTGAAATACCAAACTGGTGCAATGTGCAAAGGAGTCTGCAATGGATCAGCCGGAATGAAATTATTGGCTTCTAAGAAGTAGCCGCCCATTTCTGGTGCAAAGAACACGATCGCAGCGAAGATAAACAAGAAGACTCCCAAGCCCATGACATCGTGTACTGAGTAGTAGGGATGGAATGGAATGCCATCGAGCGGAACGCCTTTTGCATCTACATTGGATTTGATGTCAACGCCGTCTGGGTTGTTTGAACCCACTTCATGCAATGCAATGATGTGAGCAGCAACCAAACCAACCAAGACCAATGGCAATGCAATCACGTGGAATGCAAAGAAACGGTTCAAGGTGGCATCGCCGACAACGTAGTCGCCGCGCAGCCACAAGGACAGGTCTGGGCCAATCAGCGGAATAGCCGAGAACAAGTTCACGATTACCTGCGCGCCCCAATAGGACATTTGGCCCCATGGCAGGAGGTAGCCGAAGAAGGCCTCACCCATCAGGCACAAGAAAATCGCGCAACCAAAAATCCACACGAGCTCGCGTGGCTTTTGATACGAACCGTAGATCAAGCCGCGGAACATGTGCAGGTAGACCACGGCGAAGAACATCGATGCGCCAGTGGAATGCAAGTAACGAATCAACCAACCAAATGGCACTTCGCGCATGATGTACTCAACCGACTCAAACGCTTTCGCCGCATCCGGTTTGTAGTTCATCGTCAAGAAAATACCTGTGATGATTTGCAAGGCCAAAACAAAAATAGCGAAGGAACCGAAGAAGTACCAAAAGTTAAAGTTCTTTGGTGCGTAATACTCGGTTAAGTGCGCCTTGATGGTAGCGGTTAACGGAAAACGCGAATCAACCCAAGCTAATACTTTCTCTTGGACAGGTGCATTTTCTGCGGTTTTAATTTCATGAAACGCCATCGTATTTCTCCTTAGGCCTTCTTATCGTCGCCAATCAGAATCTTGGTATCGCTCAAATACATGTGTGGCGGTACTTCCAAGTTATCTGGTGCGGGTTTGTTTTTGTAGACGCGACCGGCTAAATCAAAGGTCGAGCCATGGCATGGGCAGAAGAAACCGCCTGGCCAATCGTTCGGCAAAGAAGGCTGTGGGCCAGCTTGCATTTTTGGTGTAGGTGAGCAGCCCAGGTGGGTGCAAATGCCAACGACCACTAAATATTCTGGCTTGATGGAGCGATAACCATTTTGCGCATACTTTGGTGTGTATACAGCAGGATCGCGCAAGGAATTCGGATCAGCTAATTCACCATCGAGCTTAGCCAATTCAGACACTTGCTCAGGTGTGCGACGAATCACCCAGACTGGCTTACCGCGCCACTCGACAGTAATCATTTCATCGGGCTTCATCCCGGAAATATCCACCTCGACTGCAGCGCCAGCTGCTTTGGCCCGCTCGGATGGTTCAAAACTATTTACAAATGGGTACAGGGCTGCGGCTCCGCCAACACCGCCTACCGCGGTAGTGGCGATCAGCCATTTGCGGCGATCCGGATCCATGCTGGGCTTATCACTCATTTAAAGAACATCCTCAAAAGAAAACAAGATAGGTGGAAATTGCTTAAAGCATCGATTTTAATGTAAAAAGTGGTTTAGCATCGGAGTTGCGCGCTCAATTGAGCGACTTTCACCAACACACGATCTGAAAGGATTGGATTTATGGCGGTTTTAAAGGAATTTCGGGAATTTGCCGTCAAAGGCAATGTAGTTGACTTGGCCGTTGGCATCATTATTGGCGGGGCTTTTGGCAAGATTGTCGACTCCCTCGTCAATGATATTGTGATGCCGGTTATTTCCTCCCTACTGGGCGGGAAAATCGACTTTACTAACCTCTTTATTGTGCTGGGCAACGTACCCGATGGCGTTCCCCGCACCTTTGATGCCCTCAAAAAAGCGGGTATCCCCATTTTTGCCTACGGCAACTTCATCACAATCTCGATTAACTTCATTTTGCTGGCCTTTGTGATCTTCCAAATGGTCAAAGTGGTCAATCGCATCCGCGCTGCCGAGGCCCCTCCCCCGGCAGTAACCCCAGAAGACATCATCCTCTTGCGCGAGATCCGTGACAGCTTACAAAATAAGAAGGTCAACTAAGCCAAATAAGCTTACTAAGCATAATTTATCCATATAAAACAAATACTTAAAGAATAAATGAACCGCCTTTGGCTCCTCTTTTGCCAAGCCATCACAATTCTGCTGGCAGCATGGTTCGTGCTCACTACCCTGAAACCAGGGTGGGTCTCCAGCCCCCAGGTGAACTCCTTGGTGGGTCAAGTGACCCTACGCGAAGCCCCTGAAAGCATCAGCCAGAACCCAGGATCTTTAGCCGAGGCGGCGAAGCTATCGAGCCCAGCAGTGGTCAATATTTTTACAAGCAAGGCCAATAAGAAAAAGCCAAGCAAAAAAGGGGCTCCCCATCAGAATGAGCCGTGGTTTCAGTTCTTTTTTGGTGACCAAGCCCCTAATGAGGAGCCCAGTTCGAGCTTAGGCTCGGGGGTGATCGTCAGCCCCGAAGGCCTTATTCTGACCAACCACCACGTCATCGAAGGCGCCGATGAAATTGAAGTGGCTTTTGCCGATGGTCGCAAGCGCAACGCCAAACTCATCGGTAGTGACCCCGAAACTGATATTGCAGTACTCAAAATCGAGGCAGCCGACCTGCCAAACCCCATTACCCTGGGGAAAATGGAGTCGGTCCACGTGGGCGATGTGGTCCTTGCCATTGGCAACCCCTTTGGCGTTGGGCAAACTGTCACCTCGGGTATTGTTTCTGCCCTTGGCCGCAATCAACTCGGCATTAATACCTTTGAGAACTTCATTCAGACCGATGCGGCAATTAATCCAGGTAACTCCGGCGGCGCCTTAGTCGATACCAAGGGCAATCTGATTGGCATCAATACCGCCATCTACTCTCGCAGTGGCGGCAATATGGGCATTGGCTTTGCGATCCCTATCAACACGGCCAAACAGGTGATGGAGTCGATTCTGACCAATGGCTCGGTAACGCGGGGCTGGATTGGCGTAGAACCCCAAAATCTATCTAAAGAGCTTGCCGAATCCCTTAATATCCCAACCAATACCAGTGGCGTTCTGATATCTGGAGTCTTAGAGGGTGGCCCCGCAGATAAGGCGGGCATGAAACCAGGCGATGTCTTGCTGGAAGTGAACGGCCAAAAAGTAGGCGATGTGGTTGCTTTACTCAATCGCATCGCACAAATCAGCCCGGGTGATGAAGCGAAAGTAGCTTTGCTGCGTAAAGGTAAACCAATGGCTCTGAAGGTGCAGGTCGGAAAGCGGCCTAAATCAAAATCAGCTACTCGGTAGATATTTGGCTTAATGCGCCAATATTTTGGATAAAAAATCTTTTGCTCTGGCAGAGCGCTCTTCGGGCTTGCCAAAGAACTCATCTGTGCTGCAGTCTTCCACAATTCGGCCTTGATCCATAAAGATGACGCGGTCGCTTACTTTACGAGCAAAGCCCATCTCGTGACTGACGCAGCACATGGTCATGCCTTCGTTGGCTAGCTTGACCATTACATCCAAGACTTCGCCAACCATCTCAGGATCGAGTGCAGAGGTTGGCTCATCGAATAGCATGACGATGGGGTCCATCGTCAATGCACGAGCAATCGCCACGCGTTGTTGCTGGCCCCCAGAGAGCTGGCCCGGAAACTTATCCTTTTGCGCCATCAAACCAACCCGCTCTAAGTACTTCAGCCCATGTTGTAAGGCATGGTCTGGTGTACGCCCCAATACTTTGATCTGGGCGAGGGTTAAGTTTTCTGTAACACTTAGGTGGGGAAACAGTTCAAAGTGCTGAAACACCATACCCACTCTAGCCCGTAATTGGACCAAATTGGTTTTGGGGTTGCTTAGGCTGACGCCATCCACAATAATCTCGCCCGACTGAAAAGGCTCGAGGGCATTCATGGTTTTGATGAGGGTGGATTTACCCGAGCCTGAGGGGCCGCAGATAACCACAACCTCACCTTGCTTGATCGAGGTAGTGCATTCGGTCAGCACCTGAAAGTCGCCATACCATTTAGAAACGCGTTGAAGTTCGATCATGCTGTGATGGATGAAGTAAATTGATGTGTCATTAACGAATGATGGCTACTTTGGTTTGGATTTTACGAACTAATTTCGATAGCGAAAAGCAAATCACGAAATACGTGACCGCAGCCAATATATAAGTTTCCATGGGGCGCCCATAATTCTTGCCGGCAATTTCAAAACCCTTGAGTAAGTCATAAGCGCCAATGGCATAAACCAAGGATGTGTCCTGAAACAAAATAATGGTTTGCGTCATTAGTACGGGAATCATATTTCTGAAGGCTTGCGGCAAGATAATCAAGCGCATATTTTGGCCGTAGTTCATGCCCAAGGCTTGTGCGGCGTAGGTTTGCCCTCTGGGCACCGACTGAATTCCGGCGCGCATAATTTCGGCAAAGTAGGCGGCCTCAAAAGCAATGAAGGTAATGATGGCGGATAGGTTGGCACCAATGGGTTTGCCAATCAATAGCGGAATCAAAAGGAAAAACCACAAAATCACCATGACCAATGGAATCGAGCGCATCGTGTTGACATAAAAACTGGCGCAGTAAGACAAGACCGGGTTACCAGACAATCGCATCAAGGCCAAAAATGTACCAAAGATAATTCCGCCCAGCGTAGCGATGACGGTTAACTGCACGCTAAAGAGCAGGCCCTTTTGGATGTAGTCCGTAAAGAGTGCCCAATTGTAAAAACTGAGGTCTAGGCTTAGCATGGTCTAAATAAACAGTGCTTCAGCTTAGTGGGCTAAACTAGGATCATTGGATGTGCCAACAAAACCTGGAATGCGAGTCCGTCGCTCAATCCAGGTCATGAGTCGATTCACTGCAAATGCCGATAAGGCGTAGAGCAAGGTCACTGCTAAATAGATTTCAATGCCGCGCGATGTTTCTTCTTGTGCCTGCATGGCAAACAGGGTAAGTTCAGGAACGGATACCGCAAAAGCCACGGAGGAGTTCTTGACGACATTCATGCTTTCCGAAGTCAAGGGCGGAATCACAATCCGCAGTGCCATCGGCAAAATCACATAGCGATAACTTTGGATGCGATTCATTCCCAGTGCGGTAGCTGCTGCCATCTGACCACTCGGTAGCGACTGAATGCCAGCGCGCACCTGCTCTGCAATCCGCGCTGAGGTAAAAAAGCCTAAAGCAATACTCACCAATAAATAGGAGGGTAATTCTTTTAATGGAACAACAAAGGAGGGGATGACGTGATACCAAACAAAAACCTGAACCAAGATCGGTATATTCCGAAACAGCTCCACCCATGCAGTAGCGCCACGTATAGCTAGCCGACTGCTAAGGCTGCTACTAGGCAAGGTACGCAGCGTACCCATCACTGCACCAATCACTAAAGCAATAATTAGGCTAAGACAAGCGACCGCAATAGTCCAAAACCAGGCTTGCATTAACCAATCTAAGTAGCTTGGGTCAGCATTTTGCGCAATCCCAAATATCGACGATATGCAGTGCTGAACTGGCTCTCCATCGAGGGTACTCTTACAAAAAACGCCAAAATCCATATTCATGGGTTTTGGCGTTCACGTGCAATGAAGCATGGCATACAACTCGAAAGATTCAAAATTACTTCTTTTGATAATCTTCCGCAGGTTTGTCATTTAAGTTAGCCCATGCATTTTTTGTTGCGGCAGACAACTCGAGACCAACCACGCTATTTTTTGGTGGGATGGGCTTTAAAAACCATTTATCCCACAGCTTTGGCATGCTGCCATTCGCAACCATCTTTGCGATGGCTGCATTAACGGCAGCCTTAAATTGAGGATCGTCTTTGCGTAACATAATCGCAATGGGTTCTACACTCAGTACCTCACCCACAATCTTAAAATCCTTTGGATTTCTTGAATTCGCAATATTACCCGCCAAGATCGAGCCGTCCATCACAAAAGCATCGGCACGACCAGACTCGAGCAATAAGAAACTATCGGAATGATCTTTGCCAAATACTTCATCAAAATTTACGCCGGTTGCTTTTTCATGCTTACGCAAAAGCTGAACGGATGTAGTGCCCGTAGTGGTCGCTACTTTTTTACCAGCTAACTGAGAAATCGAGTTAATACCCGAATTGGCTTTTACAGCAATACGCACTTCTTCTACGTACAGGGTATTGGCAAAGCTCACATCGCGTTGTCGGGCAGTGTTGTTGGTTGTTGTACCGCACTCAATATCGACCGTTCCATTTTGAACTAAGGGTATGCGATTTTGAGCAGTAACGGGCTGGTAATTAATACGCAATGTACTCAGGCCTAATTTAGCTTTAATGTCATTGAGAATCATCCGACACACTTCGACGTGGAATCCATCGAAGCGACTATCGCCAGTGGTATAGGACATTGGAATCGATGATTCACGCACTCCCATAGTGACTGCGCCGGTGGCTTTGATTTTGTCTAAAGTTGCACTGGAAGCGATTGCACTGTGTGCACAAACCAGCGTCGAGGCTACTAATGCAGCCCTAATCCCAAATACTGCCAATAATGATGCTTTCATTTATAAATTCCTTATTGGATAACGATAGAGAAGTGAAAAAAATCAAGGTGTTTTAGTATTTTCAATGAATTTATCTATATTAGGCTAAACCCTTATTGGTCTATTTTCTTTCGAATCGAGTTTCAGGACAAAATCTTCTGTATTGCAGCAATGGGTTTGTAGTATCCCCAAATATTTAGGCAATATCCAGTTAGGCAATATGTGACCTGACGGCGAATCATTTTCTTGCTACTGGTACAGCCTAATACAATCGATATCAAGGCGGGGCAAAATCCTGATCTAAGCATCATAGACGGGCGAATGTTGTAATGTAATGATCATCAAAATTACAACTTTTCAACAATAATATTGTCCATGGCGTAGATAACGATGCCCCCACGGAAAACCAAGATAATTCATTTAAGATTGGCACGGATTTGTTGAAACCGCCAACGCCAGAGCAAGCACGCATCAAGGCAATGCAAGCGCAGGTCAAGCGTGCTCAAGCAGCCGTCAAACAAGAACGCATCCGTCAACAACAGGTCAAGCTGAATCAAGCTCGCGCTGCAGTATCAACAAGTGTGTAGAAGAGTTTCTTGTGAATTTGGTTCAAATGGGTGGGGTTTATGGCAAAAATACAGCGCATGTGAATATCGTCATGCGGTGACTGAGACACTATGCCCAAAAACTTTTTTCAAATTACCGCAAAGAAAAAACCCACTGTGTTGCCACAGTGGGTTGATTTGATACCAGACTAAACGTCAACTAGCTAAGCTAGCATCAAATTAGAATGTGTGACGTACGCCAACAGCGTATTGCGCGCCGTTGAAATAGGTACCAGCACTTGAAGTGCCTGTGTTGGTGGCACCATAAATACCGTACAAGTTTGTACGCTTGCTCAAGATGTAGTTAGTACCAACTTGATAGCCATTGAAATTAACTGTTGGCGCTGTTGAGCCATAAGTCATGTACTTACCAGTACCAATGCTTGCCCAGCTCTCAATTGTAGGTGTCCAGTTGCCACGAACACCAATCTGCTGACCAGTACGGGTTGCATACTGGGTTGCATCGCGCTGTGAAGTTGCTTTGCGGTTAATGTACTGAGCATAGGCTTTTAAAATACCAAAGTTATATGTTGCACCAGCAAACCACTGGTTATCTTTCATGTTAACGCCGGTATTGACTGAGCTACCAAAAATAGCTGGAGTGCCTGTTGCTGGAACGGATGCTGTAACTGGAGCAACTGCAGAACCATTAGTGGCTGCTGCGTACGGATTGGTCGCAACCAAGGACTGGTAGTTAGCTGCAACTAAAAGTTGCTTGAATGTGTATGTTGTACCCAAACCCCAACCATTACGATCGTTCTTACCGCCAGTACGGTTTGCTGCTGTCGTTGTACCAGTTTGAGCATCGGTCGTATTGTCCATGCTGTAAAAAGCCTGTCCAACAAAACCAGCAACTGGGTCGGTATCAATGCGGAGCATGTTGGCTGTACGGACTGTGAAGCCAACATCTGTGCCTGAGTTAGCATTGTTTGCTGCGAGCGCAGGAGCGCTAGCAGTTGTACCAAAGCCAGTTATTCCATTTGCAGTTTGTGCGCCATAAATGATGTCGCCCATGATATTGTTGAGCTGGCCAGGCGATGTTGCAGCAGTGTTGCTAAACAAAGGCGTGTAGTTTGTACCAATGGCCATCCGACCCATGCCTTTGTTGGCCAAACCAACGATCGATACGCGGTTAGCAGTACCGCCTGTACCAAACATATTGTTGCCGTCTGGTGTCAAGGCTGTTTCAAGTGTGAAAAATGCTGACTTACCGCCACCCAAATCTTCTGTACCGCGGAAACCTAAACGGCTTGTGGTTTCAGCATTTTGACCGAACTGCATACCAGTGTTGTTGAAAGGGGTTTGGGCTGCACGAGTTGCGCCTGTGGATCCTTTTTGATGACCACCGTTAAGGCCCATGTCGATAATACCGTATACAGTTACCGACGACTGCGCTTGAGCTGCACCAGCAAATGCTGTTACCGCTGCGATTGCAAATAGCGATTTTTTCATTCTTTAAATCTCCATAAATTAAAGGTAATGCCCAAATAGTTTGGGACACATGAATTTTCTCTCTTTTGACCCACCAGACTAGGTGTAGAGGCACATGCAGGTATTTTTGCTTGTGAAAAGGATGTTTTTTGGCTTTCTTTGTTGTATCACGACAACAAGGGCTTTGTTTTTTGCTCTTTTTACCCTGTTAATGCCAAAATTGTCAGATGGCAAGCCGTCAATTCCTAAAAATTCTCCAGTTAGCTCGTTTTGGTGATGTTTCTGCGCAACAAAGTTTAGCCTCTGCTTATTTGACGGGCGCATTTAAAACGCCGCCACAACCAGCTAATTCCTTGGTTTGGCTCGAGAAATCCTATTTTTCCATTATAAATCAGTCAGTTATCGATATAGACTCAGGTGATGCTTCTGAACTAGACTTTAGTCAGTCTTTGGTTCCTATTTTTAGCTTGCTGAGTACCATTCCCCTTGGCACTACCGTAGGCTCCCCTGCTTTTCCATTTGGCTGGAAGCACTTTTGGAAGCTAGCTGATGTTTCACTCTCTTCCGATACTGCAGCGTCACCGCTTTCGCAAGCTGCCCTGAATGCCCGATGGCAGCTCATTCAGTTTTTATTGTCGCCAGAATATGCTGACGAACAAGCCCGATTGCGCGATTGGCTTCCCTCCGTTGATCTATCGGAAATGGATTCGCTCCCAGCCGCTGATATGCCTGCACTTCAGATGGTGTGCAAATCCTACTTACAGTCACTTGCTGAAACTGAAAATGCCTTTACCCAAGCAGCGAAAGAATTATTACTGCAACTGCAGCCCAAAGACGAAACCCTCTCCGGCCTTTGGTCACAATGGCTAGCAAGTGGCAAACCAGATCATTTGCTAGAGGCTGCAGAGATGGGCTTAACGATTGCACGTCTGACACTGGGATTGCAGTTGGCGCAATTGGATGGCGTTTCTATTTCTCAATCTATTTCTGCTTCGAACTCAGGCAGTAGCGAAGTCGATAAAGGTCGCTCGAACGCCTCTCTGAAGAAAGCCGTCTACTGGTTAGAGTTGGCAGCGAAAGATGGTGATCGCGATGCCTGGTTTGCGCTCGGTGAGATTTATCGCCGCCCGCAGTTCTCGGGATACAACGCATCTGAGAGTGATCGCTGCTTTGATCGCGCTGCTGACCTTGGGCATGCACAAGCGCAGTTTCGGAAAGGGGCTAACCTATGGCGCAAGCGCGAGAAGCTCGATGAAAAAGTAAAAGGGTTACAGGCCTCCTATTGGGTATGGCAAGCTCAGCAACAAGGCGTTCATGAAGCAAAATACTTACTGACGAAGATTCTGGAAAGTTGCCCTAAACCCGCCGCCAATGATTGGCATGATTTAGCGCTTCTGGCTGAGCAAGCAATTAATCGCCACGCCGAATACAAAATTGAATACGAGTGGCTCTTACTTTGTCATCGCTTGGTCATTGCCAATCAGTTTCATTTTAGTAAAGCCGAATTACTCTTAGCCGACATCGCTCAGCTGCAACATGAGCACTGCGTGGTGGTTGATATTCGTTGGGAGTTGCCTAAGATTTTGCCCAGGTTAATTCAGATTGAAACCATTGGGCAGCGCCGCGCCCTGCTCGCCGCTGGAAAAGTATTCGCTGGGAACAATGGCAGTGAGTTTGGCGCGGCATCCAAGTCACGTTACCCCATCGCCCGCAATACAGACGAGTACGAAGACGACTTATTTAATAGCAGAGAGCGAGAGGGCAACCTGCGGCAACGGCGTTACCGCTTTGATAAGGTAAGCCAGTGGTTGCTGGATACTTTTGCTAAAGAAGCTACTAAACCACCCCCAACAAAAAAGAAGTGATGGTGTTTTACTGAGCCCTAGGGCTGTTGCTCTGCCTCAGCTCTGGCCTTATCGAGCTCGGCATCTTTTAAATCATCCGCAATGTCTTCGGCTGATTTTTTAGGCTCATAGAAGCGCGCAATCAGTAAACCGAGCTCATAGAGCAAGGTCATCGGAATCGCTAAAAGCAGTTGCGAGAGCACATCGGGGGGCGTCACGATCGCTGCGATGACAAAAGCGCCCACAATCACATAGGGTCTGCTTTCTTTAAGCTTCGCTAGAGTAACAATGCCCATGCGCACCAAGACCACGACTACGACTGGTACTTCAAAGGTAATACCAAAGGCCAAGAAGGTGGTCATGGCAAAACTCAGGTACTTGTCAATATCGGTCGTCATCTCGGCGCCCAAAGGTGCGTTGTACTGCGCCATGAAATTAAACACCGTTGGAAAGACTAAGAAATAAGCAAAGGCCATCCCAAATAAAAAGAGGCTATAGCTACTCACTACCAGTGGAATGACTAATTTACGTTCGTGCTGATAGAGGCCTGGGGCAATAAAAGCCCACATTTGATAGAGCACCCATGGCAGGGCAATTAAAAATGCTACTAACATCGTGACCTTCATCGGCACAAAGAAAGAGCCTGTAATGTCGGTCACGATCATCTTGCCGCCTTCAGGCAAAGAACTTAGAAGGGGCTGCGCAAAGATATGAAAAATATCAGGCGCCCAGTACGCCAAACTAGCAAACACAATGATGATGGCAAGGCCCGCTTTGATAACGCGATCACGCAACTCAAATAAGTGCGATAAAAAACTCTCTTGTAATCCCTCGCCTACGGTTGCATCTGCCTTGGCATCGTGATCGGCTGCATCGTGATTGAGTTTATTACTATCGTTTGGCTGCGTCATACATTACTTCACAGAAGAGGTGTGGCGATAACGCTTCATGCGCGCTGCGCCCGACTGCACGCGGGTACGTGTACCTGAGGAATGCTTAAACCACGTTGGGCGATTACCGCGCTTGACACGCCAACTATCACGGCCCTGGCGCAAACTCTCGCGATATACTGCGTTCTCGTCGAGACTCATATTGCTACTAAAGTTGGATACGTACGTGCTGGAGTCGGCTTGATCACTTAAATTGAGCTGAGCCTCTTGCACCGTTGAATTAATACTGCTTTCGACATCTTTAAACATCGAAGTGCTTTCTTCGCGGAGCTTCTTGAATTCATCGAGCTCCATTTGGCGATTCACTTCGCTGCGCACTTCTGACATATAGCGCTGCGCACGGCTAAATAAATTGCCGGCCATGCGGGCGATCTTAGGCAAACGCTCTGGCCCGACTACTACCAATGCGACGACTGCAATCAACGCGAGTTTTGAAACTCCAAGATCAATCATGTAACTGCACTGCGGGGATTGCAATCATGTCTGGATTACTTATTGAGGTCTTTAGCCTGAACATCCACGGTTTTGTCAGCGGAAGCGGTTTGCTGGGCTGCTGCTTGTTGTGGAATCTGCTCTGCTTTGTCTTCGCCAGTTTTCATACCATCTTTGAACCCTTTGACGGCGCCACCCAAATCGCTACCCATATTGCGCAGCTTTTTGGTACCAAATACCAGCATCACGATTACCAGAACAACTAGCCAATGCCAAATACTGAATGAACCCATTTTCTGCTCTCCTTGTCTTATTTATTCCAGGGGCGCGGCCCGCCCATCACATGCAAATGCGTGTGATAAACCTCTTGACCCCCATCTACACCATTGTTCAGCGATAAACGAAAGCCGCCTTCCCGTCCGGGACGGCAACCTTGCTCAACCGCCAAGCGTGGTGCTAATGCCATCATTCTACCCAGCAATTGGGCGTCCAGGGGTGCATCCGCCTCTAGGGTGGTGATGTGCCGCTTTGGTATCAATAAAAAATGAATGGGGGCGGCCGGGTTAATGTCCTTAAAACCAAAAACCTCCTCATCTTCATAGACTTTTTGGCAGGGAATAGTTCCGGCAACAATTTTGCAAAAAATGCAGTTTTCGTGGTTTTCCATGGTTTACTCGATCGAAATAGGGCTTTAATACTGCAAAAGCAATGGGTTTAGCGTGTTCTGGCGGCTTTCTCGGCAATGCCAGAAACCCCTTCACGTCGGGTGAGTTCTGCCAAGACATCCTCGGGCCGCAGCCCAAACTGGGATAAAGCGACCAGGCAATGAAACCACAAATCAGCCATCTCTCCAACAAGAAGAGCTTGTTGCTCCGGGGCTAAATGGCTATTACGACTGTCTTTGGCGGCCATCACGGCTTCAGTAGCCTCTTCGCCAATCTTTTTTAGGATGGCATCATCCCCTTTAGAGAAGAGCTGGGCAATGTAAGAGGATTTGGGGTCAACCTTACCTGCCGCTAAATCCGCGCGGCGACCATCCACCACATCCGCCAAGTGGATCAGCACCGCATCTAAATTAGGGGAATTGTTGTCTTTACTCATAAATGCATTCTATTCCACTGGCTTTTTCCAGGCACACGCATTGGCATCCCAGTCTAAGAAAAAGCAGCTGTGCTCACCGGTATGGCATGCAATGCCGTCTTTTTGATCCACAACCAACAAGATCGTATCGCCATCGCAATCTAATCGAATGTCTTTTACTGTTTGCGTATGGCCAGACTCTTCGCCCTTATGCCATAACTTTTTGCGTGAGCGTGACCAGTAGACCGCCTCGCCGATTTGCATGGTTTTGAGTAAAGCATCGCGGTTCATCCATGCCATCATCAAGACATCACCAGAGCCGAACTCTTGGGCAATCACGGCTACTAAGCCTTGCTCATTCCAGCTAACTGCATCGAGCCATGCACCTGAAGCAAGATTGGGACTAGGCTTATATGATGGGACGGGGGTATTCATAGGGTTTCATTCTGACAGAAGCACACGGCTGCTGCCAATTTAAATGCATTACAAGCGAACCGCGATTCCCTGGGCCGCCATAAATTCCTTGGCCTGCCTGACTGTATAGGTTCCGTAATGAAAGATACTGGCCGCTAGTACAGCATCAGCACGGCCTTTGGTAATGCCATCAACCAAGTGCTGCAAGTTACCAACGCCGCCACTGGCAATTACTGGAACTGGAACGGCTTTACTAACAGCTGCGGTTAGCGCCAGATCAAAACCGTCTTGGGTACCGTCTTGGTTCATGCTGGTGAGTAAGATTTCTCCAGCGCCGCGGCGACTGACTTCGCTGGCCCATTCGACAACATCTAGGCCAGTTGCTGTTCTACCGCCATGGGTAAATACTTCCCACCGATTGTCGGCAACCCGCTTGGCATCAATTGCAACCACAATGCACTGCGAGCCGTAATGCGCGGCAGCGTCCGAGACTAAGTCGGGATTAGCGACCGCAGAGGAATTCATGCTCACCTTGTCAGCGCCCGCATTAAGCAAGCGGCGCACGTCACCCACAGCGCGCACACCACCGCCCACGGTCAGTGGAATAAATACTTGCGCGGCAACCGCCTCAATGATGGGCAGCAATAAATCATGACCATCCGACGTTGCGGTAATGTCTAAAAAAGTTAACTCGTCAGCGCCCTGCTCGTCGTAGCGGCGAGCAATTTCGACAGGATCACCAGCATCACGCAATCCCACAAAATTAATGCCCTTCACCACGCGCCCTGCAGTCACGTCTAGGCAAGGAATAATGCGTTTCGTTAGCACCGTTTAGCTACTGAGCTTTTTTGCAATGAGTGCGGCGTACTTGGCGGTTTGCTCATCGGCATACTGCTGCGCCGTAGTCAGATCCAAATCACCGGAGTAAATCGAGCGCCCGGCAATTACACCCATCACGCCCTCTTCTTCTGCTGCACAGAGCGCTTCAATGTCTTTCTTATTGGATAGGCCACCACTCGCAATAATCGGAATGCGCACCGCCTGTGCCAGCTTAATCGTCGCCTCCATGTTCACGCCCTTGAGCATGCCATCGCGGCCAATGTCGGTATAGACGATAGCCTCAACACCATAGTCTTCAAACTTCTTGGCCAGATCAATCACTTCATGGCCAGTGAGCTTGCTCCAACCGTCGGTAGCTACCTTGCCATCACGGGCATCAATACCCACCATGATGTGGCCACTAAATGCCGTGCAGGCATCCTGCACAAAGCCAGGGCTCTTCACCGCAGCCGTACCAATGATGATGGTGCTAATGCCGTCATCGAGCAAACGCTCAATCGTTTCCAGATCCCGAATGCCGCCACCGAGTTGCACCGGGATGTCATCGCCTACTGCTTTCAGAATGGCTTTGATGGCGGACTCATTTTTGGGCTTACCGGCAAAGGCGCCATTGAGATCGACTAAATGCAAACGGCGCGCGCCTTTGCTAACCCAATGTTTTGCCATTGCAGCAGGGTCTTCTGAAAAAACCGTAGCGCGGTCCATATCGCCCTGCTCTAAGCGAACACAGTGGCCGTCTTTAATGTCAATTGCAGGAATCAGCAGCATGATGAATAGAAAAAATTAAGGTTGCCAGGTAGTAAAGTTTTGATAAAGCCGTAATCCGTATTCTGCACTCTTTTCTGGATGAAACTGTGTAGCAAAAATAGTATCGCGTGCGATCGCAGAAGTAAACCATGCGCCGTACTCCGTACTACCAACGGTGTGATTTTGATCTGCGGGCACTGCATAAAAGCTATGCACAAAATAAAAGGGGGTGAGATCCGGAATGCCTGCCCATAATGGGTGATCTTTGTCTTGTCTTACTTGGTTCCAGCCCATGTGCGGCACTTTGTATTCTGATCCGTCGGCCTGCAATTGGCCGGCGAGCTCAAAACGCCGTACCTCACCCGGTATTAATCCCAAGCAGGGTGTCCATGCATCGCCGCTACTGCCTTGCTCTGCCCGAACCTCACTACTCTGATCCAGCAGTATTTGCTCGCCCACGCACACACCGAGCAGGGGCTTGTTGTTTGCTGCGTGCATCAGCGCTTCTAATAAGCCTGACTCACCCAATTGTTTCATGCAGTCGGGCATCGCGCCTTGACCAGGCAAGACTACGCGATCGGCTTTTTGAATCTGTTCTGGCTTAGTCGCAATCAATACATTGGCACTTGGTGCAACACGATGAAAGGCTTGGTAAACGGAACGTAAATTACCCATTCCGTAATCAACGATGGCGATGGTTTGGGTCAACGGGAGACCTGTGGCTTAGCGACTAATGAAAGGCTCGAGGCGCAAGTGATTGATTGCAAACTTGTGCTTCCAGCAATTATTTAGAGGCTACCTTTCGTGGAAGGAACCTGACCCGCTGCGCGCGGGTCTGGGGTCAGCGCCATGCGCAAGGCACGGCCGAAGGCCTTAAATACCGTCTCGATTTGGTGGTGTGCATTAATACCGCGCAAATTGTCTATGTGCAGGGTCACACCCGCATGGTTAACAAATCCACGGAAGAACTCAATGCTTAAGTCCACATCAAAATCACCCACCCGCGCGCGGGTAAACGGCACATGGAACTCCAAACCAGGGCGGCCAGAAAAATCAATCACGACCCGGGAGAGGGTTTCATCGAGGGGAACATACGAATAACCATAACGCGTAATGCCGGCTTTATCGCCAACCGCTTTGGCAATCGCTTGCCCCAAGGTGATGCCGACGTCTTCCACGGTGTGATGATCGTCAATATGGGTATCGCCTTTGGCAACGACCTTAAGGTCAATCATGCCGTGACGGGCAATCTGATCGAGCATATGGTCTAAGAAGGGCACGCCAGAGGCGAGCTCGGCTTTGCCTGTGCCATCGAGATTAATGACTATCTGAATTTGGGTTTCCGAAGTGTTTCGGGTAACGTCGACTTGCCGCATACATCTAAGCGCCTATAGGCGAAGTGTTAAGTGAAGCCTCATAATATCATTGCTGATCAATTTGTTGTATGTAAATCATTCACTTAGCCTGTGATTTTAGTACCCCGCCGCATTGTTTAACGTTACCGAGAAGAATTTCGATGAGTCGCTTTTGGAGCCCCGTTGTACAAACACTAACCCCCTACGTTCCAGGGGAGCAGCCGCAGATGGAGCGGCTGGTTAAGCTCAACACCAACGAAAGCCCTTACGGCCCATCGCCCAAAGCACTTGCGGCGATTGCCGCCGAAAATACCAGCGACTTACGCCTTTATCCGGATCCCGAAGGTACCCGCCTAAAGCAAGCAATCGCCACCCTCCATGGCCTAGACCCCAAACAGGTGTTTTTAGGCAATGGATCGGATGAAGTCTTGGCCCACGTTTTTCAGGGTCTGCTCAAACAAAAATCGCCCATTTTGTTTCCGGACATTACGTATAGCTTCTATCCGGTCTATTGCAAACTGTTTGGTATCGAATATGAAACCGTTCCTTTGAGCGCTGATTTTGCAATCAATCTGGATGATTACGCCAAACTCAATGGTGGCATTATTTTCCCCAACCCCAATGCGCCGACTGGCAGATCCATCCCCCGCTCGGAGATTGAGCAACTCCTCAAGAAAAACTCTGGCTCCGTCATCGTGGTGGATGAGGCCTACGTCGACTACGGTACCGAATCCTGCATACCGCTCCTGCGTGGTCCAAACTGTCCTGAGAATTTATTAGTCAGCCACACCCTATCGAAGTCACGTGCCTTAGCAGGACTGCGAGTTGGCTTCGCTGTAGGTCATCCTGCTTTGATTGAAGGTTTGGAGCGAGTCAAAAATAGTTTTAACTCCTACCCTCTCGGTCGCCTGGCTCAAGCAGGCGCGATTGCTGCCATAGAAGACCAAGCGCACCTCGAGGCGATGTCGGCTATGGTAGTTAAAACCAGAGAGGTTCTAGTTAACGCACTAGACCAACTCGGCTTTGAAACCCTTCCGTCCACCGCCAATTTTGTATTTACACGTCACCCCAAGCATGCAGGCGCCACGCTTTATCAACAG
>JBIIGG010000061.1:0-7798 GCA_044236575.1 Polynucleobacter sp. | reverse complement strand
TAGGAGCGCTGAGGACGACCATTCCGGCTGGCTGCCCGGCGTCATCCGCATGGAAAATCTCACTTCCTGGGCCGGTAGGGGCATTTGCAAGTTGATCGATGGGGCAGTGGGCTAGCTGCAGGCGCCGCTTAATCGCCCCGCGGTATTGGCTACGTGCCACGATCTCTTGGCCGGGGTAGCACCCCTTTTTAAAATCAACGCCGTACACAGACTCAAAGTTCACCATTTGGGGCACAAATTGATCTTGGGTTGCGTGAACGATGCGTGGAATTGCACTCATGATTTCTAGGGACCGCCACAGAATAGCGGCATCCTCAGAAGCCACTTCGATTGGCGACGACTCAGAAGCAATGGGTTGTGCGATCAGTACCCGTTGCATCGCCACACCTGCCGTGACGACGTCTGGCAGTTGCAGCAGGATGCTGGTTTTGTCCACCTCTAAGTCATCCAATGTTCCACTGGTGCAATAGCCAGTAATCGCCCAGCTGCTGCTGGCATCGGTGACCGTTACCTTAGAACGTAAGACAAACATAGCTAAGCGTTTTGCGGTACTGGCGGCGATGTCTTTCGAAATAAACAAGCCAAAGCAGCTACTCCCATCGGCTTTTGAAAAAAGGCCAAGCCATGCGCTGGCAATTAAGCGGCCCTTGGGGCTGCAATAGCCAACGAGGCGAACTGCATCAGGCCCGCTTGCAATCGCTGGAGGTGCCACTGGGGTCAGCCCCAAAACCGAGTTGGTCAGTTGGTTTTGTAAAAAACTGGCCGCATCGTCGCCCTCAACGATAATGAGTCCCCAGTCGGCGAGATTGGCAGCGGTTTTCATAAAATGGTCTTTTTTAGGGTGGTATGGGGCGTGCGATTTGCATAAACAAAGTCTAGACGCTTTTATCATAGCCTGATGCGAAAAAAAAGCGCTCCATTTTGGGCATTACCCCTCAAACTCCTCGGAATTGCGGTCCTAGCCTCGCTACTCTTTTTTGCGACCTTGTTTTTTTGGGGCGTTGTGCCTTCTGCGGCTAATGACCCAGTTCGGCCAAGCGGCTTTACTGCCAAAGTTAATCCCAAATCTGGCGTTGCGAGCATTGCACAGCAACTGCAAAACCAAGGCATTGAAGTCAATGGCGTTTTGTTTCAGTTGGGTTCACGTGCGCTGCTGATCCATGCCAAGTTAAAACCTGGAACCTATTTATTTCCATTTAATGCGAGTACGGCCGCCATCCTATTGCAAATGGCTCGGGGCGAGAGTATTAAAGAGTCGATTGCTTTTGTGCCTGGTATGACCATTTGGCAGCTACGGCAAATCGTAGACAGCCATCCAGCGTTGGACCATCAAACCAAAGGACTAGATTCTGCTGCGTTCTCGAAAACAGTAGGTTTGAGCCATGCCAACGCGGAAGGGCTTTTTTTCCCCGACACCTATATTTTTGATCCCGGTGAAAGCGATCTTGCAATCTACCGCCGTGCTGCCGATGCCATGCAGAAAAACCAAGCAAAGGCCTGGAGTAAGGTTCCCAATAAAAGCGTACTAAAGACGCCATATGACTTGCTGATATTGGCTTCAATTGTGGAGAAAGAAACCGGCAAAGCCAGTGAGCGCACGCAAATTTCAGCGGTGTTTCATAATCGCCTAAAAATAGGGATGCGCCTTCAAACTGACCCCACGGTGATTTATGGCATTGGCGCCGGATTTGACGGCAATCTGCGTAAAGTGGATCTTCGCCGCGACAGTCCATACAATACCTATATGCGTGCGGGTTTACCTCCTACCCCGATTGCGATTCCCAGTATGGAATCCCTGCTTGCTGCAGCTAACCCTGCAAAAAGTGATGCCCTGTACTTTGTTGCTAAGGGCGATGGCAGTAGCCACTTCTCCAAAACACTGTCTGAGCATGAAAAAGCCGTTGACCAATATCAGCGTTCCATTAAAGTGCCAGCAACGAGACCGTCACCGTAATGGATGCCATGATGAATGCGAATGAGCCTGGATTTTTTATTAGCTTTGAAGGCATCGATGGCGCTGGAAAAAGCACCCACATCGCCGCCTATTGTGAGCTACTCAAAAAGCGCTTTCCAGACCGCACGATTATTGTTACGCGTGAACCAGGCGGTACTGCGTTAGGCGAGCAATTGAGGGCACTGTTATTAGAGGCGCCGATGCATTTGGAAACAGAAGCCTTACTCATGTTTGCCGCGCGCCGTGAGCATGTGGCACAAGTCATTGCCCCAGCACTTGCAGCTGGGCATATTGTGGTGTCCGATCGTTTTACCGATGCCAGTTTTGCCTACCAGGGCGGCGGACGCGGGCTCTCGATTGAAAAGCTCAATGCCCTAGAACAATGGGTGCAAATGCAAAGCGATGGACGCTTACTGCAACCGAATACCACTTTCTTATTTGACTTGCCGGGAGCAATAGCCGAAGCACGCCGCTCGAAAGCTCGCTCCCCCGACAAATTTGAACGCCTCGACCTAGACTTCTTTGAGCGGGTTAGACAGGAATACCTGCGCAGAGCAAAGGCAGATCCAGACCGTTTTGTGCTGGTGGATGCTACGCAAACGCAAGAGGCGATTTGGGATTTTTTATGCAAATCCCCTTTGGCAATTCGATGATTGCACCTTGGTTACAGCCGCAGTGGAATGGCATTGACTTAGCGGCGTGCCCGAACGCCATACTGCTCCATGGGCAGGCCGGTATAGGTAAGGCCGATTTTGCACTGACGCTTGCCAAAGCATTGCTATGCGAGGCATCGCCAAACGGGATGAATAAGCCCTGTAATTGCTGTGAGGCATGCCGCTGGTTTGATACGGGCAATCACCCGGACTTTGTTGCACTGGTTCCAGAGACGCATCGCCGCTTTATGCCAAATGAGGTTCTTGAGGGCGCCGATGGTGATCCTTCGCCGAGTAAAAAAGCAAAACTGCTGCGCGATGAAGAGGGTGACTCTGCTGAAAAAAAAGAGAAGAAAAACATTGCTATTGAAGAGGCGCGATCTGCCATCGAAGGCTTAGCCATCGGTACGCACCGCGGCGGCAATCGTGTGGTCTTGGTCTACCCTTTAGAGTCCTTGCGAGCAGATGCTGCCAACACCTTATTAAAGTCCTTAGAGGAACCACCAAGCAGTACCATTTTTATATTAGTTACAAGTCGCCTTGATCGCGTCTTGCCGACCATTCGCTCCCGTTGCCGTTTAATCGCTCTACCACCACCCGATCGAGCAAGTGGTCTTGAATGGCTTCGTAAGGAAATTGCTGCCCGCCCCGAACTCACCGTCTCGGGTGATGAGCTGGAAACCATTTTTTATGAGCAGGGTGGGGCGCCTTACGCGACTCTCGATTTTCTATCGGCCAAGCAAGATCAAAACGAGAAAGATGAGCTTTTTATTTCGATTCAGGCCTCGCGCTATTTATTGCAAGGCCTATCCCAGGGAGTTCGTATCGATTGGCTGGATGTGGCAGAAAAAACCCACAAAGCATCGTTTGCAGTATTGCTCGCCTCGATGCAACGTTGGTTAGCTGATCTGCAAGGCAGTGCACAGGCCAATGACGTACGTTTTTATCCCAAGCATGCTGGAACGATTGCAGTTTTAGCAAAACAGGTGCGTATTGAAAAGTTATTGCGCCTTTGGAAAGGTGTCACCCAGGCTCGCCGTCATGAAAATCACCCATTGGCTACCCGCATTCAGCTTGAATCCCTCCTAATGCAATACCAGCAGATTTTTGGCGACTGATATCCCTTACTTTTGGATCCATTAGCCGAAGAGGGCGCCGGCGATTAAAATGGAGGGATGTTCATTGATTCCCATTGCCACCTTGATTTTCCGGAGTACCGCGAGCGCTTACCCGAGGTGCTTGCCAATATGGTAGCCGCCCAGGTTAGCCACGCACTCTGCATCTCGGTCGATCTCCCTGACTTTCCATTGGTGCGGCAATTAGCTGAGACCCATCCCCACTTGTATGCCTCGGTTGGCGTCCACCCCGATTACGAAGATACGCCTGAGCCCACCGTCGATTTTTTAGTTGAGGCAGCCAAGCACCCTAAAGTGATTGCGATTGGCGAAACGGGGCTGGACTATTACCGCATGGCCGACCGGGCGTATGCCGATATGGAGTGGCAGCGTAACCGGTTTCGGACGCATATTCGGGCGGCTATAGAGTCAGGCTGCCCCTTAATCATTCATACCCGCTCGGCCTCTGAAGACACCATACGGATCCTTAAGGAAGAGGGCGCTGATCGCATTGGCGGCGTAATGCACTGCTTCACTGAAAGCCTGGAAGTAGCTAAGCAAGCGATTGATTTGGGGTTTTACATCTCCTTTTCTGGCATTGTGACCTTTAAAAGTGCAAAAGACCTTCAGGAGACCTGTCGGCAGATACCCTTGGAGCGTATGCTAATTGAGACTGATTCCCCATATTTGGCGCCTATGCCGCACCGGGGCAAGACCAATGAACCCGCTTGGGTCTCACACGTAGCCCGCTACATTGCTGATCTAAAAGGTGTTTCTGTTGATACCATTGCAGAGCATACTACAAATAATTTTTTTGAATGTTTTCAAGTAAATAGAGAATTATCATGATATTGAATCTAAAGTTAACCAACACCCATAAGAGCCTCTTTGGAGCGCTGATTCTTGCTACTGCGCTTACGCCAAGTTGGGTTCATGCCCAAACGGAATCACAAATAGCAGCGATTACCAGTGCAGCTAAGTTTGATGACGTTCGTGAGGTCAAGACTTTGATTGATAAGGGCATGAGCCCCAATCAAAAGGATCCGCGCGGTATGCCTATTTTGATGGTTGCCATTCAAGAAAACTCTGTAAAAACAGTGGATTACCTGATTAATGTCAAAGGCATTGACCTGAATCAGGCCAATATGACGGACGAGACGCCACTAATGTTTGCTGCCTTATACGGGTTATTGCCCGAAGTAAAGATATTGGTTAATCAAAAGGAAGTGCCGGTAAATCGATCCGGCTGGACACCACTGCATTACGCCTGCACCAATGGCCACCTTGATATAGCACTGTTTTTGCTCGATAAAGGCGCTGTAGTCGATGCGCCAAGCCCAAACGAAACAACGCCCTTAATGATGGCGATTCGGGCTGGCAATATCCAATTGGTCCGTTTGTTACTCGATCGCGGCGCAGACATTCGGATACGCAATCAACAAGGCTATTCAGCAATTGATGTAGCAGAACTCTTTAATCAAGAAGAGATACAAAAGGGCTTGAGAGCCCGCTGGCAAAAGCTCTACAACGAACCGTACCCCGGTGGCCCTAAGTCTTAATTGCGTATAATCATTATTATGTCAAATAATAAAGATGGATTGATTTAGGGTAATGCATGTCTACTGAAAAGCCGGCCACCTTACCTTCCGTTGCTGAATTACTGCAGCAAATCCAGCTGGACATTGGTGACAACGTCGAACTGTATTTGATCTTGGCTTTCATGGCAGCCATGCTTACCATTCATGGGGTGGCTGTTTTAGTCATCGCTAGCGCATTCCACTCCATAGACCGTTTCCTCAAATCCATACCGCATTTAGCCGGCGCCAGTTTTATATCGTATTTCCTTGCCATCCTGCTCATCATCTTGACCCACATTGCTGAAATCGTCGCATGGACCTATGTATTGGTCGCTTTTTCTGTTTTTCCAGGCATTACGCAGACTTTTTACTTTGTCGGCGAGATGTACACCACCTTGGGCTTTGGCAATTACCCCTTAAACAGCGCTTGGCAAGTATTGCCCATTTTGATCTCCTTTTCGGGGGTGTTTTCGGTGTCGATGTCCGGTGCAGCCCTTTATTCAATGATGGGGGCCCTGCTTACTCGGAAGCCCGGCTCAGCGGCGCCTTCTGCTTAAAAACGAGCTCAAACACCCTGCCATTGGCTTCCGTTGTTCTAATACGACCCGGTAGCCACTCCAAATCGCGAACCAGCCACAGATCAACGCGCCGTTTGAATTTATTGCTGGGGCGATCGAGTAATTCATAGTGGCGTAAGGTGGTTACCCCCATGCTCGGCACAGCATCTGAAACAAGCTCGCCATAGCTTTTAAATTGCCAGGGCTCAATCATGTCAAAGCTGGCTACGGGTATAGACCGAATGGTGCCCGCTTCATCAATTTTGCCGTCACCATTGAGGAGTGAGGCAAATTGAAAAATCAAGCTAAAGCGATCTTGAGTGCCTGGCGGTATCGGCGGAGAAAAATCCATCTTCTCTGAAAAAAACATTACCGGACCGCCCTGCGCATTGCGTTCAAAGCGTGAAAACCGCGGGGGATTTTTACCACGCTGGGCCCAGTAAATCGAGGGCGCTAAACCATAGGCATCGATCTTGCCTTTGGATTCAAATACAAAGGGACCCACAAAGGCATATGGAATCGTAATCGATAGTGAATATCCTGAGTCATCTGCAATCCATTTGATTTCACCGGTCTGTACTTGCTGTCCATCAACGTAGGCATCGTAATACAACAGTGCTGACTCGGGAAGGCGAAAAGCCACCCCATCTTGCTCAAATAAGGCACCCCCCTGCTCTGCTGAGTTACCTTCTGGCGATCCAGCTGGAGTACCTGAATCACCAGCGGTATTGCTAGGCTGTGGAACTACCTTTTTTGCAGAGCGGGCCATCTTGATTTGCTTTACCGGCTCTTCTTTTAAGGTGGCGAGAACAGGGGATTCCTGCGGGGGCGGCAGTAGAGAGCCCGTAGGCATCAGCCACAACCAGAAAAATAAAATCAAATGGGCAATGATTGACAGTAGCAAGGCTGCCAGCAGAATCCACAGCGGCTTAAAACGACTTAGGACTGCTCCCAGAATAATCCTTCCAGGAGACGGCTATTTTTGGGGAGGTTCGCAGCCAAAAAATCCATTTGATCGGCCAGAATATTTCTGCCTTTGAGAATCATGTCCTCATACAGGCTGGGCATATAAGGAGCATAGAGTAAGCTCATACTCGCCGTTTCTGGGGTGCGATTACCTTTGCGCTGATTGCATGGCCGGCAAGAAATAACCAAATTCATCCAAGTGTATTTGCCGCCCCGGCTATTGGGAATAATGTGTTCTGCTTCTGCGTCATTCTCCGTAATGCGCTCACCGCAATAGGCACACAGGCCGCGATCACGGCGATACAACTTGCGCTTCGTAATGCCAGGTACAACATCAAATAGATTAATGCGTGCGGAGCCTTTAACCGCCACGATGGAGTGCAGCTCAATGATGGATTGTTTGCCAGTAGCGCGCGAGATGCCGCCGCGCATGACTGCAATTGGATCGCCCAGCGTCCACAATACGCTCTGATCCGCATATTGTTTTGTCGCTTCTTCCGCGTTAATCCAGCATTGCGGAATACCGCCAGCGTCTAGCTTCAAGATGCTCAGCACAACCACTCCCCTCTCTGTAATGGCATAAATCATCGCATCACTGCATGACAACCATCTTACAGAAAATTATGGGGGCGATCAATTCAATGCAATTGACCCTACACGGCAATGATTGGGCCGTCCCATTGGGATTTGCTTACTCAATCCGATTACGGCAAATCCACTCCGAACGCTGCCATTCGCCTTGCTTTTCTGCAAAGACCAGCCAGATAAAAAATGTTTTTAGGGTTTGCATTATCTACTCCTCTCTTCGCGCTAATGCGCTTATTGCTCAAGAGTGCAGTATGTCAAGCAAGAAGCTCATGAAATGAGCCTATATAATTAATCGCAAGCGAAGCGGATTACCGCATCCAGATAATCGCTGTAATTAGCAATCCCATGGTCGCTACCTTCAATAATGATCTGCTGGGCGCCGGGATAA
>JBIIGG010000188.1:0-7911 GCA_044236575.1 Polynucleobacter sp. | reverse complement strand
TTCCCGCGCCCAGCACCGACCCCATAGAGCAACGCGCGGCGTGCGCCAAAATGAAGGCGCTGTTTGTGCAAATTCAGCAATCTCGCCTCGATGACCGAGGCTATGCCTATTTTGATACCCTATCGATGGGTATGTCGGATGACCTCGAGGCAGCGATTGCCGAGGGCAGCACCTTGGTTCGAATCGGCACCGCCATCTTTGGTCAGCGCCCTCCCGCTAAGGCCTAGTACTATTCTGCTTATGACTGATTCCATTCACTCCCCCTTAGCCCATACGCACATCACCTTTATTGGTGGTGGCAATATGGGTCGAGCCCTAATTGGCGGCTTGCTGGCGAGTGGCCTCTCTGCCAAACAAATGGCGGTAGTAGAGCCATTTACTGCTACTGCGGAAAAGCTTAAGGCTGATTTTTCCCTGGACATCATCAATTCGATCGAACAATTGCACTACGATTCGAAGCTCGAGCATGTTGTTGTGATGGCTGTGAAGCCGCAAGATTTTAAGCAAGTAGCCCTATCCCTAGCCCCCCACTTAAAAACCATCGCTGCAAATCGCTTACTCATCATCAGCATTGCAGCCGGTATTCGGCTCAGCAGTATGGCAAGCTGGTTAGGTCATTCGCACTGTGTACGCGCAATGCCAAATACCCCCGCCCTGATCGGCATGGGTATTACCGGCTTATGTGCGAACGCTAGTGTTGATGCGCAAGCCTGCTCTAAGGCAACGGCACTCTGCAATGCAGTTGGGCAAAGCGTTTGGGTAAGCGATGAGAATTTAATTGATGCGGTTACTGCGCTATCAGGCAGCGGTCCCGCCTATGTATTTGCATTTTTAGAGGCGCTGCAAAGCGGTGGAGAAAAACTAGGTCTTGATCCAGCAAGTGCCAGAGCCCTCGCTTACGCTACCCTGCAAGGTGCTGCGCAACTTGCAGTTAATTCGGCTGAATCTGCCGGTAGCTTGCGTGAAAAAGTGACCTCTAAGGGGGGCACAACTGCTGCCGCTTTAGCTGTTCTCAAGGAAGAGGATTGGCAAGGTATTTTAGAGGCGGCTCTGGCTGCTGCAGCCAAGCGCGGCAAAGCCATGGGTGATGAATTAGCCCAGTAATCCCAGTACGATCCCCAGAAATAAAAAAGCGCCTAACCAATTATTTTGGCGAAACGCCTTAAAGCAAGCTTCCCGTTGTCGGGTACGCACCAGCGATACATGGTAGATCGCGCAGATCAGTGCCCCAACCCAACCAAACCAGAACAGGTCATTGAGTTGAACTAGGTAAGCAACCCATAAAAGGCTAAATAGCAGCAAGGTATAACAGATTGCAATTGCAATCACATCAAAACGCCCGAAGGTAATGGCAGAGGTGCGCAAACCCAAACGCAGATCATCATCACGATCCACCATGGCATACGCCGTGTCATAGGCAATCGTCCAAAAAAGATTACCCACAAATAAAATCCACGCCTCAAGCGGCACCTGATTTTGGCTGGCGGCATAGGCCATCGGAATTCCAAACCCAAAAGCAACGCCCAATACGGCTTGGGGCATAGCAAAGAAACGCTTGGTGAAGGGATATATAGCTGCGACGATAATTGCAAAAACCGATAACTGTTTCGTGAGTAAATTCAGTGGCCAAATGAGTCCAAAGGACAAGAGAGCAAGGATGGCAGCAATCAACACCGCTTCTTTGCCACTGATTTGACCGCTCGTGATGGGGCGATTTTTAGTGCGCTCGACATGGCGATCAAAATCCCGATCGGCATAGTCATTAATGGCGCAACCGGCGCTGCGCATCAAAAAAGTACCGAGCGTAAAGATAATCAATAAATCGAATGGCGGCATTCCTTCATTGGATAGCCACAAAGCCCAGTAGGTAGGCCACAGTAACAGTAGCGTACCAATCGGCTTGTCGAGCCGAATTAAGCGGGCGTAAGTATAGAGGCGCTGCAAACTCAGACCAGCCTCGCTCCAGGCAAATCACAGCGCCGGATTGTTTTGGCGAGTTCGGCCATCGCTGCTGCGCGCGGATAACTTTTACGCCACACCAAACTCACACGCCTGGTTGGCATGGGCTCTTCAAATGGGATGTACCGAATTAAACCCTCGCGTGTTTTGGGATCCGGAATCGATGTACGTGGCAAAACGGTAATGCCAATGCCGCCCGCAACCATTTGCCGGATGGTTTCCAGTGAAGAACCCTCAAAGCTACGTTGCTCACCCATCGTCGGACCAGGCCCAAAGCGATTCAGTTCTGGGCACACACCGATAACATGATCCCGAAAGCAGTGTCCCGCGCCCAGAAGCAAGGTATTTTGTTCCTTTAATTCGTCGTGGCCAATCGATTGGCGTTCAGTCCAAGGATGGTCCTTCGGGACTGCCACATAAAATGGCTCGTCATACAGCTCGACAACCTCAAGGCCTGCCATCGGAAACGGGTCGGCCAAAATAGCGCAGTCGAGCACGCCTTGACGCAGCATTTCTAGCAAACGAACTGTAAAATTTTCTTCCAAAAATAGCGGGGCATTAGGCATAGACTCACGTGCCACCCTGACAAGGCTTGGCAATAAATAAGGTGCAACGGTATAAATTGCGCCCAGACGCAAGGGGCCCGATAAAGGATCTTGACCGTGCTTTGCCAGATGCCTCAGCGAATTGGCTTCCTCTAGAACACGCTGCGCTTGCTCCACAATCAAAATACCCAAGGCTGTCATTGCAACCTCAGCACTGGTTCGCTCAAAAATCTGCGCGCCCAATTCCTCTTCGAGTTTTTTAATGGCAACCGATAAGGTGGGCTGCGAAACATGGCAAGCCTCGGCGGCACGCCCAAAGTGGCGCTCCCGGGCAACGGCGACAATGTAGCGAAGTTCAGTTAATGTCATAACGCAATTATCAGGCTTTTAGAAAATCGGCGCGTGATCCGAGCCACCGTTCCAGTTGCTGCTCTACCACCGCAGGGTGCTTTGCCAAAAGGCGCTCTGCTGCCTGCTGGGCTAAATCAATCAGCCAGGCATCGCGTTGCAGGTCTACAAATCGGAGCATGGTATCGCCCGATTGCTTTGCGCCCAAGAGTTCACCCGGGCCGCGCAGCGATAAATCCCGCTCCGCAATCACAAAACCATCAGATACTTCACGCAGGGTTTGCAAGCGCTCCTTCGCTGCCGCCGAAAGGGGTTCCGCGTACATCAAAATACAGACCGAGTCAGCTGTGCCGCGCCCTACTCGGCCGCGCAATTGATGAATTTGGGCGTAACCAAATCGCTCGGCATGCTCAATCACCATCAGTGCCGCATTGGGCACATCCACCCCAACCTCAATCACGGTAGTCGCCACCAGCAATTGAATTTGATTGGCCTTAAATGCTGCCATCACGGCAGCCTTCTCTTCTGCCTTTAATCGCCCATGGACTAGGCCTATTTTAAATTGGGGCAAGCGCTCTTCTAATTGCGCATAACTCTCCACGGCGGTTTGTAGTTGCAAGGCATCCGACTCTTCAATTAAGGGGCAAACCCAGTAGGCTTGCAAGCCTTTACTCAGCCAGTCCTGCAGTCCATTGATGACTTCATCCCGCCGGCTATGCTTCACCACCTTCGTCGTAATGGGCTTGCGACCGGGTGGCAGCTCATCAACCACAGCGACATCCAGATCGGCATAGTAGGTCATTGCTAAGGTGCGGGGGATTGGGGTTGCAGACATCATCAGCTGATGACAGTAGAACAATTCCGAGCCGATGCGCTGCGATATCTCTAGGCGTTGACGGACCCCAAAGCGGTGTTGCTCATCAATTACCGCCAAACCCAACTTCGCAAACGAAACACTTTCCTGAATCAAGGCATGGGTACCAATAATCAGTTGCGCAGCACCACTCTCTATCGCCGCATGTGCAGCTTTTTTTTCTTTGGCTTTTAAACTGCCTGATAGCCATACGATCTCGACTCCAAGGGGCCCAAACCATTCTTGCATTTTGTTGTAGTGCTGTTCTGCCAGGATTTCAGTAGGAGCCATGACCGCAGCCTGATACCCATGGTCGATTGCCCTCGCTGCGGCCAGCGCCGCAACTACAGTCTTGCCACTGCCCACGTCCCCCTGCAATAAGCGGTTCATCGGAAACGCTCGGCTGAGGTCCGACTCAATTTGTGCCCACACCCGCTGTTGCGCGCCCGTTAATTCAAATGGCAGGGCTGCCAACAGTCCTTGCTCAATCGATTGCTGTCCCCCAGTCGATGAGCTTCCATGCAGACGAGGTGCATTGCGCTGACGGCGCAGTGCATGGGCTTGCTTTAGCGAGAGCTGTTGTGCCAATAATTCTTCAAACTGCACGCGTCGCCATGCTGGGTGAGTTCGCTCCATTAAGGCGGCAGTATCCGCATCTGCTGGTGGGTTGTGTAGGTAATGAATGGCATCGTGCAAAGGCATCCACTCGCCCCGCGGCAAAAGATCTGCCGTCACGGACGTAGGAATCAACTCGGCTAGAAATTGCTTAATGTCAGCCGATCGCAAGGCCTGCTGCACTGCCTTACGAATCACCGTTTGAGTCACGCCTTCACTGGCGGGATAGACCGGAGTCAAGCTAGCTGGTAGTGGCGCATCGGGCGGCACTACTTTGACGGTGGGGTGAACCATCTCAGGTCCAGAGTAGCCATCGCGTACCTCGCCGCGTACTCGGACGTGGGTGCCTACGGCCATTTGCTTTTGCTGGCTCGGGTAAAAATTAAGAAAGCGCAACTGCAGCAGAGCGGTGTCATCTTCAATGGTGACTACTAACTGGCGCCGCGGTCGAAACAGTACCTGACTGCGAATCACTTTCCCTTGGGTCTGTACTGCGCTAAATGACCCTTTAATTAATGCGTCTTCGATGCTGTACAGCGCAGTCTCGTCCTCGTAGCGACTTGGCAGGTGCAATGCCAGCGCAATCGGGCTATTTAAGCCCATTTTTTCGAGCGCATTTGGTGGTCGGGGTTTCGTCATGGTTAGAATTCCAACTTCGATGGTAACGCTATGCAACTCTCCGACTTCAATTACGACCTTCCGCCCGAGCTAATTGCTCAGCACCCCCTCGCCAATCGCTCCGACAGCCGCTTGTTGGAGGTGGCTAGCGACGGCATACACGACCGTCAATTTGTTGATATCAGCCAAATAGCCAAGCCTGGCGATTTATTCATTTTCAATGATACGAAGGTAATCCCGGCAAGGCTATATGGTCAGAAAGAAACGGGGGGACAAGTTGAGCTCTTAATTGAGCGCATCACGGGTGAAAACCGAGCCTGGGTGCAAATAAGGGCCTCAAAGACGCCTAAAGTTGGCAGCAGAATCCAAATTCAGAATAAGCTTGGTCAGCAGATTGATGTCGAGATCCTGCAGCGCATGGATCGCTTTTATGAAATTGCTTTTCATCAAAACGTATTGGAATTGCTAGATCGCTTTGGTGAATTACCCCTTCCGCATTACATTGAACACCAAGCGGATCGGGACGATGCTGAGCGATACCAAACTGTTTTAGCAAGTAACCCTGGTGCAGTGGCAGCGCCAACGGCAGGCTTGCACTTTGATGATCTTGTCTTAGGGCGCCTTGCTGATAATGGCGTAAATCGCGCTACCATCACCTTACATGTTGGGGCCGGCACCTTCACGCCGGTTCACTCCGAAGATTTAAGCCAGCACCAAATGCACTATGAGTGGTACAGCATCCCCGAAAAAACCATTGAGGCTATTGCGCAGACTAAGCAAAGTGGTGGGCGCGTGATTGCCGTTGGTACTACTAGCTTGCGCACGCTCGAGAGCTATGCCCTGAATCAAGAGCTCACTGGGGATACCAATTTATTTATTACCCCTGGTTTTGAATTCAAAATAGTGGATGCCGTAGTAACGAACTTTCACTTACCCAAGTCCACTTTACTCATGTTAGTCAGCGCCTTTGCCGGTATGGATACCATTCGGGAGGCTTATCAGCATGCGATTACGCAGCGCTATCGCTTTTTCAGTTATGGTGATGCCATGTTCCTGAATCGATCCGCTTAAACTAGCCTAATGACGTCACCCATTCAATTTGAGTTAATCAAGCGCGATTCGCAAAGCTTGGCCCGACTCGGCAGACTTGATCTGCCCCACGGCAGTGTGCAAACGCCCATCTTTATGCCGGTCGGAACCTACGGTACGGTGAAGGCAATGACTCCGCGTGATCTTGAGGAGGCTAAAGCACAAATTATTTTGGGCAATACCTTTCATTTGTGGTTGCGACCTGGTCTTGATGTCATCGCAAAGCACGGCGGACTGCATCGTTTTATGGCGTGGGATAAACCGATCTTGACTGACTCGGGAGGCTTTCAGGTATTTAGTCTTGGAGCGCTGCGAAAAATTTCAGAAGATGGCGTTACCTTTGCCTCACCCATTAATGGCGATAAGTTATTTATGTCTCCCGAAGTTTCGATGGAGATTCAGGCCGTACTCAATAGTGACATTGCCATGCAATTCGATGAGTGCACTCCCTATGAGACGCACGGTCAGGCCACCACGGAAAAAGTAGCGCGGCAGTCCCTTGAACTATCGCTCCGCTGGGGCGCCCGCTCACTCAAGCGCTTTCGGGAGCTCGAAACCGGCAATGGGCTCTTTGGCATTGTGCAGGGCGGGATGTTTGAGTCCTTACGTGAAGCCTCCTTAGCTGAAGTAAGTCAGCAGGGATTTGATGGGATTGCGATTGGCGGCCTCTCGGTAGGCGAACCCAAGCCCGAGTTTGAACGGATTTTGGCCTTTACCGCCCCCAAACTTCCAGAGAAAGCCCCGCATTATTTAATGGGTGTTGGCACCCCTGAAGACCTGATGCTCGGGGTGAGCAATGGCATAGACATGTTTGATTGCGTGATGCCCACCCGCAATGCCCGCAATGGCTGGCTCTTTACCCGCTTTGGCGATTTGAAGCTGCGCAACAGCGGCTATAAGGACGATGATCGCCCAGTAGACCCGACTTGCACCTGCTATACATGCCAGCGCTTTACCCGGTCCTATCTGAATCACCTGCAAAAGGCCAATGAAATTCTGGGGGCGCAGCTCAATACCATCCACAATTTGTCCTACTACATAGGGCTAATGACCGAAATCCGGGAGGCCCTGGCTAAGGATCGGTTTAGCGCCTACCGCGAGCAGTTTTATGCCGATCGGCAACGTGGCGTCGAGCCAGGCCAGGATTAGGCCTCAAATCCCCCGAGCGGTTTAGAATTGCACCTTAGCCGATCTTTCTGGCTTTTTAATTAGGGTTCTATATGGAGGCTTTGAATATGTGGATTAGTAATGCATTTGCTCAAACTGGCACAGGCTCGGACAGCGGCGGCCTAATGGGTTTCTTGCCCATCCTTTTGATGTTTGTAGTCTTGTACTTCATTATGATTCGCCCACAAATGAAACGCCAAAAAGAAACGCGCCTCATGCTCGAAGCATTGGCGGTTGGCGATGAAGTTATTACCATCGGCGGAATTCTTGGCAAAGTCACCGCAATGAAAGATCAAAACGTGACCGTTGAAATTGCATCGGGCACCGAAGTGATCATGCAAAAAGGCGCTGTCACCATGGTTTTGCCTAAAGGCAGTCTCAAAGCTGCTTAAGCTTATTTTTAGTATTAGCGCCATCGAGACACTATGAACCGTTACCCGCTCTGGAAGTACCTTGTAATTGGTGTTGCGCTACTGATTGGCGCACTCTATTCCTTGCCCAATATTTTTGGAGAGGCTCCAGCGGTTCAGGTCTCGGCAGCCAAACCAACCGTCAAGGTTGAACTGGCAACGCAAGCGCGTGTTGAAAAAATATTAGCGGATGCCTCCATACCCATTACAGGCATGTTTTTTGAGCGCACTGGTAATGTGGGGTCGGTGAAGGTCCGTTTTGATAGTACGGATACTCAGTTACTAGCCAAGGATTTATTGCAGCAAA
>JBIIGG010000060.1:0-7928 GCA_044236575.1 Polynucleobacter sp. | reverse complement strand
AATAGTGTTATGAGAGATGCCAGCGCAGCGCCCCTCCGGACGACGAATCCTGCGCTTGCGTTGGCTCACCCATTGATAACTATTGAATTGGAGATTTTATGATTGCAGTTGGACAAAAACTACCGAATGCCACCTTGTATGAGTTTCTGAATGAAGAAACCGAAGGCTGCGCCATTGGCCCTAATGCGTTTGAAGTAGATAAGTTAGTTGCCGGTAAAAAAATTGTGATTTTTGCCTTGCCTGGTGCTTTCACGCCAACCTGCTCTGCACAACACGTGCCAGGTTACGTTGCCCAGTTTGATGCTATCAAAGCAAAAGGCGTTGATGAAATTTGGTGTGTCTCTGTAAATGATCCATTTGTCATGGGCGCATGGGGACGTGATCTCAATGTAGGTAAAAAAGTACGCATGCTCGGTGACGGTAGTGCTGAGTTCACCAGCAAATTAGGTATGGAATTTGACTTAACGAAGCGTGGACTCGGAATTCGTTCGCAGCGTTATGCCATGGTGGTGGAGAACGGCGTAGTGAAATCACTATCCCTCGAGGCGCCAGGTAAGTTTGAGGTGAGCGATGCTGCCTCGGTCTTAAAACAGCTGTAATTCCAATATCCGTTTCATCGATTCCCTGAATTTACAAACGCGATCATGCTCAAGCAACGCACCATTGCCAATCCGATAAAAACGGTTGGCATTGGCTTGCACTCTGGCCGCAAAGCAAGCTTATCGATTAAGCCTGCGCCCGTGAATTCGGGAATCCAGTTTGTTCGTATTGATTTGCCTGAGCCAGTCGTGATAGCGGCAGATGCCTTGCTAGTTGGGGATACGCGCCTCGCATCGGTCTTACAAAAAGACGGGGTACGTGTTTCTACAGTCGAACACTTGCTGTCTGCTTGTGCCGGATTAGGCTTAGATAATGTATTGATTGAGGTGGACTGCGAAGAGATTCCGATTATGGATGGCAGCGCCGCATCCTTTCTTTTCTTACTTGAATCTGCGGGTATAGCGGAGCAAGATGCTCCCCGTCAGTTCATGGTCATTAAAAAAACCGTTGAAGTGCGGGATGGCGATAAGTTAGCCCGCTTAGACCCTTTTTTCGGCTTCAAGTTGGATTTCACGATTGACTTTAAGCATCCGGCTGTGGATAAAACAGGCCAGCATTTTGTGGTCGACTTTGCAGAGCATGCATACCGCAGTGAAATCGGTCGTGCACGTACATTTGGTTTTGCGCACGAGGTTGAGGCCTTGCGTGAAATTGGCCTTGCGCGCGGTGGTAGTTTAGATAATGCGATTGTTTTAGATGAGCACCGCATTCTCAATAATGAAGAATTGCGTTACGAGGATGAATTTGTGCGCCACAAAATCCTTGATGCCATTGGTGATTTGTATTTGGCAGGGCATCCGATTGTCGGATCCTATATTGCAAAAAAATCAGGCCATGCGCTGAATAACGCCTTGTTGCGTAAATTATTTGAAGACCCCAGTGCATTTTCAATAGAGTCATTTCCGCTCAATAAAGCACCAGCGGCTTACACGGTAGAAAATCAACCCCTCTTTTTTTAGGGTGAGCCTGTTCTCGATTGCAGAAGGCGCTGGACTGCCTTGCTGAGATCCGATTCCGGCTCCAATTTACTCAGCAAATCAAGCCACGCTGAACGTGCAACGGGATTTAGCCCCTTGGGCTTTTCCCTAGCTGGGGCACGTGGCTGAACAATCCACTCTGACTGAGGAAGGGCTGGCTTTAGGCTCACTTTGATCGCCGAGCAATTCTGACCATTTTTCGCTAACTCGTTGATTAAACTAGGTAAAGATTGCTGCAAGCGAGCTGCTATGGTGGCATTGGGTACCATCAGCAAAAGCTCCGCCTGCTTGCCGGAGGCCCAAACCGGCTCTACTTTAGAGCCAAAGTGAGCTAATTCAAGGGTTTTTAGGGAGTGCTGTAGGCAGGCCTTGAGTTTGGCCAAATCTTCGGTGCGCGCCAAAATGCCATGGATTCCTTCTGGCCCACGCAAGCAGTCTAGCCACTCTCGGGCTATCTTTGGCTTGGCAGAATAAGGGGTTTTTGGCTTTGGATTCATGGGGAAAAGGGGATTCGGGTGATAAACTCAAAGGCTTAATTTTGGTCAAAATCCCATGGCAATCGGCATTCTAAAAACTCTATTTGGCAGTCGAAATGATCGACTCTTAAAGCAATACCGCAAAACTGTGCTCAAGGTTAATGCAATTGAGTCTACCTTGCAATCACTCGATGATGCTGCGCTTCAAGCAAAAACAGCCGAGTTTAAATCACGCCTTACTGCCGGCGAATCCTTGGATGACCTCATTGCGGAAGCGTTTGCTGTAGTCCGCGAATCCAGTCGCCGCGTCATGAAAATGCGCCATTTCGATGCGCAGATTATGGGCGCCTTAGCTCTGCACCAAGGCAAGATTGCTGAAATGGGTACGGGCGAAGGTAAAACCCTGACTGCAACCTTAGCCGTTTACCTCAATGCGATTGCGGGTAAGGGTGTTCACGTGGTCACGGTCAATGATTACCTGGCACAGCGCGATGCGGAGTGGATGGCCAAGCTCTATAACTTCTTAGGTCTTCAGGTTGGGATCAATTTATCCCAAATGGATCACGAGGCAAAGCAGGCTGCCTACGCAGCCGATATTACCTATGGCACCAACAATGAATTTGGCTTTGATTATTTGCGTGACAACATGGTGCAAGATGCTGCGCAGCGGGTTCAGCGCGGCTTAGCCTATGCCATCGTTGACGAGGTCGATTCGATCTTGATTGATGAGGCGCGTACGCCACTGATTATTTCAGGGCAGGCGGAGGATCATACCGACCTCTATCTGAAAATGAATCAATTGCCTTCTCACTTAGAGCGGCAAATTGGCGAAGAAAAGTCCGATGGTACTGGCGTTGAAAAGCCAGGCGATTATTGGGTAGATGAAAAAACCCAGCAGGTTTATTTAACCGAGACTGGCCATGAAAAAGCTGAGAGTATCTTGGCGCAAATCGGCGTTTTAAACCCAGGCGATTCGCTTTACGCACCCCAGAACATTACCTTGATGCACCACGTCTATGCTGCGTTACGGGCCCATTGCTTGCAACACCGCGATCAACAGTACGTGGTTCAAAACCAAGAAGTGATCATTGTCGATGAGTTCACAGGTCGTTTAATGACGGGCCGCCGCTGGTCGGATGGACTGCATCAGGCGGTAGAGGCAAAAGAAGGGGTTCCGATTCAGAGTGAGAATCGCACCTTAGCCACCATCACCTTCCAGAATTATTTCCGCATGTACGGTAAGTTGGCTGGTATGACCGGTACTGCAGATACCGAAGCCTACGAGTTCAAGGAAATCTACAACCTCGAAACCGTCGTTATTCCGCCCAACCGCATGAGTCAGCGGACCGATCGTCAAGATCAGATCTATAAAACATCTGCAGAGCGTTACGCTGCCGTAGTCAAAGACATTGAAGAATGCTACGGCCGAGGTCAGCCTGTATTGGTGGGCACCACGTCGATTGAAAACTCGGAGCTGATTTCTCACTTATTGGATCAGAAGAAGCTGCCGCATCAGGTACTCAATGCAAAGCAGCATGCAAAAGAAGCCGAGATTATTGCGCAGGCGGGACGACCAAAAATGATTACGATTGCGACCAATATGGCCGGTCGTGGTACTGACATCGTACTCGGTGGTAATGTCGAGAAGCAAGCTTCGCTCATGGAGGCCGATGGCAATTTGGCGCCTGCTGACATAGAGGCGCGCATTGCGGTCTTGCACAATGAGTGGCAGGGTCTACATGATCAAGTACTGGCTGCGGGCGGATTGCATATTATTGGTACCGAGCGCCACGAGAGTCGCCGTATTGATAACCAATTGCGCGGTCGTTCGGGTCGTCAAGGCGATCCAGGATCATCGCGTTTTTACTTGTCATTAGATGATCCGCTGTTACGCATTTTTGCAGGCGATCGCTTACGTGCAGTCATGGATCGCTTAAAGATGCCCGAGGGCGAGCCAATTGAAGCTGGGATGGTCACGCGATCGATTGAGTCTGCCCAGCGCAAAGTCGAGGCCCGCAACTTTGATATTCGGAAGCAGCTGTTACAGTACGACGACGTTGCCAACGACCAGCGTAAAGAGACCTACCGCTTACGTAATGAAGTGCTCGAGAGCAAAGACATTGGCGACCTCATTGCCAACTTACGCGATGATGCGCTGCGTAGTTTTTGTGATTTGTATGTTCCTGCTGAATCGATGGAAGAGCAGTGGGATTTGTCAGGACTTGAAAACAGTTTGGCTAATGAATGGGGTCTTAGTGTTGATTTAATTGGCCTAGTTCAGTCAGCCGACTCAATCGAGGCAGAGGACGTAGTCGAACACGTCTTGACTGCCGCGAAAGCAGCGTATGACGGCAAAGTAGAGCTATCGGGGCGTGAGTCATTTGCTGGCTATGAGCGTTCAGTCATGCTCTACAGCTTAGATAGCCACTGGCGTGAGCATTTGGCTGCCTTGGATCATTTACGCCAAGGCATTCATTTACGGGGTTATGCACAAAAAGATCCGAAACAAGAATACCGCCGCGAAGCATTTGAGCTATATGGCGAACTCTTAAATGTGATTAAGAACGATGTGGTGAAGAGCATCATGGCGGTCAGAATTCGGACTGCCGATGAGTTAGATGCTGCCTCGGAATCCATTAATGAAGACATGAGTCAAGTCAAGGATGTGCAGTATCAGCATGCCGATGTCAGCGCTGATACTGCCGAGAGCGAACAACCTGCTGCGGCGCCTGCGCCTGTTCGATCAGGGCCTAAAGTCGGCCGCAACGATCCCTGCCCTTGCGGCAGTGGCAAAAAATACAAAGCCTGCTGCGGCGCCTTGAGTTAATCATGCCAGTCAATTTGCCCCTGCCGGAGCGCTCTGCGCTGAGTCCAGTTGCTGGAGTGCAATTGGGTATAACCGAGGCGGGGATTAAAAAAGCCAATCGTAAGGATGTTTTAGTCATTACTCTCAGTCCAGGTACGCAAGTGGCTGGCGTGTTTACCTTAAATCGATTTTGCGCTGCCCCAGTGCAGCTATGCAGAGCCCATTTAGACTGGGTTGCTCAAATGAACAGTGGTATCCGTGCGCTGGTTGTGAATACCGGTAATGCCAACGCGGGCACGGGCGAGCAAGGGATGCGCGATGCTTTGGAGACCTGCTGCGCCTTAGCGGCGGCCTTGAATATCCAGCCAGAGCAAGTATTGCCATTTTCAACGGGCGTCATCTTAGAGCCCTTGCCGATTGCAAAGCTAACGGCTGCGCTCCCAAGCGCCATTGCCAAATTAACTGACGATGCCTGGTTCGATGCAGCGGAAGCAATCATGACGACGGATATTCAGCCCAAGGCCTTTTCGCAAGTGGTGATTACGCCGGACGGACTCATCACGTTGACGGGCATTTGCAAGGGCGCCGGCATGATTCATCCCAATATGGCAACAATGCTGTGCTTCATTGCAACGGATGCCGGCTTTGCGCCAGAGGTGTTGCAAAACCTAACCCAAGAAGTAGCTGACCTTTCCTTTAATGCCATCACGATCGATGGCGACACCAGCACCAATGATTCATTTATTGTGATGGCGACTGGCGTTTCTCCAGTAAAGATTAATAGTACAGCCGACGCCAGCTACCCCATTGTGCGATCTGCGCTCATTGCATTTGCGCGCCGACTGGCGCAAATGATTGTGCGCGATGGCGAAGGTGCTACGAAATTTATTTCGATTGAAGTCGTTGGCGGTAAGACCAATGATGAGTGCCGCTTAGTAGCCGAGGCAGTAGCCCATTCTCCTTTAGTAAAGACTGCTTTTTTTGCCAGTGACCCGAATTTAGGCCGCATTCTGGCTGCCATTGGGTACGCCGGGATTGCCGATCTAGACGTGAGCCGAGTTCAGTTATGGCTGGGCGATGTTTGGGTCGCAAAAGATGGTGGACGTAACCCAAGCTACCAAGAGGCGGATGGGAAGCGCGTGATGCAGGCTAGCGAGATTGCTGTCAAAATCGATTTAGGTCGCGGCGCTGCCGAGCAGACGATGTGGACCTGTGATTTATCGCATGAATACGTTTCGATCAACGCCGATTACCGCTCTTAATCCCATGAACGAAAAATTAGATCGATTACTAAGTCACCTCGAGACCTTTCTTCCAAAACCATTGGATGAGGCGCAGTGGAAATCATCAACCGCATTTCGTTGGCGCCGTCGCGATAGTATCTTTGGCAGTATTGGTTTTTTACAGCCCGTAAAACACGTTGCTGATATTTCGTATGAAGACCTGCAACACATTGATCGTCAGCGCGACGCGATTAAAGAAAATACCCGTAACTTTGTACAAAAGAAACCAGCCAATAATATTTTGCTCACCGGCGCACGCGGCACAGGTAAGTCTTCATTAATTAAGGCCAGCCTGCATGCCTTCGCAAAAGATGGCCTGCGCTTGGTTGAGGTTGAAAAAGAGCACTTAGCGGATTTGGCGGACATAACGGATTTACTGGCCGATCGCCCGGAGCGTTTTATTGTTTTTTGCGATGATCTTTCTTTTGAGGAAGGTGAGTCTGGTTACAAAGCAATGAAGTCGGCCTTGGACGGCTCGATATCCGCTCAGGTCGATAATATGTTGATTTATGCCACATCGAATCGCCGGCATTTATTGCCCGAATACATGAAAGACAACCATACCTATCATCACGATGACGATGGCGAAATTCATCCGGGTGAAGTGGTGGAAGAAAAGATCTCTTTATCGGAGCGCTTTGGCTTGTGGCTTTCCTTTTATCCACCTAAGCAAGAAGAATACCTCGCCATCGTGGCGCATTGGTTGCGGCACTTTGGCTTGAGTGATGCCCAAATTGAGGCCGCTCGATCTGAGGCACTGGTTTGGGCCTTGGAGCGCGGATCGCGGTCTGGCCGAGTGGCATGGCAGTTTGCAAAACACTGGACTGGCACGCACGCCTAAGATTCGATGAGTGATGCTCGGCGCCCAGTAACCGAGGTAGCAGCCGGTATTTTGCTCGATGCGCAGCAGCGCTTCTTGATGGGTCAGCGACCCGTCGGCAAACCCTATGCGGGCTATTGGGAGTTTCCGGGCGGTAAAGTCGAAGCAGGCGAAACTCTCTTTCAAACGCTGCAGCGCGAACTCCAAGAAGAACTCGGAATCACCATTCATGGCAGCGTCGACTTAATGACAATTGAACATGATTATCCGCATGCGTATGTGCGTATTCACGTTAGCATCATCCGGGATTGGACTGGCGAGCCAACCGGGTGTGAAAACCAAGCGTTATCGTGGCAAGACTTGGGTGCGGATCATTTAACGGTAGAGCCGCTCTTGCCGGCTGCGTTGCCGATGATTCAACAACTGAAGCAGTTTTATGCCGAGATTAAAACTGGCACAAAGTTAGTTTGAATGGGATGTCCTCCAGAATGGGATGCGGCTTCTTGTCCTGTTCGCTTTTTAAGAAACGAACAGATAACAAGTATTTGTTTGCACTGATTTCGGAAAACACAGAATCATCCTCAACCGCAATGCGCATGAGTTGGTAGACCTTGCCAGATGGCGCTTGTTGAAATGCACCTTGATGCGCTACTGCATCACGTGACTCACCTGACTGACGCAGCAATTTTAAAAATAATTGGGATGATTCATTCCAAGGCAGTAGGGGCATGATGAAATTCTGCAGTAACTCACGCCGATCACCGGGCGCGCTGCATTTCCATGCATGAAAATTAGGCAGATCAATTGGACTGGTACCGCCCGGTATCGAGAGCCGCGTACGAATGCCATTCAGCCACTCATTTTCGGTAATCGCTGAATTGGGTTTACCAAGCGATTGATTGAGGTGTGTAGAGGCGCCATCGATCTCGGCGAGGGCTTGGCTTAACACCGCTTGATCTACCTTTG
>JBIIGG010000059.1:0-7972 GCA_044236575.1 Polynucleobacter sp. | reverse complement strand
CGCGGCTTGGTCCCGGATTGGGTTTATTGCGCTTCCATGCTGCGGGGTAGCCATATAGGGGTACGGTATATCGCGACGTGCGCACGCGCGAGCCATTCATGATCGGCTCGTAATAGCCCGTCACCAAGCCCGTTTCGCTGCCAGTGGAATTGCTACGAATGGCGTATGCCTGAAACGCATCTTCAAAATAGCGTCGCACTGTCTGTGAGTTCGAGCCAGAAACGGTTTTGGCACGATCGCAAACGCTACTCCATGAGCGCGTGCTATTGCGCTTCACCATAGCCTTGCAACTTTCAATCCATGCAGACCAAGCCGCGCTCAAATCATCTTCTTGCCAGCCGGGTATTTGCTGCCACGCGACCGGACTAAACGTGGCGATCGGGCTAGTAAAGCTGGCTGCAGGAGCGCTGCTGTCAATCGATAGCGCTCGTTGTCCTGGGGCTCGTGTTGGCGGGGTAGTGCATCCCACCAGCAAAACCAGCACCAGAGCGAACATCGCGATAAGATGACATCGGTGCAGCGATGGCTGTTCATTGCTTTTAAAAAAAGGGTGCCAATTCATTATCATGATTGCCAATTTACTCGATCAATATCCCATGCTGCTTTTTGTACTCGAGGGACTGCTTGCCTTATGCCTACTTTTATTCATTGTTTTATGGACTAGCAAGGGTAGAAAAGAGGACTAAGCCCCTAACACCCTTAATGCAGGGTGCGCGGCATCACGAGGGCAAATTCAGCGATCGGCGCCTGAAAAAAGTGGGCATCCTCCGTAACGCAGAAGTATTCCCCGCGCATGGTTCCAGCCGGCGTGGGCAAAGTGGCCCAACTGGTGTATTCAAACTGCTCGCCTGTGCGCAATAGGGGCTGCTGCCCCACAATCCCTAAACCACGAACCTCCTGCACGGCATTGTCCCCATCGGTGATATGCCAATGGCGTGCAATGAGCTGCACCGGGGTAGTGCCGATATTGCGAATCGTGACCGTGTAGGCAAAGGCAAATTGCCGGTTATCGGGGTCAGACTGCTCTGGCAGGTACTGGGTGCGTACGGAAATACGGATTTCGTGGGAATTCATGGAGGCATTCTGCTTCATCCTGAGGGCAACTGCAAGCTAGAATCTAGGTATGGACCGTCAAAAACCCTTTTCTTTCAAGCCAATATGAGCCAAAAGCCAGAACTAGGTCATTCGAAGCAATACCTTATTGCTCCATCCATTCTGTCCGCTGACTTTGCTCGCCTCGGCGAGGAAGTCACTGGCGTTCTGTCTGCCGGGGCAGACTGGGTACACTTTGATGTGATGGACAACCATTACGTACCCAATCTAACCATTGGGCCTTTGGTTTGCGAAGCCATCCGCTCGTATGCTGTAAAAGATGGTAAGCCAGCCATGATCGATGTCCATTTAATGGTGGAGCCCGTTGACCGCATCATTCCGGACTTTGCTAAGGCCGGGGCTAATTTAATTAGCTTTCACCCCGAAGCGAGTGGCCACGTGCACCGCAGCCTCAACTTGATTCGCGATCAGGGCTGCTACGCCGGTCTTGTGTTTAATCCAGCAACACCACTGGATCACCTTGATCACACCTTGGATTTAATTGATTTGGTTTTGCTAATGTCGGTAAACCCCGGTTTTGGCGGGCAATCCTTTATTCCGAGCACCCTAGAGAAAATTGCGACGCTACGTGCGCGCCTCGATCGCCATGAGCGGGAGACTGGCAAACACATTCGCCTCGAAGTCGATGGCGGCATTAAGGCCGACAATATTGCGGCGATTGCCAAGGCAGGCGCCGACACCTTTGTTGCAGGATCGGCTATTTTTGGCAAACCAAATTACGCGGATGTCATTGCGGCCATGCGAACGGAAGTGAGCAAAGCCTAATGCAACGCCCTGAATTTGATGCCCTAGCTGCTCAGGGTTTTAATCGCATTCCGCTTGTACAAGAAACCTTAGCGGACTTAGAGACGCCGCTCTCTCTGTACCTCAAGCTCACCAGCACCAGCGGTCAAAAAAATACCTATCTACTGGAATCTGTTGTTGGGGGTGAGCGTTTTGGGCGCTTTTCGTTTATTGGTCTCCCAGCAAAAACAATTCTTCGTTCGGTTGGCACTCCACTCGCACCCGTTACCGAAGTGGTTACCGATGGTGCGGTTGCGGAAACCAATCACGACAATCCATTGGATTTTGTCGATGCCTACTTTAAGCGCTTTAAGGTAGCTGTTCCTCCCGGCCTACCGCGCTTCTGCGGTGGCCTCGCAGGCTACTTTGGGTATGACACGGTGCGCTACATTGAATCCCGTCTTGCGCAACATACCTTGCCCGACGAATTGCATGTGCCCGACATTCAATTGATGCTCACCGAAGAGCTCGCAGTGATTGATAACGTCGCGGGTCGCATTTATTTAATTGTGTATGCCGACCCCAATATCAAAAATGATTTTGAGCGAGCACAATCTAGATTAGATGAGCTGCGCCAGTGCATCGGTCAATCGATCGCGATGCCAGCAACACCGCCAAGCACCAAAACTGAATTAATTCGCCGCTTTGATGCAGCGGATTTTGAGGCTGCCGTTCGTCGCACCAAAGACTACATCTTGGCAGGCGACTGCATGCAAGTGGTGATTGGTCAGCGCATTAGTAAGCCGTTTACTGAATCACCGTTAGCGCTCTACCGCGCACTACGCTCATTAAACCCCTCGCCGTATATGTACTTCTATGACTTTGGGGACCTGCAGGTAGTCGGTTCATCACCCGAGATCTTAGTGCGGCAAGAGCTGCGTGAATCACAAAAGATCGTCACCATTCGTCCCCTGGCTGGAACGCGTCCGCGCGGTGCTACCCCCGAAGAGGATGCGCGCTTGGCCACCGAACTACTTGCGGATCCAAAAGAAATTGCCGAGCACGTGATGTTGATTGATTTAGCGCGCAATGATGTGGGCCGCATTGCTAAGACGGGTACGGTCAAGGTCACGGACTCGATGGTGATTGAAAAATACTCACATGTGCAGCACATTGTCAGCTCAGTTGAAGGAGAGCTGCTCGATAATATGAGTAATATGAATGTGCTCCGAGCCACTTTTCCAGCAGGTACTTTATCGGGTGCTCCTAAAATACGCGCCATGGAAATCATCGATGAAATGGAAATCACCAAGCGCGGTATCTACGGTGGCGCAGCCGGCTATCTATCTTTTTCTGGTGACATGGATGTGGCCATTGTGATTCGTACCGGTGTCATTCGTGATGGCATGCTGTACTCGCAAGCGGGTGCTGGGGTTGTGGCTGACTCTGATCCATCTGCTGAATGGCGCGAAACCGAAGCCAAGGCACGCGCGGTTCTGATGGCTGCTGACTTAGTACAAGGAGGTCTTGATGCTCCTCATGATTGATAACTACGATTCGTTCACCTATAACCTGGTTCAGTATTTCGCTGAACTGGGTGAAGATGTTCGCGTGTATCGCAATGATGAAATTACCCTTGAACAAATTGAGGTACTCAAACCGGATCGCATTTGTATTTCACCAGGACCTTGCAGCCCAAGCGAGGCGGGCATTTCAGTTGACGTCATTAAACACTTTGCCGGCAAAGTCCCTATCTTAGGAGTCTGCCTGGGCCACCAGGCCATTGGCGAAGCCTTTGGGGGCGACATCATCCGTGCGCAGAAGGTCATGCATGGCAAAACCGATGCGATTACGCATACCGGTGCTGGGGTATTTGAAAATCTCCCAAGCCCATTTACGGTCACGCGCTATCACTCCCTCGCAATTGATCGCAAGACCATTCCAGCGTGCTTAGAGATTACGGCGCAATCCGCCGATGGTGAAATCATGGGCGTTCGGCATCGTGAATTACCGATTGAGGGTGTCCAGTTCCATCCCGAATCCATTTTGTCTGAGCAGGGCCATGCCCTACTCAAGAAATTCCTGCAACTAAAGGTGCATTAAGCCATGCCGATTTCGCCATCCGAAGCTCTGCAATGCTGTATTGAAGGTCGTGAACTGAATCACGATGACATGACGGCTATGATGCGCCACATCATGAGTGGCGACATTCCACCTACTCTAGTTGCTGCTTTTTTAGTTGCACTACGAACCAAAAAAGAAACCGTAGGTGAAATCGCAGCTGCGGCGCAAGTCATGCGTGAGTTTGCCACTCCGGTTCACATCAAGGACACACGCCATTTAGTCGACGTGGTTGGCACCGGCGGCGATGGTGCGCACACCTTTAATATCTCAACTGCTGCGATGTTTGTAGCAGCCGCTGCCGGCGCCAAGATTGCCAAACATGGTAATCGCAGTGTGAGCAGCAAGTCAGGTAGCGCTGACGTTTTAGAGTCCTTGGGCGTCAATCTCAACGTCAGTCCAGAGCGTGTTGCAGAAAGTATTTCAACACTGGGCGTAGGATTCATGTTTGCGCCCAACCACCACCCCGCAATGAAGAATGTCGTTCCCATTCGCAGAGAGCTGGGGGTTCGCACCATCTTTAATATTTTGGGGCCGCTGACTAATCCGGCCAATGCAAAGCATATTTTGATGGGCGTGTTCAATGCAGAACTGGTCGGCATTCAGACGCGCGTCTTGCAATCCCTTGGTATGACGCATGCCATGGTGGTATTTGGTCGCGATGGCCTTGATGAAATCTCCCTCGAGGGCCCCACACTCATCGGTGAACTTAAAAATGGGTTGGTGAGTGAATATGAGATTCATCCGCGTGATTTTGGCTTAAGCACCGCGCCCACCAGCAGCTTTCAAGTAGCCAACGCCGATGAGTCAAAGCAGATTGTCTTGCGCGTCCTAGGTGGTGAGGCAGGTCCTGCGAGTGACATTGTTTGCCTCAATGCTGGCGCCACACTCTATGTTGCTGATCTGGTGCCCGACATTGCCGCCGGAGTTGCTCTGGCTAAAGGGGCCATCGCAAGCGGTGCTGCAAGCAATACCTTGAATAAGTTTATTGCGGCGACGCAAGTGGCATCATGAGCGATATCTTAGATCGCATTATTGCGACTAAGCGCGCTGAAGTCGCGCACGGCCTAAATATCATGCCAATGAGTGCATTGCGTGATCAAGTCGAAGCGCAACGCCAAGATCCTTACTATACCCCGCGCGGATTCGTGACCGCCATTGAGCGCAAGATTGCCATGGGCAATCCAGGCATCATCGCTGAAATTAAAAAAGCCAGTCCCAGCAAGGGCATCTTGCGCGCTGATTTTGAGCCCGCATTAATTGCAAAAAGCTATGAGCAGCATGGCGCTGCCTGCCTCTCCGTATTAACGGATGTCGAGTACTTTCAGGGATCGAGTGCGTATTTAAAAGCGGCGCGCGCAGCTTGCGCCCTCCCAGTGCTGCGCAAAGATTTTATGATCGACGCCTATCAAGTATTTGAAGCCCGTGCTATTGGCGCAGATGCCATTCTGCTGATTGCAGCGGCGCTGGATTTAGATCAGATGCGCGAGCTCGAGCAATGCGCGCACGATCTCGGCATGGATGTCTTGGTTGAAGTACACAATGCAGAAGAGCTTGCGGCCGCACTAAAACTGAAAACGCCCCTATTTGGCATCAATAATCGCAACCTCAAGACATTTGAGGTGACATTGGATACCACCATTGGCTTACTGAGCAGCATTGGTGATGACAAGATCATCGTGACTGAGTCCGGGATCCTTGAGCGCGCTGATGTTCTGCGCATGCGAGAGCACCACGTCAACGCATTTTTAGTGGGCGAAGTATTCATGCGAGCCCCCGACCCTGGCGCAGCACTTGCTGCACTTTTTGCCTAACCTCCCCTAGGCACGCTACGCCGCATTAAATCAATGCTGTATTTAATGAGGGCAATTAGCAAAATCGATCCGGCGACATCGCCAGCAAACATCACCAGAAAATGATTGATGCTGCCCGACTCTAAATCACGTAACACAAACCAATACTGATGGAATCCCGAACTCATTAAGGCATAGACCACAATGCAAAGAAGAATTTTTTGCATACTTAAGTTGCTAAGGTCATTGCTGATGTAAGTATTCGAAATAACGACCCACTTCGCGAATAAAGGTGCAAATCCGGATATCAGGCCAATTCCAATGCAGGTTAGTAAATCGGGTGGGAAAACCCCAAAATACGAAATAGCAAATGAAGCTGCTGCAATGCCGATGGCGCCTGCTAAACCAAAGATCAAAATCAGAAATAAACGCAGGCCAGCCGGTAAGTAAATCCAGCTCACGCCTAAGTCGTATTTCACGGTCTCTGTTAGCCAATCATTGAAAAAAAATAAGGCGCTGTACGCTAGCGCACTAAATAGTGCGCCCACCAAAAAAAGTCGTAGGCGATCAGAAGAGATACTTATGTATTCCATGTTTTAATTCTATGCAATTATTTGCTCACCATACGTACAGAGGGTTTATACTTAGCCTTATGGTGTACACCGCGCACAGTGTATTTACTATTAAAATCGTAACTCACATCGAAAAAACTGAATAATGCCAGGCTCATCCAACTCCAAGAATTCTGCCTACATCCGCTTCCTCAATTTAATTGACGTGCTGGATCGCATTAATCCGGGCAAGAAATTAGATGCTACGGAAGAAAGCTTACTCAATAGGATCGTTTTAAGTGCGCACCAAGGTCAGGTTATGTTGGTCGGCGATCTGATTTCGCTCGCTGAATTCGGCTCACAAGCAACCTTACATGGTCGACTTAAAAACTTACGCGCGATGGGCTTAATCGACATGAATGCAGACGAAGATGGTCGTAAAAAGCACGTTGTCCCAACTAGGCTTGCCATCAAACGCTATGAAGAGCTATCCAAATGCTTGGAAAAAGCGGTTCGCGCAGGCTAAATAAACTTAGACGTTAAATAAGAAATTCAGTACGTCGCCGTCTTTGACGATGTACTCTTTTCCTTCGGCGCGCATTTTGCCCGCCTCTTTGGCGCCTGATTCGCCTTTGTATTGAATGAAGTCATCAAATGCAATGGTTTGCGCTCGGATAAAGCCGCGCTCAAAATCGGTATGGATTACGCCAGCTGCATTGGGTGCCGTATCCCCAATGTGAATGGTCCACGCACGCACCTCTTTTACACCTGCCGTGAAATAGGTCTGTAAGCCCAGTAGGGCATAGCCCGCGCGAATCACCCGATCCAAGCCGGGCTCTTGCATACCCATGTCGGCTAAGAATTCGGTCTTATCTACATCATCTAAATCGGCAATTTCAGCTTCAATTGCAGCGCAAACCGCTACAACGGGAGCGCCCTCTTTCGCAGCATGGGCAATCACAGCATCCAAATGGGGGTTGTTCTGAAAGCCATCGTCTTTGACGTTCGCAACATACATGGCAGGCTTAGCAGTAATCAAGCAAAGGGACTTGAGCAGCAACCTCTCATCGTCAGTCAGGCTCATACTCCGCACTGGCTGCGCCTCATTCAAATGAGCCTGAACCTTGCTTAAAACGGCAACCAAGGCAGCCGCTTCTTTGTCGTTGCCTGATTTGGCTGCTTTACTGGAGCGATTCAGGGTTTTTTCAACGGTGGCCAGATCGGATAGCGCCAATTCCGTATCAATGACCCCAATGTCGGAGATGGGATCGATCTTGCCGGCAACGTGAATCACATTCGGGTCATCAAAGCAGCGCACCACATGGGTAATCGCATCGGTTTCCCGAATATTGGCCAAAAACTGATTGCCAAGGCCTTCGCCCTTCGATGCGCCAGCTACCAAGCCCGCAATGTCAACGAACTCGACGGCCGCCGGCACGATGCGCTCTGGACTCACGATGGCGGCCAAAGCAGCTAAACGGGGGTCAGGAACCTCGACTACGCCTACATTGGGCTCGATCGTGCAGAAGGGGTAGTTTTCTGCCGCGATGCCAGCTTTAGTAAGCGCATTAAAGAGGGTAGATTTGCCGACGTTAGGCAGGCCGACGATGCCGCATTTTAAAGACATGCCTCCATTGTAATTCGGCTTGTTTCGATATCATCGGGTTATGG
>JBIIGG010000187.1:0-7979 GCA_044236575.1 Polynucleobacter sp. | reverse complement strand
ACGTCACGCTCGATACGGGTACTGGCCTAGTGCACTGCTCACCAGCCTACGGTGAGGAAGACTTTAAGTCGTGCAAAGCCAATGGCTTAGTCGACAAGGATATTCTGAATCCAGTGATGGGTAATGGCGTCTATGCATCTTGGCTACCCCTGTTTGCCAATGAATTTGTCTGGAAAGCCAATCCGAAAATCGTCGAAGCGCTGCGCAGCGGAGGCAGTCTTTTAAAAGATAAATCGTATAGCCACTCCTACATGCATTGCTGGCGTCATAAAACACCCATCATTTATCGTGCCACCTCACAGTGGTTCGCTAGCATGGATAAAAAACCGTCCGATGGCAAAGCCAGCTTGCGTGAGGCAGCCCTGGAAGGCATTAACAATACGCAGTTCTACCCCGCTTGGGGCAAGCAACGCCTACACAGCATGATTGCCAACCGCCCAGACTGGACCTTATCGCGCCAACGCCAATGGGGTGTACCGATGGCCTTCTTTGTGCATAAAGAAACCGGCGAGCCCCATCCCCGCACAGCCGAACTCTTGGAAGAAGTTGCCAAGCGTGTTGAGCAAGGCGGCATTGAGGCTTGGCAAAAACTCGATCCTGCTGAGTTACTGGGCGAGGAAGCCGCTCTCTATGAAAAGAACCGCGATACCTTAGACGTATGGTTTGACTCAGGGACAACCCACTGGCATGTGATTCGTGGCTCACACCGTAATGAGCTCTATCGCCTTGAAGCCGAGAATGCAGACGGCCGTTTGGCTGATTTGTATTTAGAGGGTTCCGATCAACATCGCGGCTGGTTCCATTCATCACTTCTCACGGGCGCCATGCTTGATGGCAAACCACCATACAAGGCATTGCTGACCCACGGCTTTACGGTCGATGGCCAAGGTCGCAAAATGAGCAAATCGGTTGGCAACGTGATCGCACCGCAACAGGTGGCCGATAAATTAGGCGCTGAAATCATTCGCCTTTGGGCTGCCTCTACTGACTACTCGGGCGAGATGACCATCTCCGATGAGATTCTGAAGCGGGTGGTTGAGAGTTATCGCCGCATGCGCAATACCTTGCGTTTCTTGCTGGCAAACTTAGCCGACTTTGATCCAACGCAGCACAGCATGCCGAGCGCAGAGTGGCTTGAGATCGACCGCTATGCAGTCGCTTTGGCAAATCAATTGCAAGCCGAGGTTCAGGCGCACTACGCGGCCTATGAATTCCAGCCCGCAGTGGTACGCATGTTGAGCTTCTGCTCCGAAGATCTCGGCGGCTTTTACTTGGATATTCTGAAAGATCGCCTCTATATCAGCGCGCCCAATTCAAAAGAACGACGTGCAGCACAAAATGCACTGTTCCACATCACTCGTAATTTGCTGAAATGGCTTTCCCCCTTCCTGTCATTTACTGCAGAAGAAGCCTGGACATCCTTTCCCCATGGATCTGAGAATCATGGCAAGCAATCCATCTTCATGGAAGAGTTTGGCGCATTCCCGGATATTGCCAATAGCACAGAGCTGCTTGCAAAATGGAATCGCATTCGGGAGATTCGCTCCGAGGTTACCAAGGCTATTGAAATTGAGCGTGAAGCAGGTCATGTCGGCTCCTCACTGCAAGCAGAACTCACCATCAAAGTCGATGACGTTGACTTTGCCATTTTGCATTCTCTGGAAGACGATCTGCGCTTTGTCACGATCACGTCCAGTGCCAATATTGAACTCAGCACTGCGGGACTTGAGGTTCTAGTCCGTGCCAGCCAATATAAAAAATGCGGTCGCTGTTGGCACCATACTGCAGACGTGGGGGCTGATCCTGCACACTCCGAAATCTGCGGCCGATGCATCAGCAACTTATTCGGCACTGGTGAAGATCGCTCTTTTGCCTAATCGATCAAACGCCTCATGATCCAACCCACCCGATCCACAGATGCACGCCGTTTTTATGGCTGGCTCAGCTTGGCGTGCCTAGTGCTTGTTTTGGATCAAGCAACGAAGTTATGGGCGCAAACAACACTCCAATTTGCCGTACCGGTACCCGTTACCAGTTTTTTGAATTGGTTCTTGATTTACAACCCAGGTGCTGCGTTTTCTTTTTTAGCCAGTAGCGGCGGCTGGCAGCGCTGGTTCTTTACCCTGCTGGGGATAGCTGCTGCTATTTTTATGATTTGGTATTTACGGCGCCATCAACACGAGACCTTACTCGCATTTGCGATTAGCTTTATTTTGGGTGGCGCAGTCGGTAATGTGATTGATCGCCTTGTCTATGGCGCTGTCGTGGATTTCATTGATCTGCACTACGCACAATGGCATTGGCCTGCATTTAATCTGGCCGATAGCGCCATTGTGCTGGGCGCAGCCCTAATCATCTGGGGTGAAATCCGCCCAAAAAGAGCATCAAACCCAGCCTAATCTAGCCATTCCCCTCAAACCCGTTTAATCTTCGACTATGCAGTCACTTCTTCATAAAAAAATTGTTTTGGGCATCTCCGGCGGAATCGCAGCCTATAAGTCTGCCGAATTAGCTCGCCTACTGATGCTAGAAGGAGCAAGCGTTCAAGTCGTCATGACCGAGGCCGCAACCCAGTTCATCACGCCCGTGACCATGCAGGCCTTAACCGGCAATCCCGTTTTCACGAATCAGTGGGATGCGCGCATCAATAACAACATGGCCCACATTGAGTTATCGCGCACAGCCGATGCGATTTTGATTGCGCCTGCTAGCGCCGATTTAATGGCCAAGCTATCCCTTGGTCTCGCCGATGATCTCCTGACTACCTTGTGTCTCGCGCGGGACTGCCCTTTGCTGCTCACGCCCGCGATGAACTTGCAAATGTGGCAACACCCCGCAACCGTGCGCAGTGCGGAGCGCTTAAGCAGTGATCAAGTTGAACTACTCGGTCCTGCCAGTGGCGCTCAAGCCTGTGGTGAAGTGGGTATGGGCAGAATGCTCGAGCCCGCTGAAATCACTGAGCAGTTAATTGCTTTCTTTCAGAAAAAAGTACTTGCGGGTAAGCGAATATTAATAACCGCTGGGCCTACGTTTGAAGCAATTGACCCGGTGCGTGGCATTACCAACCGGAGTTCCGGCAAGATGGGCTTTGCCATAGCCAGAGCCGCCCTAGAGGCAGGCGCGGAAGTACATCTGATTGCTGGCCCCTGTGATTTGAATACCCCCCTTCTTGCTACAGGGAAAATCCAGCGGACCGATGTGGTCTCTGCCAAAGACATGTACGAGGCAGTAATGGCCTCACCCAATTGCGATCTGTTTTTTGGAGTTGCCGCAGTAGCTGACTGGGCCATCGCGAATCCTTCTAAAGAAAAGATCAAACGCCAAGGCAGCGGCAAATCGATGCCGAACATCGCGTTCACGCCCAATCCCGATATTTTGTTGGCCATGGCGCAGTCTGCCAAAAAAACCAAAGGCAAGCCGCATCCTTACTGTGTTGGCTTTGCGGCCGAGTCGACCAAACTGGAAGAGCACGCAGATGACAAGCGCAAGCGTAAAGGCATCCCACTGATTGTTGGCAACATTGGGCCCGATACCTTTGGTAGTGATCTTAACCAACTGCTCCTGATTCATGAGCGGGGCAGCAAGAAATTAGCAAAAGCTCCAAAGCTGCAGTTGGCCCGTCAACTCATTCAGTTTGTTGCAACCCAACTCTAAAAATACCATGCAAACACTGCAAGTCAAAATCCTCGATGAGCGCATGCGCAATCAAATGCCCAGCTATGGGACCCCAGGTAGTGCCGGTCTCGATCTACGCGCCTGTATCGATGCCGCTATGGTGATTGCTCCCGGTCAAACGGTATTGGTGCCGACCGGCTTATCCATCTTTGTGGAAGATCCACGCTACGCAGCCCTCATCCTGCCGCGCTCGGGCCTTGGCCATAAACATGGGATTGTTTTAGGCAACCTCGTTGGCTTAATTGACTCGGACTACCAAGGGCAACTCATGGTGAGCACCTGGAATCGCAGCAGCACTCCTTTTACTCTAGAACCCATGGAGCGCTTGGCACAGCTCGTGATCGTCCCAATACAGCAAGTGGAACTCAAGATCGTCGATGAGTTCGCTGAAAGCAGTCGCGGTACGGGTGGGTTTGGAAGTACTGGCAGAGGATAAATCGAATAATGCGGGTTATGAGAACGATTGCACCCGTCTCGCCCGGCGAGATGTTAGAAGAAGAATTTTTAAAGCCCCTAGGCCTCACCAAATATCGCCTAGCTAAAGATATCGGAGTGCCGCCGCAACGTATTGGCGACATTGTTGCAGGAAAACGCTCCATTACCGCCGATACCGATCTGCGGCTTTGTAAATACTTTGGACCGAGTGATGGCTGGTGGCTACGAGGGCAGGCAAGCTACGACACCGCAATCGCAAAGGGTAATTGGCTGATGTTTTGAAACGTATTGAGCCCTGCCAGCTGCTGGCTGCCTAAGGCAAAAAAATACCAACCCTTCGGTTGGTATTTTTCATTACAAGGTAGTTTACTGAGAAGTTAGATTTCCTCAGCAGGCGCTACATCGGTCTTGCTAGCCTTGCTTGGTGGGGTAGCCTGATGAATATCCAGTAGCACCTTACCATCCGCATCAATCCCAACCGCAACCGTACCGCCCTGTGCCAAGCGTCCAAAGAGCAATTCATCCGCAAGGGCTTTGCGGACGGTGTCCTGAATAATCCGCTGCATTGGTCTTGCGCCCATGAGTGGATCAAAACCATGTTTCGCTAAATGCGCCCTCAACTCAGGACTGAAGATCGCGTCGACTTTCTTCTCGTGCAACTGCTCTTCGAGCTGCATTAAGAACTTGTCAACTACCCGCATGATGATCGACTCATCGAGCGCCTTAAAGGAAACGATTGCATCTAAACGATTACGGAATTCTGGCGTAAAGAACTTCTTAATGTCGGCCATCTCATCGCCAGACTCACGTGCATTGGTAAAGCCAATCACTGACTTCTGCATGGCTTCAGCACCGGCGTTGGTAGTCATGATGATGATGACGTTACGGAAATCCGTCTTACGGCCATTGTTATCCGTCAGTGTGCCGTGATCCATCACCTGCAACAGAATATTGAAAATATCCGGATGGGCTTTTTCAACTTCATCGAGCAGCAGTACGCAATGGGGCTTCTTGTTGACGGCCTCGGTTAACAAACCACCCTGATCAAAACCAACATAGCCTGGAGGCGCGCCAATTAAACGGCTCACGGCATGACGCTCCATGTACTCCGACATATCAAAGCGCAGTAACTCAATGCCGAGGATATAAGCCAGTTGTTTTGCAACCTCCGTCTTACCGACGCCAGTTGGGCCCGAGAACAAAAAGGAGCCAATGGGACGGTCGATCTTGCCAAGGCCTGCGCGCGTCATCTTAATTGCGCTAGCCAATGCTTCGATCGCTGGATCTTGGCCAAAGACGACGCTCTTAATATCGCGGTCCAAGGTTTGCAATTTGCTGCGGTCGTCAACCGTGACGGATTGCGGCGGTATGCGAGCAATCTTGGCCACAATCTCCTCAATCTCAGGACGGCCAATGGTTTTCTTCTGCTTTGATTTAGGCAAGATGCGCTGGGCAGCGCCTGCCTCATCAATCACATCAATTGCTTTATCGGGCAAATGGCGATCATTGATGTAGCGCGAGGACAATTCAGCAGCAGCAACCAAGGCGGCAGAAGCGTACTTCACGCTATGGTGCTCTTCAAAGCGTGACTTCAGACCGCGCAAGATTTGCACCGTCTGATCAACCGTCGGCTCAACCACATCGACCTTTTGAAAGCGGCGCGCCAGGGCAGCATCCTTTTCAAAAATGCTGCGGTATTCGGTGAAGGTAGTGGCACCAATGCACTTGAGCTGACCGTTCGATAAAGCTGGCTTGAGTAAGTTACTCGCATCTAAAGTGCCGCCCGAAGCAGCGCCGGCACCAATCAAGGTATGAATCTCGTCAATAAACAAAATGCCATTGGAATTATCTTTAAGGGCTTTAAGCACGCCCTTCAAGCGCTGCTCAAAATCACCGCGGTATTTAGTGCCAGCAAGGAGTGCGCCCATGTCCAGCGAGTAGACCGTGGCATTGGCCAAAATATCAGGCACTTCGCCCTTGGTAATGCGCCATGCCAAACCTTCCGCAATCGCGGTTTTGCCTACACCGGCCTCACCCACCAACAGCGGATTATTTTTACGACGACGGCAGAGTACTTGTACAACGCGCTCTACTTCACTATCGCGCCCAATCAGGGGATCGATCTTGCCTTGGCGCGCCATGACATTGAGGTTTTGCGTGAACTGATCAAGCGGACTCTCTTTGCCGCTAGCTGCTGATTCTTCGGTTTCTTGGCTAGAGTCGGCCGCTTTTGCTGGCTCAACCTGATCTTTGCGAATGCCGTGGCTAATAAAGTTAACTACATCCAAACGAGTAACGCCTTGCTGTTGCAAGAAATACACCGCGTGTGAATCTTTTTCACCAAAAATGGCGACTAGGACGTTAGCGCCGGTCACTTCCTTCTTGCCGTTGGAAGTCGATTGCACATGCATGATCGAGCGCTGGATCACCCGCTGAAAACCAAGTGTTGGCTGTGTATCAACTTCCTCAGTACCAGGCACAACTGGGGTGTTGTCATTAATAAAGTTTTTAAGCTGAGCGCGTAGCTCAGCAATGTTGACTGAGCACGCTTTGAGGACCTCGACTGCAGTCGCGTTATCTAAGAGTGCGGCCAGAAGGTGTTCGACGGTGATGAACTCGTGCCGCGCAGCCCGTGCATCGACAAACGCCATGTGCAAACTCACTTCTAATTCTTGGGCAATCATGCTTCCTCCATAGTGCACTGTAGTGGGTGACCCGCTTCACGGGATAGCTCAACAACCTGGTGCACTTTGGTGGCAGCCACGTCACGGGTAAAGATTCCGCAAACGCCTTTGCCAGCCAAATGAACCTGGAGCATGATCCGGGTTGCCGTCTCATGATCCTTATTAAAATACTCCTGAATCACCATCACCACAAACTCCATGGGGGTGTAGTCATCGTTCAGAAGCATGACTTTGAACATGGCAGGAGCCTTCAGCTTCTCTGCCTGCTTTTCAAGTAATGCGGTGTCGCCAATACCCGGAATAAGTGGGTTGGTGTTGTCCGGAATTTTGATTGCGCGACTCATAAGAACCATTCTAAACACAAGGCAGAAACCTTGACTCAAACCACGTTATGTTGCAAAAAAACGGCAAAAACTGGGGTTAATGATCATATGGGGATGATTTTGGAGATAAAAAGGGGTTTCTACTAGTACGAATACCACCATAACTCCTTGACACCCCCGCCAAAAGGGCAAACAATCAAGGTAGTGCTTCAAGTTGAGGTTCTATTAGGCGTGTTTTGGAGTGAGACTGATTAAAAAGTATTCCCCCCATTTTCACGGTTGTTTCAAGTTTATGTAATGGAGTTCGCATGGCGACCGGAGTTGTTAAGTGGTTTAATGATGCAAAAGGTTTCGGGTTTATTAAACCTGATGATGGTGAAGAAGAGCTGTTCGCGCATTTCAGCGCGATTACTATGGGCGGTTTTAAAACCCTCAAAGAAGGCCAAAAGGTAACGTTTGACATTACCCAAGGACCTAAAGGCAAACAAGCGACCAATATTCAAGGCGCTTAATCACTGTCCTTGATCAAATTAAAAGCCCAGGCTTATCCCTGGGTTTTTTTTCGTCCTGATTTTTTGTTTACTCACTATCTTATTTAGAATGCAGCCATGCTGACTTTCATTCGCCATACTTTTTTTGCTGGATTGCTCGCACTGACAACAGGCCTGAGCCTGGCACAAAGCCTTAATGCCAGTCTTCCCATTATTGAGCTAAAGACGAGCATCTACCGCATACAGGCTGAGCTAGCTAGTACGCCGCAAGCACGGCAAGTGGGACTCATGAATCGCACCTCCATGCCTACCGACTCGGGCATGCTGTTTATCTTTGATCAAAAAGCCACGCATTGCTTTTGGATGAGCAA
>JBIIGG010000058.1:0-7996 GCA_044236575.1 Polynucleobacter sp. | reverse complement strand
AGCCCCGAACTGCGATCTGCTGCAGGCATTCAGCGTGAAGTCATTCTGCTTGGCATGGGTAGTCACCTTGAGTTATGGGATGCAGCAACGTACGCAACAAAAGAGCAGGCCGCAATGATGCAAGGTGTGCCGGACGCCCTCAAACAATTTACTTATTAATGACAGGGCCGCATGAATCAGACTCATCGCCCAGTCTTACTGGCCGAGGCGGTAACTGCACTATTGGAAAGCCCTTTATTGCAAGCAGAATCGCCCGAGAAATCCATTCTGATCGACGGCACCTTCGGGCGCGGCGGCCATTCGCGAGCACTGTTGGAAGCAATTCGATTCGATGCGCAGTTGATTGCATTCGACAAGGATCTGCAAGCGATTGCAGAGGCAAAAAAAATAAGAGACTCGCGTTTTCAGATTGTGCACGGCAGCTTCGCCAGCATGAGCCAGCATGCCGAGCCTGCATCAGTAGCAGGGGTGCTACTCGATTTGGGTATCAGCTCGCCACAAGTAGACGAAGCCGAGCGCGGGTTTTCATTTCGTCGCGATGGGCCGCTTGATATGCGTATGAATACCACTACTGGATTGACTGCAGCACAGTGGCTAAATCAAGCAGGTGTCGATGATATTGCGCACGTGATTAAAACCTACGGGGAAGAGCGTTTTGCCTTACCAGTTGCAAAAGCGATCCTTGCACGTCGTGAATTGAATCAGCCCTTAGCAAGCACCATGGAGTTAGCTAACTTAGTTGCCGGCGTTATTAAAAAACGCGAGCCAGGACAGGATCCAGCAACGCGAACATTTCAGGCGCTGCGCATCTTCATTAATAAAGAATTGGATGATTTGGCCATTGGGCTTCAAGCAGCCTTGGATTTACTCAAGCCGGACGGACGATTGGTTGTCATCAGCTTTCACTCCTTAGAAGACCGCATCGTCAAGAAGTTTATGCAAATGCACTCGGCAGTTGAGGTGCCGCGCGGTTTACCGATACGCGCAAAAGATTTACCGCAGGGTGAATTAGAGCTCATCTCTAGAGTTAAACCAAGTAGTGCTGAGGTAAGCGAGAATCCACGCGCACGCTCAGCAGTCATGCGCGTAGCGCAAAAACGTAGCCTCGAGGCTGGCCTTATTTACCGACGACAGGTGAGCCAATGAATCGCGCTACTCTGACCTTGCTGGCCTTGCTTTTAATCTGCGCACTCTCGCTCGTATCGGCGCAGCAGCGGGGGCGCAAGTTGGTTACAGCAATTGAGCGCGCGCAAATAGAAGAGCGCAAACTCAATCAAGAATGGCTTCGCCTTGAATACGAGCAACGGAATTTATCGAAATCAGCACGGATTCGGGATGTGGCCCGAAATCAACTCAATATGAGACCCATCGCACCCAATCGAACCATTTATCTGCGAGAAGATCGGTGAAGCGAGTCGGATTTTCAACCACGCCTAATTTAGTGTTGCGTCTGCCCATGTGGCGGTCACGCTTAATGCTATTCATGTTGTTCGTTGCATTTGCTGCGCTCGTACTGCGCGCGCTTTGGATTCAGGGTCCTGGCAATGCTTTCTATGAAGCTAAGGCAGTCAAGGGAACACAGCGTGAGCTGGAGATGTCTGCTAGCCGCGGAAAGATATTGGATCGAAACGGCCAGGTTATTGCAACTAGCCTTGAGGCAAAGGCGGTGATTGCCTATAACGATACGATTCCCAAAGATTTATCGGATGAAAAAATCAAACAGCTCGCCAATCTACTTCAGATGCGGGAAGCCGATGTAAGAAAAAAATTAAAAGATGAGCGTAACCAAGTTTTCTTAAAGCGCCAAGTTGATCCAGCCATAGCACAACAAATCCGTAAGTTGGAAATTCCAGGTATTGGTTTAAACAATGAGTTTCGTCGCTTTTATCCCGAAGGCGAGGCAATGGCCCATGTAGTTGGCTTCACCAATGTAGAAGATCGCGGACAAGAGGGAATGGAGTTATCGCGTGAAAACGATTTGGCTGCGAGCACAGGTAAGCGACGTGTGGTGGTTGATCGCCTCGGGCGTATCGTTGAGGATATGGGCGTCTTGCAGCTACCGCAAAACGGCAAAGATTTGAAACTCTCGGTTGACAGCAAGATTCAGTACATTGCTTACAACGCATTAAAAGATGCAGTTGAAAAGCATCGTGCCAAAGCAGCTGGGGCGGTTGTTATCAATGTGCAGACTGGGGAAATTTTAGCGCTCGCGAATTGGCCAAGCTATAACCCCAATGATCGCAAAATATTAAGTGGCGAACAGTTGCGCAATCGTGTCATGACCGATACCTTTGAGCCGGGATCAACCATAAAACCATTTACAGTTGCGCTGGCGATGGAAAAGGGGCAAGTGAATCCCAATACGGTAATGACCATCGGTGCAAAGTATTTGGTTGGACCAAAACCTATTACCGACACACACACTTACTCAGCATTGACGGTGGCAGAGGTGATACAAAAATCCAGCAATATTGGCACCTCTAAGTTGGCAATGAATATGCCAGCCAGTGAAATGTGGGACTTATTTACTGCCGTTGGATTTGGTCAGGCTCCCAAGGTTGGATTTCCGGGTGCCGTTGCAGGCCGAGTACATCCCCATCAAAAATGGATGCCGACGGATCAAGCGCGGATTGCCTTTGGCTACGGTATCTCAACATCCCTTTTTCAGATGGCCCGCGCATACACCATCTTCGCTCGCGATGGTGAGTTGGTACCGATTACTATTGAGCACAGTCCTGATTACAAACCGGGCACACGCGTTATCTCAGCAAAAACGGCAATCGAAATGCGTAGCATGCTCGAATCGGTAACCGAGCCTGGTGGTACTGCGATTAAAGCCCACGCTGAAGGTTATCGGGTTGGCGGCAAAACAGGTACAGCCCATAAGGCTGCGGGTAAGGGGTATGCAACCAACAAATACTTGGCTTACTTCACAGGCATTGCACCGATAAGTGCCCCACGGATTGTGGTAGCAGTGATGGTCGATGAGCCCACTGCAAATGGCTATTTTGGCGGGCAAGTTGCGGCGCCTATTTTTTCAACCATCGTTTCTGAAACGCTTCGCGCAATGAATGTTGCACCGGATAGCGCAGTTAAAAATATGGTGCAGCGGGATGATGCAATTAAGCCTGGTTCGGCAACTCCAATTCAACGAGTCGTATTAACGCAATGATGGTTACCTTGATTAAGCCAGAACAAGCCATCGATCACATGCGGCGATTGGCTTTGCCAACTGCTCGCATTATTGGTGATACACGGCAAATCAAGGCAGGTGATGTTTTCCTAGCGTACCGAGTGGGGCATGGTACTGCCATACAGGATAGCCGTCCTTATATTGCGGATGCTTTGGATGCAGGAGTTGCTGCTGTTATTTATGACCCAAGGGATTTAGAAGAAATTCCAGCCTTGAGCGATCCACGTTGTGTTGCACTAGAAAATTTATCGACCCATGCTGGACCAATTTGTTCTGAATGGTATGGCAATCCGAGCATTCAAATGACGGTGTTTGGAGTAACTGGAACCAATGGGAAGACCAGTATCACGCAATGGCTTTCTCAAGCCTTGGACCGCCCTAAGTCGCGTGCAGCTGTTATTGGCACCTTAGGCATTGGCTTTCCAGGGCACTTGGAGGTAACCGGTTACACCACACCAAATGCTGCGCGTTTACAAACCGAACTCAAAGCACTTTTGGATTCCAATGCAAAGTGCATTGCCATGGAAGTCTCTTCACACGCATTAGAGCAGGGGCGCGTTAATGGTGTTCAATTCACCACCGCTGTGTTTTCTAACTTGAGTCAAGATCATTTGGATTACCACGGCAGTATGGCGGAATATGCAGCAGTCAAGTTTCGTTTGTTTCAGTTCCCCGGTTTACAGAATGCAGTCATTAACTTGGAAGACCCTTTGGGCCGTGAATTAGCCATGCAGATATTGGCAAAGACAGGCGTCCAAGTATGGGGCTATGCGGTTGACCGCAAGGCCTTTGCCGGCTTTGAAAAATTCGGTAAGCGACTGAATGCTATTTTTTCCAGCGGCATGCAGTTTAAAGAGTATGGTTATCACGGCGCTTTTGAATGGCAAGACTTGGATAAGACTGAAGTCAGTGTTCCGGTTGTAGGCGACTTTAATCTGAGCAATTGCCTCGCAGTCTGGGCTTGCCTATTGGCTAGTGGCATGGACGTGCTCGAGGCAGGTAAGCGCATGGCACTCTTAAAGCCAGTCAGCGGAAGAATGGAGATGGTGCTCGGCAACTCACGCAGCACGGGTCCATTGGTTATTGTTGACTATGCCCACACACCAGATGCACTAGAAAAAGTATTGAGTACATTGCGTCCCATCGCAACTCAACGCGCAGGAAAGCTATGGTGCATTTTTGGTTGCGGCGGTGATCGCGATACGAGTAAGCGACCGCTCATGGGCCGGATTGCTGCAGAGTTAGCAGACCGTACTATTTTGACCAGCGATAACCCACGCTCTGAGAATCCAAAAAAAATTAGCACAGATATTCAAGCTGGAATGAGTAGTGGCAAATCAGTGGAGGTCATCTTAGATCGTGCAGCAGCAATTCTCAGCGGGGTTCGGCACGCAGAAGCGAATGATGTTGTATTGATTGCAGGTAAAGGCCATGAAACAAGCCAAGAGATAAATGGTAGAAAAGTAGATTTTTCAGATCAAGAACATGTTTTATTAGCCAGTGGAGGGTCCGTCTAATGGCGATGACTACCCTGGGCCAAATCCATGCATTTTTGCCATCCAGTAAATTGATCAATATTTCTGAGGTGGCAGCGCAAAGCCATCCAATTGATTCTATTTCTACGGATAGTAGGGCAATTGAGAATGGATCACTCTTTATTGCGCTCAAGGGCGAGCGTTTTGACGCACATCATTTCTTGGGCGAGGTCAGTGCTGCCGGAGCAAGCGCCGCACTGATTGAAGATGAGAAAGCATGTCCAAATCAACTTCCCGCAGTATGTGTTGCTGATACGCGAATGGGTTTAGGTGATTTTGCGGCAGCGTGGCGACAGCAATTTAAATTGCCGCTGGTCGTGGTAACGGGTAGCAATGGTAAGACTACCGTGAAAGAGATGATCGCAGCTATCTTTAGTGCGGGTGTAGGCAAAGAAGCAACTTTGGTTACGCCTGGCAATTTGAATAACGATATTGGACTACCGCTAACGGTATTGCGTTTGCGTGAGCACCATCGATTGGCCGTGATTGAGCTCGGAATGAATCATCCTGGTGAGACAGCCTACCTCGCTAATATCGCCAAGCCAACAATTGCGCTCATCAACAATGCCCAGCGGGAACATCAAGAATTTATGGAGACCGTGGATGCGGTTGCCCATGAGCATGCGGATGCAATCGCGTCGTTGCCGGCAGATGGCATTGCAGTTTTTCCAGCAGATAGCCCATTTAGTAGCGATTGGCGCAAAAAAGCGAACGAGCGTCGCTCGATTGATTTTGCACTAAATAGCCCTGCAGCAGTCAGCGGCAACCTCTTAGAGGACGGTACGCTTGAAATAAAAACAAGCGACGGCGTTATCAATGTTCGACTTTCAGTGCTCGGTGAGCACAATGTGCGTAACGCCCTCGCCGCCACAGCCGTAGCCTTGGCTGCAAAGGTAGATCTAGAGGCTATCCGCCTTGGATTGGAATCATTTCAGGCGGTCAGTGGCCGAATGATGGCAAATCAATTGGGCACTTGCCTCTTGATTGACGACAGCTATAACGCCAATCCCGACTCGGTCCTTGCGGCAATTGACGCCCTCACTCAAGCTAGCCAAAAGACTTGTTTGGTGCTGGGCGATATGGGCGAAGTGGGATCAAAAGGCCCCGAGTTTCATTATGAGGTGGGCGCATATGCAGCAGAGCGCGGCATTGTGCACTTGTGGGCGCTAGGGGAGCAAACGCAGTCTTCAGTGCGGGGTTTTAATGAATTCAATGGACGCATAGAAAGCAGTAATACAGCGATCCATTTTGAAAGCATCGATGCCTTAAACGCACAGGTGGCGACCATTGCCGATTTATTTTCTGAAGGCACTTCAGTATCTCAGCCCTATGCAGTACTAGTTAAAGGATCGCGTTTTATGCGCATGGAGCGAGTAGTAGGCACCTTAAAAGATACGCTGGCGGAGGTTAAAGCATGCTCTTAATCTTGGCGCAGTGGTTGCAAGACGATTACAGTTTTTTCCGGGTATTTAATTACATTACCTTCCGCGCGGTGATGGCGACACTGACGGCATTGCTGATTGGCCTGATTTCGGGTCCTTGGGTTATTCGAAGATTGACGGAGTTAAAAATGGGCCAGGCAGTTCGTACCGATGGGCCGCAAACGCATTTAGTCAAATCCGGAACCCCAACCATGGGCGGTGTGCTGATTCTGATTGGCATCTTTACCTCATGTGTTTTGTGGGCTGACCTTACTAATCGATTTATATGGATTGTGATGCTGGTTACGTTTAGTTTTGGCTTAATTGGTTGGGTAGACGATTACCGTAAAGTTGCCCGCAAAGACCCAAAAGGAATGGCTTCACGCGAAAAGTTTTTTTGGCAAACCGTGATTGGATTATTTGCTGCAATTTACTTGGCTTTCTCTGTGTCTGAGGTCAATAACTTAAAGGTGTTGCAGTTGTTTATTGACTGGGTGCAGAGTGGTTTTTCATTAGACCTGCCAGCCAAATCAAACCTCTATCTTCCGTTTGTTAAAGAGGTGAGCTATCCACTGGGAGTGATGGGTTTCATCATCCTGAGTTACTTGGTTATTGTGGGTAGTAGTAATGCAGTCAATTTAACGGATGGCCTTGATGGCCTCGTCATCATGCCCGTGATTTTGGTTGGGGCTGCACTGGGTGCGTTTGCCTATGTGATGGGTAACGCAATTTACGCTAAGTATTTATTGTTTCCATTCATTCCTGGCGCAGGTGAGTTGATGATTTTCTGCGGCGCCATGGGTGGAGCGGGCCTTGCCTTCCTTTGGTACAACACCCATCCTGCGCAGGTCTTCATGGGCGATGTTGGCGCTCTAGCTCTGGGCGGCGCCCTTGGAACTATTGCGGTCATTGTGCGCCAAGAGATTGTTTTGTTTGTGATGGGCGGTATTTTTGTTGCCGAAACAGTGTCAGTCATGATGCAAGTGATTTGGTTCAAGTACACCAAAAAACGCTATGGCGAAGGACGCCGTATTTTTAGGATGGCACCACTACATCACCATTTTGAACTGGGTGGTTGGCGCGAAACACAAGTTGTTGTTCGTTTTTGGATCATCACTATTTTGTTGGTGTTAGTTGGTTTATCAAGCTTGAAATTACGGTAATCAGTAGACGATGCGCAATGTAAAAGATCCTTTTGTATGCCCTGGGCTGAGTAGAGCGCAAGCGCTCTCGGTAGAGCCAACACGCTTTTTAATTCTGGGGTTGGGTGAGTCTGGAATCGCAATGGCGAAGTGGTGCTTGCGCCATGGTGCACAAACCCGCTTAGTTGACACGCGCGAGCGAAGCACGCTCAATGAAAAGCAACGGGCACAACTAAGCGAACTGGAGTTTGCTGGTCTAACAGACATGCATTTTGGTAGCTGGGATGTCAGTATGTTGGATCACATTGACGTGATTGGTATATCCCCGGGACTATCGCCGATTGCAGAGCCAGCACAATCGATTTTGGCAGCAGCGCAGGAACGCGGTATCCCGGTGTGGAGTGAGATTGAGTTCTTTGCCCGCGGTATTGCAGCGCTGGAGCGGGAATCGATTGCCGAGGCAGTTGATCACGAGGGCTGGACTTACCAACCTAAAATCATCGCTATTACCGGCACCAATGGCAAAACAACCACAACGGCGCTAGTGGGTCAGTTGTGTGAGCGCGCCGGCAAAACGCTGGCAGTGGCTGGCAATATTAGTCCTGCAGCACTGGATAAGCTAATGGCTTGCCTGGATAGCGCCGATGGTTTAAGTGATCTGCCCGAGCTGTGGGTGCTCGAGTTATCGAGTTTTCAATTGCACTT
>JBIIGG010000057.1:0-8208 GCA_044236575.1 Polynucleobacter sp. | reverse complement strand
CTGCGCCAAGACCGCTTGATCCCAATTGCAAGTTAATCGATGCCGCAGAGCGTTGCAATGCCCCTGCATCCGTGTTCATGCAAATAAATTCCACTCCATCGACACCGCGACGAATCATATGCTGGACGGCATTGCCACCAGCGCCCCCGACTCCAACCACCTTAATAATGGTCTTGCCGGCTGTATCTTGATCTAGCATTTCAAATTCCATAAACCCTCCTGAGTTACTTAGTTACATTGACGACGACGAAAAAAATTAAAAATTACCCGCGAACCATTCCTTCATTCGCAAAAAAGTACCTTGGAAAGAGCCGGATTGCGATACGCGGCGACCGCGCATCAGCTGCACCTGACCCTCCATTAGGAGTCCAATGCCCGTTGAAAAACGTGGGCTTCTTAATACCTCGTGAAGATGGCCACGGTATTCTGGTGTTCCAATCCGAGCGGGCTTCAAAAACACTTGCTCTGCTAAATCAACCATGCCAGGCATCAAGGATGTGCCACCCGTCAGAACAATGCCCGACGAAACCATGCCCTCATAGCCTGAGTCACGCACAACGCCCAATACCAAGGTAAATAATTCTTCGACGCGTGGCTCAATCACGGCAGCGAGAGCCTGCTTTGAAATGGGCCGTGGCTCACGATCGCCCACACCAGGTACGTCGATCATCGCAGTGGAATCTGCCATATCTTGGCGGGCAATTCCATAATGAATTTTGAGGTCTTCCGCTTCCACTGTCGGAGTACGCAATGCCATTGCAATGTCATTGGTAATTTGATCGCCCGCAATCGGAATCACAGCGGTGTGGCGAATCGATCCTTGACTATAAATAGCAATGTCGGTTGTGCCACCACCGATGTCCACCAAGACTACGCCGAGCTCTTTTTCATCTTCAGTCAGTACAGCAAGACTGGAGGCGAGTGGCTGCAAGATCAAATCGTTCACCTCTAAGCCGCAACGCCGTACGCATTTCACAATATTTTGGGCTGCACTCACGGCGCCAGTCACGATGTGGACCTTTACTTCTAAACGCAGTCCACTCATGCCTATTGGTTCACGCACATCTTCCTGCCCATCGATGATGAATTCCTGAATCAGAATGTGCAGAATTTGTTGATCAGTCGGAATATTGATGGCTTTTGCCGTCTCCAGTACGCGCTCCACATCGGTAGAGCCAACCTCTTTATCCCGAATGGCAACCATGCCACTCGAGTTGAAACTAAAAATATGATTACCCGCAATACCAGTAAATACCTGAATAATGCGACGATCCGCCATGACCTCGGCTTCCTCGAGTGCTTTTTGAATCGATTGCACTGTGGCCTCAATGTTGACCACAACGCCCTTCTTCAAGCCCTTGGACGCGGTTTGTCCAACGCCAACTACATTAAATTGCCCATCTGCATCGAGCTCAGCAACCAAAGCAACTACTTTTGATGTGCCAATATCAAGACCGACCAAAAGGTCTCGGTTATCCTTACTCATCAAATTTCCTCATGATTAAATTCACCGTTGTACTCCACTCTTTTTTGCATCTAGCTCCGGATTTTTGTTACCGGTACTCGCAAGGCGCACTGCAAATCCATTGCCATACCGCAAATCAATGGCATCAACACGGCCCGTCAGTCGCTCTTGCGCCTTGGGCCAATATTCAATGAGGCGAGCAACACGCTCTTCGGTTAAGGCTTTGCCTTGAGCCTCCTCATCGCGACCAAATTCAACGCGGATGCCATTGGATAACTTCACGCTCCACGAATACCGATCCGATAAATTGACGCTAACCACATCGACATTCCATGGCGCAAACCAGCGGCTCGCTTTTTGATAGAGCTGCATGACTTCTTTACTCGAGTCATTCGGTCCGGATACTTCGATTAAAAGCGACGGATCATCTACCTGAGAAAGGCTGCCGCTAAATACTTCGCCAAAGCCATTCATAAACTTTTGCTCACTGCGGCTACCCCAAATAGCGAGCGGCTTTTGCTCTTCAATGCTCACAGCGATGCCATTCGGCCATATCCGTCGAACACTAGCGTGCCGTACCCATGGCAGATCTTCAAATGCTTCTTTAATGTTTTCCAGGCGTACTGTAAAAAAGTTGCCTTGGACTTGCTCAAGCACTTGATTTTTTACTTGGGATAAATTGACGTGCTTAACAACTTGCCCTGGTAAGGGCTCAACTTGCATTTGTCGTAAAGCAAAAACAGGCCGCTGGCTCAGCCACATCAATCCTGCAAGGGTTGCCAGCAGAAAAAAGAGGCGCATTAGCCAACGGCTCACTTCAGCCATGCGTACAGGATTATTCAGCAAAGGCGTAGACATGCCTAGGACAAAATTGAATGAGCGCTTCGCTAAATTACTCATTGTTTTGAATCCATCGTTTGGCTCAGCAACCACAACACTAAATCGGCATAACTCACACCCACTGCTTTTGCCGCCATCGGCACTAAGGAATGGGATGTCATACCGGGGGATGTATTCATTTCCAATAAATATGGCGTACCATCGCGGCTATCCAACATCACATCCGCACGGCCCCAGCTACGACAACCCAATGCACGGTACGCAGCAAGGGCTAGGGCTTGAACCTTTTGGTTAACAGCCTCATCCAAGCCGGTAGGGCAACAATATTGCGTATCGTTTGAGAAGTATTTATTGTGGAAATCGTAATTGGCATCCGGCGGAACAATCCGAATCACTGGCAGTGCTTCGGCACCTTTCCCCTCACCCACTAACGGGCAAGTCAATTCATCGCCAATAATGCAGGTCTCTGCAATGACTTTGGTATCTAAAGCAGCTGCTTTTGCATAGGCGCCAGGCAATTCTTCTACGGTTTTAACTTTGGTTAGACCCAATGAAGAACCTTCATGGACCGGCTTAACAATCAAAGGTAAGCCCAAGTGCTTTGCTACTGCAGTCCAATTACTCTCTGATGTTAGCTCTTCGAAGTCAGGTGTTGATAAGCCGTTACTAAGCCAGATTTGCTTGGTTGCAATTTTGTCGATGGACAGCGCAGAAGCAAGGACCCCACTACCGGTATACGGAATTTCCAATAACTCGAGTAATCCCTGAATCGTGCCATCCTCGCCATAGCGACCATGCAGGGCAATAAAGACCCGATCAAATCCTTCCTTCGAAATCTCAGTAGGGCTGCGCGTACCTGGATCAAAGGCATGTGCATCAACCCCTTTTTCCAGCAAGGCACTTAAAACACCATTGCCCGACAAGAGGGAAATTTCCCGCTCGCCTGATTTGCCGCCGAGCAATACCCCGACCTTACCCAAGTCACTTGGCTTTAGCTTAGCAAGATCAATCTTGACGCGCTCTCCCCAGGGCATCGTGCGATTAAGCATGTTGCGCTCCCGATAGAACAGCGGGCAAAGTGGATATGGATCCGGCGCCCATCGTAATAACCACATCGCCATCACGCAGCATGGTCGTAATCGCTGCAGGCATATCCGCTACTTTGGCTATGTAAGTAGAGTCGGTACTCTGCAGCAATGCTGACTTGGCTTCAGCGTCATTGCTGCAGGTTGCCTTAAATAAACTCTCACCATCTGCGCCCTTAATGCGGGGTTCTCCGGCGGGATATACGTCCGTTAACACCAAGGCATCGAAGCCGCGCAACACATCCACAAAGTCACCAAAACAATCGCGTGTTCGGGTATAGCGATGGGGCTGAAATGCTAAAACCAGTCGGCGACCTGGATAGGCTCCACGTGCTGCCGCCAAAGTGGCTGCCATTTCAACCGGGTGGTGTCCATAATCATCGATTAAGGTAAAGCTTCCGCCCTTTGCTAATGCAATATCACCGTAGCGTTGGAAGCGCCGACCAACGCCACTAAATTCGGATAAGGCTTTAATAATCGCCTCATCGCGTATCCCCAATTCAGTGGCAATGCCAATCGCAGCAAGAGCATTGCGCACGTTGTGCAATCCTGGAAGATTGAGCTCGATTTGCAAGGGTCCGGGCTTAGCGCCATGACGTCGAATCGTGCGGCGCTCTACCGTAAAGCGCATCCGTATTCCGTCCGCCTGAATGTGGTGCGCGCGGATATCGGCATCATCGGCAGTACCGTATTTCAAAATGGGTTGCGATACAAAAGGAATCAGATCCCGCACGTTGGCATCGTCTGCGCACACAATCGCAATGCCATAAAAGGGCATGCGCTGTGTAAATTGCACAAAGGCCTGCTTAAGCCGCGCCATATCATGCTGATAGGTATCCATGTGATCAGCATCAATATTGGTGATGACTTCCATGGCTGGAAACAGCTGCAGGAATGAGGCATCTGATTCATCTGCCTCGACCACAATAAAGTCACCTTGTCCTAGGCGCGCATTGGCATTGGCTGAATTGAGTTTTCCACCAATTACAAATGTGGGATCTAACCCCCCTTCAGCCAGCACCGAAGCAACTAAGCTCGTAGTGGTGGTTTTTCCATGCGTTCCTGCAATGGCAATGCCTTGCTTTAAGCGCATCAGTTCACCCAGCATTATCGCCCGCTGAATAATCGGAATGTTTGCAGCGCGCGCAGCAATCACCTCAGGATTGTTACCGGCGACCGCCGTTGAAATCACCACCGCCTCAGCAGTGCCAACATGACTAGCCTTGTGGCCAATCTGAATATCAGCACCTAGCCCGCGTAAGCGTTTTGTTGTTGCGCTTTCGGCTAAATCAGAACCTGAAACTTGGTATCCCAAATTGAGTAGTACTTCGGCAATGCCGCTCATGCCAGCGCCGCCAATACCGACAAAATGAATTTGCTGAACAATATGCTTCATTGCTTGACTCCTGCAGATTCAGCGCATATGGCCGCCACGCGCTCAGTTGCCTTTATCTTTGCTAGTACGCGGGCACGCTCTGCCATTGCCATCAACTCTGGACGACGAACATGTTGCAACCAAGTAGCCAGTGCGCTTGGATTGAGCCCGGTCTGTGGCCATAACTTAGCCGCATTTTCTTTTGATAAAAACTCTGCGTTCGCAGTTTGGTGATCGTCAATCGCAAATGGAAATGGCACGAAGCAAGCGGCGACACCACAGGCGGCAATTTCAGAGACGGTCATTGCACCCGAACGACATATGACGAGATCGGCTGCAGCATACGCTTCTGCCATGTCGCCAATAAAGGCTCGAACATCTGCAGTAACTCTGTAATCGGCATAGCGCTGCTTGAGTTCAGCAACGTGTTTTTCACCCGCCTGATGCACTACCTGTGGCCTTGCCTCGGCAGACATCAGCGCAAGCGCCGCAGGTATCGCTTCATTGAGAGCGGCGGCACCTAAACTACCACCGACGACTAACAATGTCAGGGGGCCAGTTCGTGCCCCGTAACGCTCAGCAGGGGATGCGATTGACTCAAACTCACTGCGAATTGGATTGCCCACCCACTCGCCTTCAGGCAGGGTATTGGGAAATCCCGTCAGGGTTTTAGTCGCAATCTTGGAGAGATAGCGATTGGCGCTACCAGCAACCGAGTTTGCTTCATGCAAAACGAGGGGGCGCTTCAGTAAGGCGCTCATTAATCCACCGGGAAAGGTGATGTAGCCGCCCATACCCAGTACGACGCTTGGCTTTAGCCTGCGAATAATCTGCCAGCTTTGCAAACATGCTCTTGCCAGGTTAAAGGGGAGCATCAGCTTTGTTAGCAGCCCTTTGCCGCGCAGGCCGCCAAAATTAACTGTCTCAAACGCAAACCCTCGACTCGGCACCAAACGGTATTCCATGCCAGAAGCATTACCTAGCCAAGCCACCTGCCAACCGCGGTTGCGTAAGAGTTCAGCGACTGCTAATCCCGGGAAAATATGACCGCCAGTACCGCCAGCCATAACCAATATAGAAGGCTTACTCACAGCTTGCCTCCTCGCATCAATATGCGGTTTTCATAATCAATCTTGAGCAGTACAGCAAGCGCAACGGCGTTCATCAAAATCCCAGAGCCGCCATAGCTAATTAATGGCAGGGTTAAGCCTTTCGTCGGCAGCAGACCTAAATTCACTGCCATATTGATGAAGGCTTGCCATCCAATCCAGATACCAATGCCTTTTGCTACCAAGCCGGCAAAACTGCGATCCAGTTGCAGTGAGGTTCGACCAATCAGAAAAGCGCGGCGCACGATCCAGTAAAACAAAAAGATAATGACGAGTACTCCGGCAAAGCCGAGCTCCTCACCAATCACCGCCAAGATGAAATCGGTATGGGCTTCGGGAAGATAATGCAATTTTTCGACACTACCGCCAAGGCCGGTACCAAACCATTCGCCCCGTCCAAATGCCATGAGCGAATGGGTTAGTTGATAGCCTTTATTAGCAGCATGGTCTGCCGACCAAGGGTCAAGGAATGCAAAGATGCGTTCGCGTCGAAATGGCGAAAGGGCAATGATGATGGCAGCGCTCGTAATTCCAGCAACCACCAGGCCACCAAATAACTTCACATTTATTCCGCCCAAGAAAAGAATGCCAAAAGCAATTAAGGCAATCACTACAAAAGCGCCCATATCAGGCTGCCATAACAGTAATGCACCAATGATCATGACGGCGATGCCCATTGGCACTAATCCCTTCACAAACGAATGGAGATACTCTTGGCGCTGAACGGTATAGCTCGCAGCAAAAATGACTACAGCAAACTTCATGAGCTCTGATGGCTGAAAATTCATAAACCCGAAGGAGATCCAGCGGCGGGCTCCGTTAACACCTTTACCGATTCCAGGTATCAGAACCGCAATTAACAGCAGGATGGTAATTCCGAACAGAATCGGCGCAAGCTTATCCCATGCCTTCACCGGTATCCGAAACACACACAAGCCCACTACCGTCGCAATCGTCAGTGAAATTAAATGCCGAATCAGAAAGTGATTACTACTGTAGTTTTTATACTTTGGGCCGTCTGCCAAGGTAATCGATGCGGAGTACACCATCACCAAACCAATCAGCGCCAATGAAACAACCGCCCATACCAGCAGCTGGTCATACTCCATCATGCGCGAACGCGTTTGCTCTACCCCGCTAACCGCATCACGTAAGCCAGTTCGAAAACCTGTAATGCCTCCGCGTGAGTAGTTCCAAAAGCGATTTAGGTTCATGCACTTACCCCAGACGAGCAATCGGCTTCAAGACCGGAGTTGGAAAACTGCATGCCGAGCTCTTCCACCTCAGATACAAATACGGTAGCACGATGAACGTAGTCCTTGAACTGATCAAAGCTAGCGCATGCCGGAGAAAGCAGAACCACATCCCCCGAAGCCGCGCGCTCTGAAGCGGTCTTCACCGCGACTGCAATCGTTTCAGAGCGCTCTATTGCAACGCCGGTCGCTTGCAGCGCATCCGCTATGCGCGGCGCATCTTTACCAATCAGTAGAACGCCTTTTGCAAAACGCTGCACTGGATCAAAGAGGGGTGAGAAATCTTGGCCTTTCCCATCCCCACCTGCAATTAACCAAATCTTTTTAGAGCCAGCCGTATCACCAAGGCCATTGAGTGCAGCAACGGTAGCGCCTACATTGGTTCCTTTGCTGTCATCGACGTACTCCACATCCCGAATGACGGCAACACTTTGAACACGGTGAGGTTCGCCACGGTACTCACGTAAACCGTGCAGCAATTTGTTTAGTGGCAAGCCGACTGCGCGAGCTAATGCCAAGGCAGCAAGGGCATTTAGAGCATTGTGTTTGCCGCGGATACGCAACGCATCTGCTGGAATTAAGCGCTTTAAGCGAAGGGGCTCGGCTTCTGCCACTACCGCTTTACGTCGCCGTTTAGGCTTTTCTAACTCGGCATCCTCATCCACCTCAGCCCAAACCAACCAATCAATTCCACCGGCCTGAGGATCGCGCTCAATGCCAAATGATCCGGGCTCATCCGGCCGACTTGAGCCAAAGTGAATGATCTGCCGATCTTCTAATTGACTGCTCAGCAAGCGATTTAATTCAATCTCATCCCGATTCACAATGCAAATACTGCTGGGTCCAAAAATAGCTGCTTTAGCAGTGGCATAGGCCTGCATATCGCCATGCCAGTCCAAGTGATCCTGACTGAGGTTAAGTACGGTTGCTGCGCTCGGATTAAGGCTATAGGTAAAGTGCAATTGAAAACTCGATAACTCGAGCACCCACAGCTCGGGCAGATCACTTAAACCATCGGCGCTATCCAGGCAAGCCATTAGCTTATCCAGTGCTGCAGGACTAATATTGCCAGCCACTGCCA
>JBIIGG010000008.1:0-29399 GCA_044236575.1 Polynucleobacter sp. | reverse complement strand
AAACTGCAGGTGCGATTACAGATGGGAAGGCAGCTAGCTTTCAAATAAGGGGCATTAACCTATATTCGGGTTTCCCAAGTAATGAAGGCGAGCCGAATGGCAATACCAGCGAGAATATGATTACTACCTCAGGTACATGGAATGATTTATCAAGCGCTGGAAGTGCTAATGGTTACATAATCGAATACAACGCGGATGCAAACTCTACAATACTGCGAAGGGAGTTTAGCATTCCCTCCCCAGGTGTCATAACGATTGATAGTGGTAGCGACCCCAATGTTGTGAGCGCCCTAAATTATGGGAGCTTCAGTGGTGCAGTATCAGGCTACACAACAAGCTTAAGTGGAGACCAACTTACTTTTACATCCACGCAGCTGGCCACAAATATCACTCCCAATATCAGCTATGCGTTTACTCCCGCAGCGGGGTCTCCTACAGTTTTTGGTGCGCCCGTGATCACAGATGGTGGTAACGGCACATTAGCGACTGCTAGTTTGCAGTTTCCTCCAAGTGGGTTACAGGCTGGCGATTCGATATCGGTTGCGGGTTTAACGTTTACCGCAAGTCGCGCCTCTAGCAGTACGGAAATTGCCGCTGCTTTTGCCAACTTAGCAAACGGTGCAACTACTGGTGCGGGCTCATCTTACGGAAGTTATTCTGGTGCCTTGGCAGACTTTAGTTCTGGCTCGATAGTGAATAGCAATCAGCTTTTATTCACGCAAATTCCCTCTGGCACTCAAACCTCAATTAACACATCCTCAGGTAGTACGAAAGCAATCGTGGGTACAGGATTAACGGTTGATAAGCATTCCACTGCGCAAAATGCTATTTTTGCTGTGGGTGATACCTCTTATACAAAAACGAGCAATACGATTAGCGATGCGATTACTGGTATTACTTTTTCCTTAATGGAAGAAGGCGAAGCCAATATTCTGGTTGAGCTTGGAGAAGATAAATCAGAGGAGATAATCAAAGGCTTGATGACTGCCTACAACGATTTGATCAAGTCCGCCAATGCGATGACTGCTAATTCATCAAATTCACTAAAGCCTGGAGCTTTTGCTAATAGCCCAACGAGCCTATCTTTTATTTCTGACATTAAGCGAAAAGTCGTAGATGGCGCAAGGTATGACATCGGCAAAACAGATTCATCTGGTCAGCCTTATCGACTTAGTCTGGCATCTCTAGGTTTGGAATACCAATTGGATGGCACATTGGCTTTTAATCGGGCTAGTCTGCTAACTGCACAGTCATCGGGATTGCGTGAAAAGCTATTAAGTGGCTTGAAAGTCGGCTATCAAAGTAGCGTAGACAATTTGTCTAGCATGTTAGCAGGCCATTTAAGCTCAATTAGTTCCCTTGCGTACCAAACAAGTGAAAGCACTCAATCCGTGGCTAGCCTTAATAAGGAAAAGGATCTAATTGAGGATCGGTTAGAAAAGATCCAAGCTGGCTATATTGCTCAATACTCCAATTTAAATAAGCTGCTTTTCCAGCTTAATTCAACTAGCACTAGCCTGAGAAGCGCCCTGGATGGACTTACAAATATGAATTCGAATAAGTAGCCATTCAAAGTTACAGGCTAGCCTAAGGTTTAAGTCTCGGAAGGCGCCTTTTGGGTCCCAGCAAGTCCTTGCTGAGCATGCAAGGAAGCGACAATCGTGTTTAATGTGACCATTTACAGCGTCATAAACATCCAATAGTAAATAGGCTGCCGAATAGCCCTAATTCGTTCAATTGGCCTAGATGGCGGTAGGACGGGACCCTAATCTACGAATTAGGGGATCGGGTCAAAGGATCAAATAAGCCTCATTCCAGGTTAAATATGCCATTTTTAGAGATAGTAATTCAATGGTCTCCATAGCAACAAACCTATTTTATTTTCAATTAAATCAATTACTTAAGAAAAAAATGGTAAATTACAGCAGAACAATGCTGAATTAGTCTAAACAGTTCCCCGGATCAAGCCGTTAAGTGATTTACAGGGGAACGAAACAAAGTTGGATGCTCCCTTAACAGTTCAACTAAGGAGATTTACATGAGTACAGTAATCAACACCAACTTGGCTTCTCTGTATGCCCAGAATAATTTAAGTAATGCCCAAAATAACCTCGCGCAATCAGTACAACGCTTGTCTTCGGGTTTGCGCATCAACAGCGCTAAAGACGATGCTGCAGGGTTGGCTATTAGCCAAAACATGCAAGCCCAAATCAATGGCGTTGATCAATCCCGTAGAAATTTGAATGATGCAGTAAATTTAATGCAAGTTGCTGAGACATCGTTAACTACAATTCAGGATATGCTTTTGCGTATCAAACAGTTAGCTACTCAGGGCTATGATGGGTCGCAATCTACTGCCCAGAGAACAAATCTTGTTGATGAATTAGTGCAGCTAAACACTGAAATAAACAATACTGCAATACGCTCAAAATTTAACGGCAATAGCTTAATCTCAAACAGCAACACAATAGATACTTCGGGCACTATTAAAAATGCTACAACTTTTGGTGGTATGACCATATCCCAAATGGACGTGGCAGGCGCTGTCAAGGGCGGCACCTACACTGCTACATATGACGCAGCATCAGACACCTTGACATTGACCAACGGTACTTCAGTCGGCTCCGTTACGCTTGCTGATACGGCCGCCAATTCAAGTCAAGTAATCTCATTTTCTAACCTTGGCATTTCTTTTCTTGCAACTAATAATACGGCGACACTAATTGCTAAGGATACCCTTGGTGCCGATTTAGCAGCTGACACCCTTAAAGTAACTGCTGGAACTGCTGCAATTACTTTCCAGGCAGGAGCTGATGTTCAGGCTGAAAATTTGATTACGTACACAACTATGAACGTATTAACAAATGTCTCTGGAGTTGATTCTTCGATGCAAAACTTAGGTACCCAGATTACTGCGATGGCTGCAGGGGCCGCAACTTATACAAGCGCTCAGTGGGCTACCGCCTTTAATACTCTTGGTGGGTATGTTGATACCGCAAATAATTATATTTCTGACAAAAGATCTTATATCGGAGCTTTGACAAATAGAGTCAGCTACATCATGACCAATCTTGAGTCTCAAAGTACGAACCTAAAGGCTTCTAAATCGGCAATCCTTGATACAGACTTTGCCGCAGAAACAGCAAAGTTGACTAAGGGTCAGATCATGCAACAAGCAGCAACAGCGATGTTGGCACAAGCAAACCAGATGCCAAACGTTGTTCTGTCATTATTGAAGTAATTAGTATAGGATTAATGCAAAGCCTGGAGAAATTCAGTCTTTGCATTTTGTAATTTCAGAAGGAGAGACAGATGAGTCAAGTCGCCGCATTAAATAATTCCCCTGCCGCTTCAGGTACGGGAGTAATGCCAACGGCTACTTCTGTGCCTGACCGCGCCCCTACTAAGCAAGTTCGTTCCGATGCCGAAGTAGTGGCCGTTGCTGCTAGTACAGAGATTAAGCCGTCAAACGTAGCCGAATCTTCGGCCCCTACGCGCGAAGTGGTAGCTAAAGCCGCCGAACAAATTCAGAGTTTTGTAAGTTCAATGGGCCGTAATTTGGATTTTTCTGTGGATAGCACAACGGGATACCATGTGGTTCGGGTAACCAACCCAGAAACTGGTGAAGTGGTGCGTCAGCTGCCTACAGAGGAGTTGATTCGCATTGCCAAAAGTTTTGAGCAACTCAATGCTGCTTTAGTGCACCAGCGAGCCTAGTTCTGCAGATATGTGCCAATCAACAAATTGGCACATATTTTGCATATCCCTAGTACTAATTCAATAAATAAAGTGGGCTTAGGGAAATAAAATGGCAGTCAGTAGCGCAACTTCCACCTCCAATATCGACGTTGCTGGCATTGTTGAGCAACTAATGACGGTTGAAAACCGTCCTTTAGATGCTCTAAAAGCAAAAATTACCCAGCAAAATACCGTCATTAGTGATTTAGGCGTTATTAAGGGCAAGGTTAGTACATTCCAAGAAGCACTTCGGGCCTTTCAGGACCCCACTACATTTAACAGCGTATCAGCAAGTAGCACGAATGCTGCAGTGGTTGGGGTGCTTGCCTCGAATGGTGCGATTAAGGGTAATTATTCTATTAGTGTGGATGCGGTGGCGCTTGCTACGAAATCAACTGTTGGGGGATATGCCTCAGCAACAGCAACGGCTGGTGTGGATACGGACGCTGGTTTTGCTATCACCATTGGATCTACAACCTACAACACTAAGGGTACGCCGGCCGGAACAGCGGTCATTGGAGCAAATCCAACGGTCACTGATCTGAAGAATTGGATCAATGCATTAGGTGAGGATGTCAGTGCAAGTGTGGTTCAAACAACTGCGAATCAATATTCATTGATGATTCAGGGTACAAAGACTGGAATTGATAACGCTGTAACGTATACGGGCCTCACATCCCCTGGAACAGTTTCTACTATTGCCGCGCAAGATGCGAGTTTTAGTATTGATGGCATTGCCTTCACTAGAAGCACTAATTCCGTCAGCGATGTTCTAAATGGCGTTACTTTGAATCTAGTGAAGGCTTCGGATGCTGCCCAGACGATTTCGATTACTAAGGGCGCAGATGTTTCAAGTGCTGCAATTAATACTTTAATTAAAGCCTATAACGATTTAATGAGCAGTTATAAAGAAATGACTGCAAATTCAAGTAACTCCTCAAAGCCAGGGACATTTGCGAACTCCCCGACCGCTTTATCGTTTATTAATCAGATTAAAGCCTCTTTTGCTAAAGGGATTAGCTATACCGAAGGCGGAACATTAAAGACCATGAGCCTTAGTACGCTCGGAATTGATTTGCAGTTAGACGGCACCGCAAAATTTAATTCAACAAGCTTTGCCACAGCAAGTGCAAATGGACTACAAGACGTTTTAGCATTGGGTGTGGCTGCTGGGTATATCGATAGCAGTAATAATCTCAATACTTTTTTAACTTCCCAAGTAAAAACGGGCGGGGTACTGGATTTACAAATTCAGTCTGAAAATAATTCAGTTCGAAATTTGACCAAGCGTCAAGATGACTTACAGACACGCCTCAATTCGGTTCAGAATAATTTGATTTCGCAATACTCTGCACTGAATGCCTTGCTCTTTCAATTAAACAATACCAGTACCGCATTGACTAGCGCTTTAGATGCCCTGACCAACAGTCAGAGTAATAATTAATATTTTAGAAAGTGATCGATATCCATATGGTTTCTAAATCTGCACGCGCATATGCCGCAACCGATACCTTGACTGGTGTGAATGGATCGGATCCAGGTCAGTTAATTGTGCTGGTCTATGAGCGCACATTCGATCACCTGAAGTTGGCAAAAAAAGCACTTGAGTCTGGTGATTATGGAATTGAGCCATTTACTAAGGCGCACGATTTAATTCAGCAAGGGCTACTAGCTTGCCTCGATTACAAAACTGGTGGTGATGTCGCTCAAAGTTTAGGTGCTATTTATCAGTGGTCTTTGCGTGAGATTCTGAATGCTCGCCTGACTAAGTCGCCCGCCAAAGTACAAGAGGTTTTAGATGTTTTGGCACCCCTGTATGAGGCTTGGTTAGCCTTGGCGCCTAAAGAGTCGATTCCTGCCTTGCGCCTTGTTCAGGGATCTGGTGAAACCGGATCGCGCGCTGTCAATTATTAAATAACCCCTCTTTTGTCGGTGTTTGGTTTTTTGCTAGTAAGGCATTAAAGTAATAGGACCCTTTACTTAAAGAGGATTGAGTATGGCCATACCAATTCCCTCGAATTCACCCATTAGTCCGATGGTCGATCACCAGCGGAATGATCTCATTACCCCTCCCGCTGCTCCTGCCGTCGTAGAAAGCCTCGGCGCAATTGATCCCCGAGTAGCCTTAAGGATGCCATTGCCGGTAGTCAACACCCCTGCTGGCGCGCGCTTGCAAGACGTACTGCAAAACGCAGCCAGTAGAGTTGGATCTAGCATTGCTTCCGAGCCCAGCGTTGATCAGGCGGTAATGTTGCAGCTTTCATCGATGACGGGTGACTTGGCCGAGGCTGCTGGTAATCCCAGCCAAGCCCGCACGGTCAGCTTGCTGTCGCAAAGTCTGGCGCGCATGGATACCTTGGGCGGCGCAGCCTTAGGGCAACTGCTCTCCGATATCTTGGCAGCAGAGGTACCTGAACTGGGCAAGTCGGTCGTGACCGATCCCAAGGGGGCACTAGCGCAAAACGCCCTGGTGAATTGGCCGGGTACTACTACTGCTGCAAATCCCCTCGTCAATACAGCAAACCCCAAATTGGCAATGACGGTGTTGTATCAAAACTTACAGAACTCCGGAATATTTGCGGCCGATCAATTGCGGCGGCTGCTCTTTCCGGCAAGTGAGGATGATGGCAAGCCTTTAGCTACTACCGGTAGTGTGGAGTCTGAGAGTACTAAGTTGCTTGGGCAGATTGCTACCGACTCTGCCGCAATACGTGATTCCGTAAAGTTATTACTGCGCGGTGATATTTTGTGGCAAGGGCAGTTACTACCCAATGTGCAAGGGCGTTTGTATCGCGAAGATGCTTGGGAAGCCGATCCAGAGCAGCCAGGGCAATTACAAAAAGGCAGCCGCATTACGATGGAGGTCACCCTGCCAAATTTAGGCCCGTTCAAAATAGTTGGCACTCAGTTTGGCGATAGTGTCCATGTTGCCGTTGAAGGCGCACCCGAAGCGCAAAGCACATTGGCAAGTTCATTTGCAGGTTTGCTGGAGCAAATGCGAACGCAGGTTGATCCGGATGCCAAGGTTAGCCTTAAAGGCGGAGGCACTTTTGGCGCTGGATAAAAAAACCCGCAAAGCCGTTGCACTGGCTTATGAAATCAATAGTGCCGCGCCGCGCATTACTGGACAAGGTGAAGGCTTTGTAGCCGATGCGATCTTGGCCAAAGCCAAGGAAATGGGCATACCCACACGAACCGAGCCGGAGCTAGTGGAGTTCTTAATGCAACTCAAACTCAATGAATTAGTGCCACCTAAACTGTATGCCGCCGTGGCAGAAGTGCTGGCGTGGGCTTACGACCTGGATGGCAAAACAGTGCCAAATCCAAATAACATTCCAATTGATTCCAGATAAGCAGTTTTAGCAATAAAAAAGCCCAGAATAACTGGGCTTTGACTAAACAAGGAATTGCTAATCGTTCAGGCAATTACACCTGGAGATTGGTCACCTCTTTGTAGGCGTCCACTAAGCGATTGCGCACGGCAATCATGCCTTGGAGGGATAAATTGGCTTTTTGTAAGGAAACAATGACGTCTTCCAGGGAGGTGTCGGAAGCCCCAAGGGTAAAGGACTGGGCCTTGGCTTGCGCACTGTTTTGAGCGGTATTGACGTTCTCAATCGCATTTTTGAGCACAGCCGAAAAATCAACCCGATTCGGATCTTGGTTGTCGGTAGTTACAGGTTTGCCGCTGGCTGCAGCAGCTAAAGCCTGCATCCGGGTAACCATGGAATCTACGTTCGGTGTGTTCATGTATCCAATTATCTAACAAAATCAATCAATAAGGAAGCCAGCTTCTTTATAAGACTTCAGCTTGTAGCGCAATGCTCTAGCAGATATTCCTAATATTTCTACAGCTTTTGTTCTATTTCCATTTACTTCGGCCAAAACCTTGAGGATGTGATCACGCTCAACCGACTCAATATTTCGACTTAATTCACCTTTATCTAATGCAATTTCTATGCCATTTTCGGGCGTTTCGCCGCTCAAATCAGGCTTTTTTGCTTCTTTTGGGTGCTGGTCTGCGAGACCAGAGTGAGTCAGCTGGGAATCGTCGAGTTCCAAATCTTCTGCATAGATTTGATCCCCATCGGCCAATAAGACGGCACGCTGGATGATGTTCTCCAGTTCCCGCACATTGCCTGGCCAAGGGTACTGTTGAAGCAGGGCTTTGGCAGCAGTACTGAGTGTCAGCGAGTCGCGACCGATGTTCATGCTGTAGCGCTTCAAAAAGAACTCGGCCAAGGGAAGAATGTCGAGTGGGCGATTGCGTAATTCCAAAACATGAATGGGGAAGACGTTTAAGCGAAAGTACAAATCCTCGCGGAATTTGCCTGCTTTGACTTGCTCTTGTAGGTTTAAGTTGGTTGCCGCAATGATGCGCACATCCGCCTGAATCGAATCGGTTGAGCCAATGCGCTCAATCATTTTGTCTTGCAAGACCCGCAAGAGTTTGGCTTGCAGTGGCGCAGGCATTTCGCCGATTTCATCTAGAAAGAGGGTGCCTTTGTGGGCTTGCTCAAACTTGCCGGCTTGGGATTTGGTTGCGCCAGTAAAGGAGCCTTTTTCATGACCAAACAAAATCGACTCGAGCAAGGTCTCGGGAATGGCTGCGCAATTAATCGCCACATACGGCCCTTTCGCGCGCTTGGACGTTTTATGAATGTGGTGTGCGATCACTTCTTTGCCAGCACCCGATTCACCAGTGACTAAAACGCTGGTGTCGGTCGCGGCCACCCGTTCACAGCGCGTAAAGGTAGCAATACTCTGGGGATCGACTGCAATCACACTGTGCTCGGTAGAGCGAATTTGCGAAACCACTTCCTTGGCTTTAGGAGCAGTTTCGATTGACGCAGTTGCATCGCTCGAGTTCGTTAGCGGCACTTCAGGCGGGTGATAGCGGGAAATAATTTCGATTAACTGCTGCGGAACAAACGGTTTGATGAGAAAGTCCCTTGCGCCTGCTTTAAGCGCCTCTACTGCCAGCTTGGTATCGGCAAACGCCGTCATGATGACAACCGGCATATCGGGGCATTGTTTTTGGGCAATCTTTAATAAATCCAGACCAGTCATGCCGGGTAGTTTGAAGTCCGTGACCAATACTGTATTGAGTCCAGGGCGCAAGAGAGGCACCACCGTCTCTGCCCGCTGATGCGTAACAAAGTCAATGTGCTTCATGCGCAGCGTGACGGCAATGGCTTCCCTCAGGTCTTCATCGTCCTCAACCAAAATCACAGGAAAACGTGCATCGATGGATTCATTCATATCAGTAAGCCGCTTGTGCGTATTTAAGATTGGGTTTTAAGATTGAGTAATGGGCAGGGTGATTTTGAACACAGCACCCTCATGGGTGCTCTGAACGCCAATGGTTCCGCGGTGCGCATCTAAGGTGTTTTTAGCAATTGATAAGCCGAGGCCCGTGCCATTGGCGCTCGTGGTAGAGAATGGCTCAAATACAGAATCAATAATCGTGCTTGCAATACCGGGGCCTTGGTCTGTAATTGCGATGATGAGTTTTTTGGATTCCGTCGTTGCGGTAAGTAAGACGGTATCGCCCGCCTTCGAAACCGCCAGTGCATTTTCAAGAATCGCCACCAAGGCATTGGGAATGGATTTAGGTTCCACCAACAACATGACCGTATCGGCAATGGCGCACTGAACCGAGAGAGTGACCCCCTTGGTTTCAAAAAGCGCTTGAATGCTGGCTTGCGCTTCCTCAATCAATTGCCGCGCAGAAGTGAGCACGGTTTTATTGGGACGATTCGCAATAAAATGCAACATGTCTAGCGAGAGTTTTTCTAAATCGAGTAATTGCTTGCGTAGACGTAAGGCAAATTCTTTGGCCATCTCCGGCTCCACTTCATCGTCGCAAAGGTGCGACGAGTAGAGCAGGGCGGTAGCCAGCGGCGTACGGAATTGATGGGCAATCCCTGCGGCCATCTTGCCCATCGCCGCAAGGCGATTTTCGCGCTGGGATTCTTGATGAAGCGCAATATTGGCCGTAATGTCTTGAATCTGAATAAAACTGCGGATGCCTTCATCAATTCGAATGACTTGCACCATTTTTTGCGGAGCGTTACGGTCTTCTGGGCTGCCAATCACGTATTCGCCGGGGGCGATGGAGGCCTGCCATTCGCTGGGCAAGGCAAATTGATTGCCTTTGCCAAGGCTTGGTAAAAAATGCAATACGGCTGGGTTATGCAGTAAGACAATGTTGTTTTCGAGCAGGATTACCCCGGCTGGAATCGCATTTAATAAGATGCCGAGCCGTTGATTGGACTTTTGGAGCTCCGAGCTCAGCTGATTAATTTTCTCTTGGAGGTCTGCCTGCTGCGCTTCCAGTTTTTGCGATTCGGCATAAAAAATGGCAAATGCCTCCTCCAGGTGCTTGGCAGCCAGAGCGGGATCATTCTCCATGTTTGAAGTCGAAGCGGGCTTGGTCAATGTGTATCGGCGCCTTTAAATACGTACTTCATGGCTTGCGCTTGGGGACACGCAAGGCGGCAATTTTTGCCTCATTCAGAGCATAGAATATCAATATTTAGGGAAAAATGGCAAAAATGTTCTATATTTAGTGCTATAGTATTTAAATCACATTGCCTGATTTGACGGAATCGACCCATTGAGCGAAGAAGCACTGTCCGGAATACAGGAAGGCGCAAAGGATGCAGCAGTAGTTAATATTGGCTCTAAAGCCGCATCCTTGGCCAATCCAGCAACTGCCTCAGCCGCAGGCAGGGCTAAACTCCCCTCAAAATTAGGTGAACTGCAAATGCGCTTTGGCGCTCTAAATTTGCAGCAACGTTTAATTGTTGCCGCGGCACTTTTTTTGTTGATATCGGTACTGATTTTTGTCTCCGTCTCCGGTCGTAGCAAAAGCGATTACCGGGTTCTTTTTTCAAGCATCAATGAGCGCGATGGGGCTGCAATCGTAGCGGCTTTGCAACAGATGAATGTGCCGTACAAATTCACTGAAGGGGGCGCCGCCATTTTGGTCCCCGAGTCTTCGGTCTACGAAACCCGTTTGCGCCTTGCTGGACAAGGACTTCCTAAGGCGGGTAATGTCGGTTTTGAATTGCTGGAAAACCAAAAATTAGGCACCAGCCAATTTGTTGAGCAAGTGAATTACCAGCGCGGCCTTGAAGGGGAATTGGCCCGCAGCATTAGTTCATTAGCCCAAGTGAAATCAGCCAGAGTGATGCTGGCCATTCCGAAGCAAACTGCGTTTATGCGCGAGCAAGAAAAGCCCACGGCTTCGGTAGTCATTACGATGCATCCGGGTCGTTTCCTCGATTCACAACAAGTGGCTGCGATTACCAATTTAGTCGGCTCTTCGGTGCCCAACTTAGGTCCCGCGAATGTGACGATTGTGGATGCCGAGGGCAGCTTGTTGGCGCCCAACGCACAGCGCCTAATCGGCCTCGATAGTACCCAGCTCAAGTACGTGGCGGAGTTAGAAGGGGCTTTATCTAAGCGGGTTCAAGCGATCCTGGAGCCCATTACCGGCAAAGAGAATGTCCGCGCGCAGGTTACGGTGGACATGGATTTTGGTGAAGTGCAGCGCACCGAAGAAACCTTTGGGCGAAACTCGCCACCCAATCAATCCTCCATTCGCAGCCAGCAAACCAACGAAGCGGCGGCACCTGGATCCGCTGCAGCGGGCGTGCCCGGCGCTCTGACTAACCAGCCACCCGGCGGTGCGCAGGCTCCCATTAATGCCCCAGGCGGAGCCGCTGCCAATACCGGACCACAAAACCTCAATGCGCCCCCAAGCAGTTCGGGCGGAACGGCCACCAATCTCAAGAGAGATGCCACGATCAACTATGAACTGGATCGTGCCATTCAGAGTGTGAAGTCCCAAAAGGGTCAGGTTAAAAGGATTTCTGCTGGAGTGGTGGTGAACTTTAAGCAACCTCCAGGGTTGGACAAGGAGGGCAAGCCCCTCAAGGCAGTTGCGTACAGCGCCAAAGAGATAGAGCAGATTAATAATTTGGCTCGCGATGCCGTTGGATTTAATGAGCGCCGCGGCGATAGCGTTAGCGTTGCCAACATTCCATTTAAGATCGAGGCTGATGTAGAGCCTCCATTTTATAAGCAACCTGGCGTCATTGAGCTCAGTAAAGAGTTCTTCAAGTTCGCCATTATTTTGGGCTCCTTGGCCATTATTTTCTTCGGTGTGGTCAAACCCTTGCTCTTTCCCAAGAAAATCGATGAAGCCTTGGAAGAGCAGCGCATCGATGAAGAGTTCGATGAGAAAATCAAGTTGGAAATGGCGCAGATGGATCCGAAGGCGCGTGAGAAACGCCGTATGGAAATGGAGCTGCTCAAAGAGCGTCAGCGCATTGCTGAAGAAGAAGAGCGTGCTCACCTTGAGGAGGAGCGTGCTAAGTTGGAAGAAGAGAAAAAGCGTGCGGACGAAGAGAAAAAACAAGAGTACGACGAGTTACTCAAGTACGCACAAGAATTCGTGGAAGGGAACCCCAAAGTGGTTTCCTCTATTTTTAAAGAGTGGCTGGCTGACGATGCCAATAAGACAAACACGGCGAATGCCGCTGCAGCTGCTGCTGCTGCTTGAGATAAAGAGTAAACACGATGCCGGATGAAGTAGCTGCCCCCAAACAACTTTCCATTGCGGAAGCCCTCAAAGAGGGTGTCAAGGGAGCAACTCAATCTGGTAATCTGACTTTTGATGAACTCGATGGCGCTTCGCGTGCCGCCGTGGTCTTGTTGGCCGTTGGCGCTGAATCGGCTGCCAATGTGTTGCGGCAAATGACCCCATTTGAGGTGCAGCGCCTTTCCGGAAAAATGGCAGTAGTGCGTTCCCTAAGTCGAGATTTGGTTTTGCAAGTACTCCGTCAATTTAAAGACGTGACTGAAAACAACTCGCAAGTGGCGTTTGATACCGACTCCTTCATGCAAAACATGCTGACCAAAGCCATGGGTGCAGAGGGTGCATCTGACTTGCTGGGTCGCCTTGAATCCACGCTGGACATGTCTGGTATTGAGACGCTGAAGCGGATGGAATCGGATGTTCTGTATGAGATGATCAAAAATGAGCATCCGCAAATTATTGCTACGGTGATGGTGTTCTTAGACCCCTCTCAGGCGGCATCGGTACTGAAACTATTTGGTGATGATTTGCGTAATGAATTGATTCTCCGTATTGCTTTACTGGAGAAGGTTCAGCCAGCAGCCTTGAAGGAGTTGAACGAAGTGATGTCACGCTCTGCAGGACCTGATGCGGATTTCCGCAGAAGCACCGTGGGCGGCGTTGTGCCGACCGCAGAAATTCTCAATATGCTTTCAGGCGGTCTGGACAAAGAAGCCCTCAATACGATTCGCAATTTCAATGTGGAATTGGCCGATGCGATTCAAGAGAAGATGTTTGTCTTCGAGGATTTCAACGACATCGAAGATCGCTCACTGCAAACCCTGTTGTTAGAAGTTCCACAAGACACCTTAATCGTCGCCTTGAAAGGTGCAAGTCCAAAGCTACGCGAAAAACTCTTCAAGAATATGGCAAAGCGTGCTGCCGATGGCGTGCGCGAAGATCTGGAAACCAGGCCACCCGTCAAGGTGCAAGAAGTCGAAGAGATGCAAAAAGAAGTTATTCGTATTGCACGTGCCTTGTCTGATGAAGGCCGAATGATCATGGAAAGGGGCAAGTCAGCCGATGCCTTCCTCTGATGAGGACTCCTTGCTGACGAGGTGGGAGCCGCCCTCTTTTGATCCTCCGAAGCCTCCCAAGCCACCCAAGGTGGCGCCTATTTATTACCCCACGGTGGAAGAAGTGGAAGCGATTCGGGATGGCGCCTATAAAGAAGCGTATGAGCTTGGTTCAAATCAAGGCTTTGTAGAAGGCAGGGATGCTGGCTACAAAGAGGGCAAGGAAGCGGGCTACCGCGAAGGCTACAAGCAAGGCTATGTCGAGGCCGATGAAGAAACCAAGCGCTTGCAAGATGCTTTAGGCCGTTTGCTCGAGGCGCTAACTGGCATGCCTGAAGCCATTGCGGAGCCTTTAACCGAATTGAGTTTTGACATCGCTTCACGCCTCACGGCAAACGCATCGATGGAGCGTGCCCCCTTTGTTGCCGCAGTTCAAGAGGCGCTGATGCGCCTACCTCGCCCGGGTGAAAATTTATACCTGCGTTTACGAGCGGAAGAAGTAGAGTCCTGGAAAAAGATTGTGGACGATCCGGGATTGCCATTTAACTGCACTATTTTGGTCGATGCGGATGTGCGTCCAGGGCACGCTTACGTTGAAGTCAGCGGCGCGCGCATTGATGTTGGTCTGGAAGCTCGGCTTGCTCTCGTCCGTCATGCTTTGGGCTTGGACGGAAATTCAGGTAGCGCGCCCGATGCATTGCCACAGAGCGAGACGCAGTTGCTTGGCAGTGCTCCCAGTGAGTCTCCTCTATTGGATCCAGAGCCCGCCGCGGATGCCGTGGACCCTCCTCCGGCAGAAAAAGAGTGAGCCATTTGTTGCCCGCTCAATTGGCGGATCAACTGGAAGTGCGCCGGCAGCACTTGGCGCAAACCCCGCGCTCCATTCGGGAAGGCAAACTCAAACGCGTTTCGGGCATTGTGCTGGAGGTAGAGGGCTTGCCCATGAGCATTGGCACTGGCGCAACCATTTTGTCCGAGCTGGGCGGTAAGACCTACGATGCAGAATGCATTGGTTTTAATGGCGCCATTACCTATTTGATGCCGATTGACGCAATGGAAGGAATCTCTCCGGGCGCGCTCGTCTATCCAGCAAATACGCCATTCAATTCGGGTTCGGGCTATACCTCCAATAGCATTGGAGAGCCACTGCCCATTGGTGAGAGCCTTTTGGGACGGGTTGTCGATGGTTTGGGTCGGCCAATTGACGGCAAAGGCTATGGAGAAAAACAATTCTCGCCCTTCATTCAGAGAAGCTTAAACCCGCTGGATCGAATCCCCATTCATGAGCCTTTGGATGTTGGCATCCAAGCGATTAATGGCTTGCTGACAGTTGGTCGTGGACAGCGGGTGGGTATTTTTGCGGGCTCGGGCGTCGGTAAAAGTGTTCTGCTCGGTATGCTGGCGCGCAATTGCGTGGCAGATGTCATCGTGATTGGTTTGGTTGGCGAGCGCGGTCGCGAGGTACGCGAGTTTTGTGAAGATACTCTAGGCCCAGAATCCTTTCAGCGCGCGGTAGTGGTTGCTGCCCCCGCAGATGCTTCGCCCTTGGCGCGTTCAAAAGGGGCTTTGTATGCCACCGATGTCGCCATTTGGTTTAGAGACCAAGGCAAGCACGTCGTGTTAATTGTGGATTCCTTAACGCGCTACGCCATGGCCTTGCGTGAGATTGGTCTGAGCTTAGGCGAGGCCCCCGTGGCAAGAGGCTATCCACCCAGCGTATTTGCGCGGATGCCGGAACTAGTTGAGCGGGTTGGTAATGGCGCAAACCCAAATGGGTCGATTACGGCTTTTTATACCATCTTGCTCGAAGGTGATGACACCAATGACCCGGTGGCGGATACCGCCCGGGGTATTTTGGATGGGCATTTTTTCTTGTCCCGTGAATTGGCCGACAGCGGTCACTACCCCGCCATTGATGTCGAAAAGTCAATTTCTCGGGTGATGCCCAAAGTGGTCTCAAAAGAGCATCTCTTGTCTGCAAGGCGCTTAAAGCAGCTCTATAGTCGCTATATGCGCGGGCGTGATTTGGTCTCGATGGGTGCGTATATCGCGGGAACCGATCCCGATTTAGATGCTGCACTGCAAGCCTGGCCCCACATTCAGGCGTTTTTACAACAAGATGCCGAACAAGCCATTCCAATTGATCAAACGGAACAGCGCCTGTTCGAAATCGCTCCACCAGTGGTGTAATGCGCCATGTCCGCCATTGAAATGCTCCTGCGCCTAGCTAAGATCCGTGAGGATCAAGCCATGGCCCGTGCCAAAAGGGCTGCCGGACAGGTAAACCAAACTAAAGCCTTTAAAAATCAAGTACTTGAGTATGCAAAAGACTATGAAGTGCAAATGATGGCGGGCAGCAATCAAAGTGTTTCAATTGCCTTCATTCAAGATGCGAACGCCTTTCGTGAAAAGTTAATCCAGAGCTCCATCGAGATGGATGGGCAAATCCAAGGCCTATCCAGGGCCTCAGAAGATACCCTTAAAACCGCTACCCAGGCCAGAATGCGCACCCGCGGATTAACTAAATTGGTCGACAAAATGAAGCTGGAAGCCAGGAAAAAGAAGGCGAAGGCGGAATTGAACCTGTTTGAAGACAATTACGCCGCGAGGGCAAGTGCCAATTCTGGCACGAAAGATGCATAGTAAGTAGTGTTCCTTTTGGAGAGGCTATGCCAACAGTAGGTCAAATTCGAATGCAAGCAGCAGCCAGTGACGCGAATAGCGCCACTAGCAAGCCAGGCTCTATGCCCGGCGGCTCTGCTATGCCCCCCGGATTTGAAGCCTTTTCAACAGCCTTGGATCGGTCCAGCATGACGCGCCTTGATGCGCGGGCAGGATCGGATAGGGCTAGCCCTCAGTCATCCATGCCATTGGCATTTAGTCGGCAAAATTTGCCGAAGATGGGCTCCCAAGCGGAAGATCCTGCAAAAATTACCGATGCAATCCAGTTATTGATGGCACAGCTGGCTGCACAAGGCCTCTTAAATACTGCCTTGCAAGCACCCAATCCGGCCAGCCCGCAGGTGAACGCGGCGAGCACTGATTCAGCGGCACGCATTCAAAGTCTGATGGCGAGCCTGAATGCCCAGACGGGCGGCCAGCAAGTACTCGATGCCAAGCAATCGGCCTTGATTACGCAAGCGCTTTCCCGTGCCATGAAGGCAACTGGTCAAAGCGCTGAACTCGCAATGCAGGGTCAGGCAGCATCCCTAATGACGGCTTTGCAACAGCAGTCCTTAGGTCAAACCACAACACAAACCCCAGCCCAAATTGCGAGCGCGATTCAGAGCTTGGCTCAGAAAAATGGCATTACCCTTCCACCAGAGATTCAGACGCAGTTAACTGCAATCATGAATAAGGGCGCTGACCTCGGTTCCATTAAGTTGTTGGCGGTGGAAGGTGCTGGACAACAAAAACCAACCGTGGTCCTCGAGCAAGCTGGCGTAGTAGACCCTGCGAAAACCGCCACCATTCAAAAGGTAACCGATCCCAAAGTAGTGAATGCCCTTACCAGCGCGGGTGAAAAACTAGCCAAATCCAAAACATCGGACGCTATTTTGACGCCCGGCAATGTCAGCGATAAGGCTGTGGCCGCAAAGGGTATGCCATTACTAAGTGCGAGCGCAGTGGATGCCAAGGGCGCGATCGAGGTACATAGCCTAGCCCTTAATCAAAATAGGGAATTTAAAGATTCCTTGGATGCAAGTGAATTTACCCCTACCTATGCCGCTAATTTAGCCCGCATAGACGCCCAAGTTGTCGGTAATCAGCAAAAAATGGAATTGAAAGCCGCCGAAGTTTCTTTGGCTACTGGCCCCTTACATGAGCAGGTCATGAACGCAGCCAAATCCGGTGGCGGCCGCATTCTGTTGGAGTTAACGCCGCCAGAGCAGGGAACCATTCGAATTGACCTGCGCATTGATCAGTATGGGCGCGCTCACCTGATCGTGGAGGGCGCCAGTGATGCCACCAAGTCCCGACTGGATCAAGGCGGCCAGAACTTAAAAAATGAATTTGCCCAAATGGGACTTAATTTATCCCTCGATTTGCGGCAGGATAGTCAATTTCAGCAGGCTCGCGAGCAAGCCTTTAGTAATCCTCGGCAGGGTTTTTACAATAGCCCATCCCCAACTTCTCAACCCTCAAATACAACATTAGCTATCGGTTCGGTCCGATCGGGTGATAATAGGGGTAATAGCAATACAGTTCACCTGTATGCTTGATATTATTGAGTAAAGAGGAATACAGCGATGGCTGATGAAGAGCGTATTGAACCGACTTTAGATCCAAATGCTGCAGCCCCGGCTGCTGGTCCAGCCACCCCAGCAAATGGAGAAAATACCCAAGAAGCAGAAAAACCCAAAAGCAAGAAAATGCTTTTCATTATCATTGGTGTGGTGGTTCTGCTGATCGCTGCTGTGGGCGGTTACATGTACATGAAAAGCTCGGAAGAAGCGAGAAAGATTCAAGAAGCCGAGGCGAAGCGCCCCGAAAATATCCTCAAAAAGCAGTTGACGGAGCGCAAACAAAATGCACCTCCGATTTATATTCCACTTGAAGAGATGATTGTCAATCTGCCTGGGCGGGGCGGTGAGCACTATCTGCAGGCAAAAATTGTTCTGAGAACGAATGACTCGGCTACTGAAGGCAAGATTAAGAGTTTCATGCCAGTAATTCGCGACAAAATTATTACGGTACTGTCTTCACGGCAAATGCAGGAGTTGGCTACAGTGGAAGGCAAAGTGATGATGGCGCGAGAAATTGCTTTGGTCATTAACTCAATCATTGCCCCTCAATTAACCGCAATTTATATCCTGCAACAGCAGCCGGGTACGGCCGATATGCAAAATTTAGAGCGTATAGGAGCAGTGCCCAAAGAAACATCCACTGGCCAAAAAATTTCGGGTGAGGCAGCCCGTGCTGCTGCAGAGTTCTGGAATGTCACTGAAATGGATTTGCCGGTGCAAGCCGTGTTGTTCAGTTCGTTTGTGATGCAGTAATCGACCACTTTAGAAAGTCCACCTAGGAAAACATGGCGGCAGAGGAAATCAATGTCGAGATGAACATTGACGCTGAAGATCAGCGTGCGATGTTTGATAAATCGAAGATTATTGCTCGGCGCCGCATGCCGACATTGGAGTTGATTCACGAGCGTTTTAGTCGCGCCGTTCGCCTGACTCTCTTTAATATGATCCGTGCACCGATTGAGGTGCAGATGCATCTTCCGGTGGTGAAGAGTTATCAAAAATTCGTAGATGAGTTTCCGGAGCGTACCAACATTAATATTGTTGGTATTCGTCCTTTACGGGGCGTGGGTTGTTGGATTGTGGATCCGGGCGTTGTCTACATCGCCATTGACAATATGTTTGGTGGCGAGGGGCGCTTAGCCCCACGACTCAATTTACGGGAATACACCGCCACCGAATTGCGGATTATTCGTCGCTTAGTCGATGCCTTTTTAAGTGAGTACGAGAAGGCATGGAAATCGGTTTACGAAATTAAGTTTGATTTCATGCGCCAAGAAACCAACTTCGGTTTTGCCAAGATCACCTCCCCAGGCGAGATGGTTTTGCATTCCAAGTTCACGATTGAGATTAATGGCCGGCCGGGGGATATTGACCTGTGCATTCCGTTTTGGGTACTGGAACCAGTCAAAAGTATTTTGTACAACAATATGCAGGGCTTTGCGACCGAACCCGATCAGCACTGGACTGACTTGCTAAATGATCAGGTTCACGAGGCGCCGGTTACGGCGGTAGCCGTATTAGCCCGCAAACAGATGTTGCTCCGGGAAATTACCTCCCTGTCGGTCGGAGACATTATCCCCATTGAGATTAATGACCCAGTTACGGTCTATGTGGATGGCTTACCTGTGATCAAGGGCCAATATGGCACCAAAGACGGCCGTTATTCGGTAAAGGTTAGTACGATTCAGCATCCGACGGAGTTTCTGAAGAGTCCCTTGGAAAGCGCGCGCCTTGGCCCTAGCATGATGCGCAGTGCTGAAAAAGGCGAGCTTTATGAACAGCTTCCTGAAGCGGCCCAAAGTCAGGTTCAGGTTCCCGCAAGCCCTAGTCCGAGCGATACAATAAGTACAGCGGCGGATGGCTTGGTGACCGATGGCCAATGAAGCGCGAAAAAAGTACAGAATAAGGAATCACCATGGCTGAAAATGACAACGATTTAGCAAAATCAATGACGAGTGCGGATGTTTCCGGCTCCTTGCGAAAAGCCACCTTTAATAATCTAGAGGATGGTACAAGAGCCAATCCCGATTTTAATGAAATCGACCTCGTCATGGACGTACCCGTTCAGGTTACGGTGGAATTGGGCCGTGCCAAAATGCAAATCCGCAACTTACTCAACCTCACTTATGGTTCCGTAATTGAATTGGATATTCTTGCTGGCGAGCCCCTCGAGGTTGTGGTTAATGGATGTTTGGTTGCGCAGGGCGAGGTTGTGATCGTGAATGACCGTTATGGCATTCGCTTGACTGATATCGTGACTCCAGCAGAGCGTCTACGAAAAATTAATCGGTAATTGACATGGACTCCACGGTTGGAGGTATGTTGTTATTCTCATTCATCTGGCTTGCACTGGCAGCCGCGCTGATTTGGGTAGTGGCTTTCTTGGTCAAGCGCGATGCCGCCATCCGGACCAGTAATCCCCATGTGATGATCTTGGCTCAGCAGGCTTTGGGGCCGCGGGAGCGCGTCATTATCCTGAACGTCTTAAATCGCATTTTGGTTGTAGGCCATACTCCCAGTCAGATTACCTTGATTACTGAACTTGATCCTGAAGACGTAGCTAACTTAAAACCACAAGCAGCAAGTGTTGATTTTGCTAATAATCTGCGCCAGTTTGTGAAACGAAAATTGGGATGAAGCAAAAAATATTTTGGTACTCGATTGGTCTGACAGCCCTCCTAGGGCTGTTTCCATTAGCGGTGTGGAGCCAGACCTTACCGCTAGTCACTGCGAAGTCAGGCGCTGGTGGCACGAGTTATGCCGTTCCGGTTGAAACCATCATTGCACTGACCTCACTCAGTTTCTTACCGGCCGCCTTGGTCTTGATGACGAGCTTCACGCGAATTTTGATTGTGTTTTCTTTGTTGCGTCAGGCCTTGGGTTTGACAACAATGCCTCCTAATATTGTCTTGATTGGGCTGTCATTTTTCCTGACCCTGTTCATCATGAATCCCGTGTTTGATTCTATTTATAAGAATGCATACCAGCCTTACTCTGCCGGTAAGATGGCTTTCCCTGAAGCAGTAGAGGTTGGCGCCAAGCCTTTAAAAGAATTTATGCTGAAGCAAACCCGTAGGGATGACCTGAATCTGTTTGCCAAAATGTACGGTCAAAACATTGATACGCGCGAGGATGTGCCATTTACGGTGTTGATTCCTGCCTTTGCCATTTCAGAAATCAAAACGGGGTTCTTGATTGGGTTTGTGATCTACCTTCCCTTTTTGGTCATTGACTTTGCGGTTGCCAGTATCTTAACTTCGCTGGGTATGGTGATGGTCTCGCCGATGATGTTTTCCTTACCCCTCAAGCTGATTGTGTTTGCATTGGCCGACGGTTGGGCGCTTCTCGCCACCTCGCTGGTTCAGAGTTACATTAATTAGTCGCCATGGAAACCGGGGTCATCATCGAATTGGTTTATCAGGCCTTAAGAATGGCGGCGGTGTTGGCCGGACCTATTTTGATGGCCTTATTAATTGTTGGTTTGGTGATTGGTATTTTGCAAGCTGCAACTTCCGTGAACGAGTCGACAGTCGCATTTGTACCTAAACTGATCGTGTTTGGTCTGGTTGTTGTTCTCGTCGGTCCCGTGACCTTGGTTTTGTTCACCGACTACATGAGAGAGCTCTTTGCTCGTATACCGGGCTTGGTAAACTAAATTATGTTGACCATTACCGGTCTTCAAATTGAGCAGTACATGGCCATTTTCATGTTTGCCTCCATGCGGATGCTCGGTCTTTTCTTAACTATGCCACTCTTTGCATTTCGGGCCCTGCCCTTGCGACTCCGATTGATGGTGGCGCTAGCGTTTGCAGCGTACATGATGCCTATCATTGCATCTGGGTTGATCCCCAATCCCGGTAGCATTACTTTTTTTGCCTCGGTGATTGAGTTATGCATTGGTGCATTTATGGGTTTTATCATCCGCATTGGTTTTATGGTGGTCGATATTGCAGCGGAGGTGCTCTCCTTTCAAGCTGGATTTAGTTTTGCTTCTACTGCATTTCGAGATCCGGCCCTCGATTCGGGTTTAGTCGGTCAATTTCTGGGCTTAACGGCAATTGCCTTGGCCTTTTCGATGAATCTGCATCTGGTCGTGTTAGAAATTATCTTGTCTAGTTTTAAAACAATTCCAGTTGGCACTTGGCCCGACGCGTGGTCATCTAAGGGAATCTTGGATTTGGTTTCGGCTACCTTCCGTCTGGGATTAATATTGTCCATGCCAGTACTATTGGTCTATATGATGTTTAATTTAACGCAAGCTTTTTTGAGTAGAACCAGTCCTCAAATGAATTTGTTTTCGGTCGGTTTTGCGGTGAGCATTCCCTTGGCCTTCTTGGTTATATTTATGATCCTGCCGGACTTAAAAATTGTGTTGGAGCGCTCGCTTGAAAATCCGCTGCAATTGATGCGCCAAGGCGTGGAGATCCCCAATGCAAAATAAATTGGTATTTAGTCTGTTGCTGGGTTTGTGCTTATCGGCGGTCAGTTCTGTCGGCCTTACCCAGCAAACGCTCACCATCTCTGTAGGTCCTGAGAGCGTCAGCACTCCAACCCAGGCCGCGGAAGAGGCTGCACGGATTACGCAGAATTCCCTGGGGCAAGCGCCAGTGGGCCCGGCAGATTGCGAGGCCAAGTTTCCTTTTCCGCCAACTGCAGAGAACGACCCATATGCTGAAAATGGCCAAGAGATTTGTCAACGCTTGCAGATTCGTGGTCAACGGATGCAGTGCGAAGTGAATTCGCTATTGTCGGAAAAGCCGGATGGTAAAAGCACTGTCGGCTCCAAGATCGAAATGGCCGCTTGGGCTCGTTGCAATTTAAGGGTAGCTTCCTTATTGGTCGAAGGCTTCTACCTACCCGCCAGTGAAATTGAGCGGCGTTTGCAAATCTGTAGCGCAAACTTTTATGCTGATCCTGGAGCATTACCTAAACTGGGCCCGTACCAGCGTTTTTTAAGGTGGGCTACAAGCAATGATTTAACTCCGCCCCCAACCGATGCTGCGCTGGAAGTGGCCTTAAAGCAGTCCACCCCGCTCGAGAATCATCAAGATGCCGCTGGACTAATGAAGTGCGATTGGATGTTCACGCGCAGTAAAAAGCCAGTGATTGATGTTCTGCCTAGCATCGGAAATCCCGGCGCGGCAGATTTGCCTGCTGGAGCTCCGGCAAAGAAGACTGCCCCCAAGCGGACGACCCCTTAAACACCGACCCAAGCCCCCCAAGCCCCCCAAGCCCCATAACGCCATGATTTATATAGCAATATAAACAGCATTTCTAAAATAGCCGTTACTAATCCCATGAATATACATATCCAATTACCCCGCTCCTTACTGGCCTTAGTGCTGTCCTGCATGATGGTGAACAGCGCCCTTGCGAACGATGCGCCTGCGGCGGCCACTGCAAAGCCCAAAGCGGCGGCTGCATCGGCTCCGAGCGATGATGACCTGAGCAAAGCATTGCTAAATAAGATTAATAAAGGCTCTGGGGATATTGTGATCCGGACCAGCGACCTTCCAGCCGGTAAGCCCCCAGCACAGGCAAAGCCTGAGGCTAAAGCAGAAGCTAAACCAAAGGAAGCAAAGGAAGCGAAGGCAGCGGCTAAGCCAGTTGAAATAGTGCTTACTGAGGTGGTTCAGTGGTCTTATATGGATGGCCCTGGCGGACCCGAGAATTGGGGCAATCTCAGTAAAGAAAACCTCGCGTGCATGAAAGGCAAAAGCCAATCCCCGATTAACATCAATGTCGATCGGTCTGTAAAAGCAGAGATGGCCCCTTTGGAGTTTCTCTATCGTCCATCCCCACTGTCGATCGTGGATAACGGCTATACCGTGATGGTGAATTACGGTGAGGGCAGTAACGTCATTGCCGAGGGGCGTCAGTACCGGCTCGTGGAGTTTCACTTTCATAAGCCGAGCGAAGAAGCCATTAATGGCGAGCGGACCGATATGGTGGCGCATTTAGTGCATCAGCACCATGACGGCGACCTGCTGGAAGTGAGTATATTGATGACTACAAAACCCCCCGCCACCACTCGAAGATATCTGTGGGGTAATGAGGAGGTGAAGGGAAACGCCCTGATTCAAACCCTCTGGAATCATGTTCCGCTGGTGAAAGGCAGGGTAGAGACCCCAGGAGTAACGATTGACGTAAACCAACTATTGCCAGCCGATAGGGGTTATTTCACCTACATGGGATCGCTCTCAACGCCTCCATGCACCGAAAATGTCTTGCGCTACGTCATGAAAACCCCAATTTACGTCAGCGAAGAGCAAGTTAAAAACTTCGATCGGATCTATCCCATGAATGCGCGCCCCCTGCAGCCCAAGGGAGATCGTATAGTCAAGGAGTCGACTAGCAAGTAAGCTGGCTGGGCTTGGAAAAAGATGCCAAACCCAGGCGCATAGTTTTATAAAAGCGGCAATATTTGCCGCTTTTACTAAAAACCCCCTCTAAATGGGGGTTTTTGCATTAATCCACCCTGCTTTAGATGCTAGTCCAGTAGTGGGGCAGGCATCTAAAAAAGTTAGTGATCACTAATTTAAATCATAATCCGAAACTGGCACAGTACTTGCATAGTTCTATTTGAGGATTTTCTCCTCAGGATATGCAGTCCCATAACGGGTGGAGATGAAATGAACGCTGTGCCGCAATACGACTCATTGGCCTTTGCTGAGAATACGCTCAAACTGCGTACCTATCGTCAGCAAGTGCTTGGGAACAATTTGGCGAACTCCGATACCCCTGACTTTAAGGCGAGGGACATCCAGTTTGCCGATGTGCTCAAGGCCCAATTAGAGGGCAAGGCTACTTCGAGTTCAGTTAGCATGGCGACAACCCACAAGGCACATATTCCTGGAAAAGTATCTCAAGACGACCCCCGTTTGCTCTACCGCATTCCAAGCCAGCCGTCGATGGACGGCAATACGGTGGATGCCGATGTCGAGCTCGCTGAATTTACTAAAAACTCGGTATTAACGGAGTTTGCAATTAATCGGGTAGGCGGCACCATCAAGTCACGTATGTCAGCCGTCACAGGGCAACCCTCATGAGCTTACTAGCCACATTTAATATTGGTTCAACTGGCATGACTGCACAAGCCATGCGCTTGAACGTCACTGCATCCAATATTGCAAACGCAGAGAGTATGTCAGGGCCCGATGGCCGACCCTATCGAGCACGGCAAGTCGAATTTAAAGCAGTTACACAGCCTGGCTTGCCGGGGGCTGGAGTAGAGGTTAGCAAGGTCTTAGAGAGCGATGCGCCATTACGTATGGAGTATCGCCCGGGGCATCCCAAAGCAAATAATGCAGGTTATGTCGAGATGCCCAATGTCAACCCAGTCGAAGAAATGGTGAACATGATTTCGGCATCGCGTTCCTATCAAATGAATGTGGAAGCAATGAATGTATCGCGGGTGTTGATGTTAAAAACCCTCGATATGGGTAAGTAAGTTACTAAGTGTGCGCATAGAGCATAAGAGGAAATCATGGCAATCAGCAATCCATTAGACGGCATACGGACCTACGATCCAAATACAGCAAATAAACCAGTTGATGCTTCACCCACATCATCGGCTGGCGGGACTGCGACTGAGCAAACACAAAATTTTCTGAAGTTACTTATTGCACAGATCAAGAATCAAGACCCAATGGCCCCAATGGATGCATCCACCATGACTGCGCAAATGTCGCAGCTCAATATGGTGAGCAGCATGGCTAATATGAACACCTCGATGAATGCCATGCTCTCTCAAATGCAAAGCGTAAATTTTATGAATCAGGCCGCATTGATTGGCCATAGCCCAGCGGTTGCAGGTAACGGCATTGCATTTGATGGGGAAAACCAAGTAATGCTGGGTGCGAATGCTGCAAACCCACTGAAATCGGTTGTGGCAACCATTAAGGACGCAAGCGGCAACACCGTCAATAGCGTTGACTTGGGTAATGTGAATGCTGGCATGACTAATTTCATTTGGAATGGACAAAATGCCGACGGCAGCACAGCGCCGGCCGGAATGTATTACCTCAGCTTAAGCGGAACAAATTCGGCAGATGCCAGTGAAAATCCAACAGCCTATGTTGCTTCAGCAGTCGCCTCTGTTACTAAGGGCACTAATGGCGATGCAATCCTCAATCTATTAGATGGAAGAACGATTAATGCGTCTGAAGTACAGCAGTGGATTAGCTAATTTAAAAGTAGATAACAAACAAAAGTAAATAAGACAAACAAAGTTAGAAAAAGGAAACAAAATGGGATACGGAATCGGACTTTCAGGTTTAATGTCAGCCGCTGAGGCAATTGATGTAACCAGCAATAACATCTCAAACGCACAGACAATTGGTTATAAGTCTGGTGAGTATGTTTTCTCGGATCAATTCTTTAGAGCGCAAGATCCCCAATCTCAAGATCGTGCGGGTATGGGTGCATACCGCATGTCCATTCGCAGAACGGCTGCGTACGGTACGGTAGTAGGTTCGCAAAATCCACTGGATATGGCAATAACTGGTCCTGGGATGTTTCAGTTGGCCAAGACCGTGGACGGAACAGTTCCTACGGAGAATCCTACCAAATTTCAGTACACCCGCAACGGACAGTTTGCGGTGGACAATCAAAATCGAATCGTGAATCAAAACGGGATGTTCTTGGTAGGTTATCCAGCAGATTCAGCTGGTAAAGTGCTTTCAACTGCAAAGTCTACTTTGACTTTGGACCCAACTCCGATGGCTCAGCAGGCCACAAAAAATTCCAATATCAATTTAAATATTGACAACCGCGTTGACCCCAATCCAGGAAATATCTTCAACGCACAAGTTCCTGCAACGTATTCACAAGCTACATCGCAGACTGTATATGATGACAAGGGTGCGGCGCATACCTTAACGATGTTTTACAAAAAGGTAAATCCGGCAAATTTAACAATTACGGCGCGTACTCCAGGTACTACCGCAGACTCTATATTTGACTTTAGTCCTACTCAAAGTCTAGGCGCAACTCCAGCGGGGGAGCAGTTTAATACGATTGCCACAACCTCAGTTGCTCAGGTTGGCGCTACTAATGCGACAACCCAGACTGTTTCTGAGACTACATTAACGTTGATGAGTGGCACTGCAAATACAGTAGGCTCTACTTACAATTTAAAGTTAAAAGACGGTACAAATCTTTCCATTACGCAATCAACTGCTGGTGCTGCAGCTGTTGCTGGACCTCCTGCAGTAGCAGCAATTGCTGCACAATATACAGTTAGCGTTGACCGTTATCAGGTTTATGCGACTTTAGATGGCAATGCAGTAGCAAGTAATGCTACTCAGTCAGGGCTCACTAATGTGACTATTGGTGGTGTTACATCGCCTGAGCAGACCTCGTTGGGAACCATTGCCTTTATTGCTGGTAAAAATTTAGATTCTTTGTCACGCGACTCCTTTGGAAAACCACAGTTTGCAACGCAATTCAAAATTGATGCCAGCGGCGGTAAAGGAAGCACATTTGGTAAAACGAATAATGGCGGTATCGTTCAATTTACATTGGATAGTACTGACATGACGGGATATACCTCAGCCGCTCAAACTTACGCTAATAACCAAGATGGTTCAGCGACATCCCAACTGGTTTCTTACAATATTGACTCCAGTGGAAACCTAGTCGCACAGTACGATAATGGTAAATCTAAAATTAAAGGGCAGGTATTGCTTGCATACTTTAATAACATTGAAGGCTTGATTCCGAACGGTAACAACACATTTGAAGCATCATCCGCCTCGGGCGATCCATTGTTAAGCTTTCCTGGCGATGGAACTTTGGGGCAAATTCGCGCAAAGGCCCTCGAGCAATCAAACGTTGATTTAACAGGGGAGCTCGTGAAATTAATGGTGTTGCAACGCCAATACTCCGCAGTCTCACAAGCAACCAAAGTAATGGCATCAACCTTGATTGATGAAGCCATCAATATTGGCCGCTAACGATAAGTGAATGACTAGGTAAATGATTAATCGTTACGCTTACACCTCGATGACGGGCGCCACCGCTGCGACACAGCAGCTGGCGGTGACCTCGAATAATCTGGCGAATGCATTAACACCGGGTTTTCGAGAGGTAATCAGCGCTTACCGTGCGGTACCGCTGAAAGGCGATGGCGTGCCATTTACTGGTAACGGTGCAGATACTCGGGTGTTCTCAGTAGAGACAACGCCAGGGAGCAATTTCACCCAGGGGATGTTACAAACCACAGGCAATGCCTTAGATGTCGCAATTAAAGGCGATGGTATGTTTACAGTGCGTCGCCCAGACGGACAAGAAGCCTACACGCGAGCGGGTAAGTTTATGGTGAACGAGCAGGGCATGTTAATGATTGGTAAAGACATACCAGTTGTAGGTGCTGGCGGAACCATCACCATTCCGATTGGAGCTATTGTGCAAATTGCAGAAGATGGCGCCGTCTTTACGCAGTTACCCGGAAACCAATTTTTAAACCAGGCCGGGAAATTGAAGTTAGTCAACCCCAATAATAATGATTTAGTAAGGGGTGCAGATGGCCTCTTTGATCTGCCGGGGCAACAGGCTGCAGCAGATCCTGCTGTGCGTGTTGTGCAGGGCGCCTTTGAGATGAGCAACAATAATCCTACTTTAGCCATGGTGCAAATGATTGATCAGAGTCGGATGTTTGACTTGAACAGCCGGTCTATTACATTTGCAGACCAGAATGCAAGAACAGCAACCAGCTTGCTGTCCCTCACACGGTTCTAATTTACATTCATAACACGAGAAAATAAAAAAATGTTACGTTCCTTATGGATAGCAAAAACGGGTATGGATGCTCAGCAATTCAACCTAGATGTCATTACAAACAACTTATCAAATTCATCGACCACCGCTTTTAAGCGTGTGCAGCCGATGTTTCAGGATTTGCTCTACACCACATTGCGCTCCGCAGGATCGGCATCAAATGCGCAAAATTTGTTACCAACAGGCCTGCAAATTGGTGCTGGTGCTGCTGTTACATCAACAGAGCGCAACAATATTCAAGGCGGGTTGGTACAGACTGGAAATCAACTCGACGTCGCAATTCAAGGCAATGGCTTCTTTCAGATCCAATTGGCAGACGGAACCTTGGCTTACACCCGAAACGGGCAATTTAGTAAGAGTGCGACTGGCCAGATCGTGACGGCGGCAGGTAACGTTGTTGCCGGCGCCGGGGTTATTCCGGCGACTGCAACATCGATCACCATCAATCAGGCTGGTTTGGTGCAATATACCTTGCAAGGCAATACCAACGCGATTCAGGCGGGCCAGATTACGATGGCGAATTTCATTAATCCAGCCGGTTTACAAGCCTTAGGCGGTGGAAATTTTATACCCACTCCAGCTTCTGGTACAGCACAAAACAACATTGCTGGATCAAATGGTATGGGTACAACAAACCAGTATTACATCGAGCAGTCGAACGTCAACGTAGCGGAAGAGCTCGTAAACCTAATTGCGTCGCAACGTGCATACGAAATCAATACGCGCGCAGTGACTGCAACCGATCAAATCTTACAACGCGTAAGTAATATGGGTCAATAATCATGATTCTATTTAGAGCCTACAAAAAACTATCTGTATTAAGTATGTGCGCCATCGTTTTGGGAGGTTGCGCTAGTGCCGATCGCCCATCCTTGTTGACCACACCGTCAACAGCGCGACCACGCCCTATTCAGGAAACATCCGCCAATATGGGCAGCCTCTATCCAGCTAATTCTGGTGGTCCTTATGTCA
>JBIIGG010000056.1:0-8337 GCA_044236575.1 Polynucleobacter sp. | reverse complement strand
CTAAAGGCACTCAACGAGACCGTTGGTAGTGGCAGCCAATCAGTAGAGCAAGCGCAAGAGAACGAACGCAAACGCGCGATTATTGCGGCAGCCATTGAGCGCGCAAAGTTAGCTGCAGATAAAAATAATACAAAATGAATCTCGAACAGCGCAATGCTTTTTTTGCTCAACTGAAAGCAAATAATCCCAATCCAGAAACCGAGCTCGAGTACAGCTCCCCTTTTGAATTACTGGTTGCGGTCTTGCTCTCGGCGCAGGCGACCGACATATCCGTTAACAAAGGAACCCGTCAGTTATTCAAGATAGCCAACACACCTGCCGCCTTACTGGCTTTAGGTGAGGATGGGGTTCGGCCCTTCATCGAGCACATCGGCCTCTTTCGCACTAAAGGAAAACACCTGCAAGAAACCTGCCGCCTCTTACTGCAGCGGCATGGTGGCGAAGTCCCTCGCATCCGTGAAGAACTCGAAGCCCTGCCAGGAGTAGGTCGCAAAACAGCCAATGTTATTTTGAATACGGCGTTTGGAGAGCCCACCATGGCGGTCGACACCCATATCTTCAGAGTTTCGAATCGCACCGGCCTTGCCCCTGGAAAAGACGTGCTGAAAGTCGAGCAGCAGCTCCTCAAACGCATTCCAAAAGAATATCTGCTCGATGCGCATCACTGGCTTATTTTGCATGGGCGCTATGTTTGTAAGGCACGATCACCCGAATGTGCCCAATGCATTGTCGAGCCACTCTGTGGCTACCGGCAAAAAACGGAGAAAGGGCAAATTCGTGGCGCTGTTTAATCCAAGCCGAGAGGAAGTCCGGCGTTTCTTTTGCAATACGTGGCAGAAGAAGCAAGCTAATTCTATTTTGACCCCACTTGAGACGCTGGCGGGTCAATGGATGGAGCAGCACCCGGAGTACCATGCTGTTCTGGGTGATGGCGAAGCAGCACTAAGTCAAGACTATACCCCCGAGCGTGGCGAAACGAATCCCTTTCTACATCTATCGATGCACTTATCGATTAGCGAGCAGATCTCAATCGATCAACCGCCGGGCATTCGGCACATTGCCAATGTACTTGCGCAGCGACTCGATTCGGAGCACGAAGCGCAGCACCGCATCATGGAGTGCCTAGGTCAGGTCTTGTGGGAATCCCAACGGGATGGCGGCCAACTAAGCCCTGAAAAATACCTACTGGCCTTAAAACAACTGATTTAATTTAAGACAGCGTTGCAATCATAGCGCGGATCGCCTGAGGCAACTCTAAGGCCTGCTGACGGCGAATTTTTAAAGCGGCATCGGCTGTCTCTCGCAGACGATTGGACCAAGCCGATCCAGGGAAAAAAGCGTCATCCTCAAATCGTGGAATAACGTGCCAGTGGATGTGGGGCACTTGATTGCCGAGCGCCGCTAAATTAATTTTTTTGGGATGCATGACGGAGCGTACTGCACCTTCAACCGCAAACACCAAGTGCATTAATAAGTCACGCTCGCCGTAGCTCAGCTGGCTCATCTCAGCGACGTGCCGATTCCAGATCACCCGGCAAAAACCAGGCAAATCGGGATCATTCACCAAAACAACGCGACAGTCATCACCACGCCAAATCAGCGTGCCGCTCTCTTCTGTACATAAAACGCAATTCACCATGGCGCCAATGTAAACGAAAACAGCGCCAAAGTCACCCTTCTGAGGCAAACTTGGCGCTGCGATACTGCAGCCGCTAATGTGCGGCGATGCTGCTTAGTGAAACTGCTCTTCTTCAGTTGAGCCGGTCAATGCAGTTACAGAAGACTTGCCACCCTGAATTACGGTAGTGATGTCATCAAAGTAACCTGTACCCACTTCTTGCTGATGCGAAACAAAGGTATAGCCGCGATCGCGCGCTGCAAACTCCGGCTCTTGCACCTTCTCGACGTAGGCAGTCATGCCGCGTTTGGAATAGTCTTGCGCCAAGTCGAACATGTTGTACCACATCGAGTGAATACCAGCGAGGGTAATAAATTGATACTTGTAACCCATGGCACCTAGCTCGCGCTGGAATTTAGCAATGGTTGCATCGTCGAGGTTTTTCTTCCAATTGAACGATGGTGAGCAGTTGTATGCCAACATCTTGCCTGGGAACTTGGCACGAATCGCTTCCGCAAACTTGCGCGCAAAATCCAAATCTGGCGTACCCGTCTCACACCACACCATGTCAGCGTAAGCAGCATAAGCCAAACCGCGCGAGATCGCCTGATCAAGGCCCTTGCGCGTTTTATAGAATCCCTCTGGTGTGCGCTCACCGGTTAAGAATGGCTTGTCGTTTTCATCGTAGTCGGATGTCAATAAGTCTGCCGCCTCCGCATCGGTACGCGCCAAAATAATCGTAGGTACGCCCATCACGTCTGCAGCTAAACGCGCGGATACCAATTTCTGTACTGACTCGGTAGTCGGTAAGAGAACCTTACCACCCAAGTGGCCGCATTTTTTTACGGACGACAGCTGGTCTTCAAAATGAACGCCGGCAGCGCCTTGCTTAATTAATGCTTTACTGAGTTCGTAGGCGTTTAATACGCCGCCAAAGCCGGCTTCCGCATCGGCAACGATGGGCGCATAGTAATCAATGTAGCCCTTATCACCGGGATTAATGCCTTTGGCCCACTGAATTTGATCGGCACGCTCAAATGAGTTATTGATGCGCTCTACCATCTTGGGCACGGAGTCAACGGGATACAAGGATTGATCGGGGTACATCGCCGCATACGAATTACCATCGGCAGCAACCTGCCAACCGGATAAGTAAATGGCTTTAATACCTGCTTTGACCTGTTGCATTGCTTGCCCGCCGGTTAGCGCGCCCAAGCAATTGACATACGCCTCATTGTTCACTTGATTCCACAACTTCTCTGCGCCAGCCTTGGCCAAGGAGTACTCAATCCGCAGTGAGCCACGTAAGCGCACGACGTCTTCTGCAGTGTAGCCACGCTTGATACCGTGCCAGCGTGGATTGGTATCCCAGTCTTTCTGAATCTTTAATGCTTCTTCTTTGCGATTGTCCATATTGCTCTCCTTAGATATAAAACAATTGACTAAAAAATCGATGAACTGGACCGGGCCACCTGAACTGAACTGCCGTGGCTAAGTCTTATGTCTTATATAAGAGTATAGGGAGGTTTACGGCGGAGACAATAACAATTTAGCAACACAAAAAATAAATAAACCGTATTAAATTCAATTACTTAAATTATATTTATTGCAATGTGAAATGATCTGCCACCGCTTGAAAGCCCTAGTAAAGGGAATCAATCGCAGCTATTTTGCCTATGAAAACAGCGTTTCGTATCGTGAAAAAAGAGAGGTTACTGGATTTTTGGCATCGCCGCATTGGCATTGGAAGCTACGACCTTGACTGCGGTCAGGATCAATAGCAACTGCAAAAAGGCAACGCCAAGGAAAAGGGAATTGGGCTTACCAGCATCAAGCAAGATTCCAAACAGCAAGGGGCCAACCGCGGCACCAAGATCAATGCCGGAATAAACAATACCATACACGCTACCCGATACACCCTGCGGGGTCGCAGCGCGAATCATCATGTCGCGCGATGGCGCTGCGATGCCAAGGCCGCAACCGATTATAAAAAAGAGTCCTGGCACAAGTGCAGCAGTAACCCACTCCGCTCCAATTAAGAGACCAATGACCGCGCAAGCAAATAAGCACGTGCCGACAATGCGATCGGGCATTTTGAGTTTGGCAGCCATAACACCACCCAGAATCATTCCTGCCGCACTACCCAAAGCCAATAGGGTGATCGAGAAATTACCAGTAGTGACTGGAATGCCATAGAGTTGATTCAGTGCGCTAGGAGCGAAGGACTGAATACCGGCCATAGCAATCATGCTGAAGAAAAAGAAGAGCCAGCACAACCAAACCGAAGTTAACTTTAAAAAAGCAAATGCCCCTTGTTGTGCGCGGCCAGGATTAGCCTCTTCTGCTGCTTTGATTGCACTCGCACGGCGATGTTTGGCGTCATCGATTAAATCGCCCCGATTGAACCAAAGCACTAACAAGATGAGCGTCTCTAAGACCGCAGCGCACAGCAGTGCGATGCGCCAATCGGAAAGCGCGGCTATTCCAGCCATAAAGACTGGGGCCACGGCCCAACCCAGATAACCCGTAACGCCGTGCGCCGAGTAGGCATAAGGCAAACGCGGCACAGATACCTTGTGATTAATTAAGGTGTAATCCACTGGATGAAAGACGCCATTGCCGCAGCCCGCAATCACTGCACCTAGCATCAACAGGCCATAACCATTGCTTTGCGAGAGCACAATGGCGGATAAGGCCAATAAACCTACGCCAACAAAGAGTACTGGACGGGCCCCAATGCGGTCGACTAAAAATCCAGAGGTCGCCTGCACGATGCAAGAGACTATAAAGAAAACCGACATGAGGAGACCGAGCTCTGCGTAGCTGAGCGCGAACTCTGCCTTGAGCCACGGAAAGAGTGGCGGCAAAATTAAGTGGAAGAAATGCGAGCTGCCGTGTGCCAAGCTCAATAAACTAATCACTCGGACATCACTGGCACGCGCGCTAGCATGCGTCACAGTCATGTACCGAGTTTACTCGTTCCGCAAACGCACCGGAATGGCTTTAATGCACTAAGCGGGTAAAGCTGAAATCGCCATCCTTATTAATATCGACCGGTACAACGTCATTGGGGCCAAACTTCCCCTCCAAAATCATCTTGGAGACGGGATTTTCGATATATTGCTGTATCGCCCGCTTGAGGGGTCTTGCCCCAAATACGGGGTCAAAGCCGACTTCGGCAATTTTGTTCAGTGCAGCATCGCTCACTTCCAGTTGCATATCCACCTTGGCCAAACGGGCTGCTAGGTTTTTGAGGAGGATCGAAGCAATCGACGCGATATTTGCTTTATCGAGCCCATGGAACACCACAATCTCATCAACGCGGTTTAAAAACTCCGGACGGAAGTGTGTTTTAAGTTCACCAAAAACCGCTTCCTTAATCTCTGCTTGATTTTTATCCGTCATCGATTGAATCAGGTGTGAACCAATATTGCTGGTCATCACAATCACCGTGTTTTTAAAATCGACTGTACGCCCTTGACCATCAGTCAATCGACCATCGTCCAGCACTTGCAGCAGAACATTAAACACATCCGGATGGGCTTTTTCGATCTCATCAAACAGAATCACGCTATACGGTTTGCGGCGCACCTGTTCGGTAAGATAACCGCCCTCTTCGTAACCCACATAACCTGGTGGCGCGCCGATCAAACGGGCAACGCTGTGCTTTTCCATAAACTCACTCATATCGATCCGAATTAATCGGTCTTGGCTATCGAACAAGAATGCGGCAAGGGCTTTGCATAATTCCGTCTTACCAACACCGGTAGGGCCAAGGAACATAAAAGAGCCGTAGGGCTTGTTTTCTTCGGAGAGCCCAGCGCGTGAGCGGCGGATTGCATCGGATACCGCCCGAATGGCCTCCTCTTGGCCCACCACACGCTGATGCAAGTGATCTTCCATTTTTAAGAGCTTGTCGCGCTCGCCTTGCATCATTTTCGATACCGGAATACCCGTTGCCCGTGAAACCACTTCCGCAATCTCTTCCGCGCCCACCTGGGTGCGAAGTAATTTGTTTTTAGTAACGCCTGCTTTTCCATCCTTCGCCTCAGCAGCAGCGGCCGATTTGAGTTTTTGTTCCAGCTCAGGTAATTTGCCATACTGCAGCTCTGCCACTTGCTCGAGTTTGCCATCGCGTTGCAACTTCACGATTTCGGCCTTCACTTTTTCGATCTCTTCTTTGAGATGGGCTGCACCTAAGGCAGCACCCTTCTCTGTCTTCCAAATTTCTTCAAGATCAGCATACTCGGCACCCAAACGCTTGATTTCATCTTCGATTAATTGCAGGCGCTTTTTAGAGGCATCGTCTTTCTCTTTTTTGACAGCCTCACGTTCGATCTTGAGTTGAATCAATCGGCGATCGAGCTTATCCATCACCTCTGGCTTGGAATCAAGCTCCATCTTGATGCGAGCGCCCGCCTCATCGATCAGATCAATTGCCTTATCTGGCAAGAATCGATCCGTAATGTAGCGATGCGATAACTCGGCAGCCGCTACGATCGCTGGGTCGGTAATCTCAATGCCATGGTGAAGCTCATAGCGCTCCTGTAAGCCACGCAAGATCGCGATGGTCGCCTCGACACTGGGCTCATCGACCATCACCTTCTGAAAGCGGCGCTCCAAAGCGGCATCTTTTTCAATGTACTTACGGTACTCCTCTAGGGTAGTCGCGCCAATGCAATGCAACTCACCGCGGGCCAAAGCCGGCTTAAGCATATTGCCGGCATCCATCGCGCCTTCGCCCTTACCGGCACCAACCATGGTGTGAATTTCATCGATAAAGACAATTGTTTGGCCTTCGTCTTTAGCAACATCACTCAAGACCGATTTCAGGCGTTCCTCGAATTCACCGCGGTACTTTGCACCAGCCAATAACAAGGCCATGTCCAGCACCAGAACGCGCTTATTCTTGAGGGTCTCTGGTACTTCGCCATTAACAATGCGCTGCGCCAGGCCTTCCACAATCGCGGTCTTACCAACACCAGGCTCACCAATCAAAACTGGGTTATTTTTGCCACGCCGCTGCAATATCTGAATGGTGCGGCGAATTTCATCATCGCGACCAATCACCGGATCCAGCTTGCCCATGCGGGCACGCTCGGTCAAATCAAGGGTGTATTTTTTCAGGGCCTCACGCTGACCTTCTGCGTCGGCACTATTGACGGACTCCCCGCCACGTACTAAATCAATCGCTGCCTCGAGCGCTTTACGCGTCAGGCCACATTCTCTGGCCAGCTTACCGAGCTCACCTTTGTCGTCTGCAACGACGAGTAAAAATAGCTCACCAGCAATAAATTGATCGCCCCGCTTATTCGCTTCTTTCTCCGTTAAATTGAGCCAATTAGCCAAATCGCGACCCACCTGAACTTCGCCGCTACCCTGCACTTCTGGCAGCGCCGCAATCATCTTCTCCGCGCCCTTTTCGAGGCTAGCCACATTGACTCCGGCACGCGTCAATAGACTACGTACGCCGCTATCTTGTTGCTTGAGCATCGCCAGCAATAAATGGGCTGGCTCAATGTACTGGTTGTCTTTACCAACGGCCAAGCTTTGGGCATCGCTCAAGGCCTCTTGAAATTTAGTCGTTAATTTATCGATTCTCATTTTGCGTCCTGTTGAATGGGATTGCTCCAAGCCGAACTGCAATAGGCGCTCGGTATGGCTTCTTTCATTAGAATATTAGGGCAATATCCGCAATTTCAAGCGTTTATGAATGGATAAATCCGATTTGACCTGGCTTGTTTACCTCTTAGAGTGCGCTGACGGCAGCTTGTACGCTGGGATTACCAATCGGCTAGAACACCGCCTCAATGCCCACAATACCGGTGCGGGAGCCCGCTATACCCGCTCTAGGCTGCCTGTCACCCTGCTAGCCACCCAAGAACACCCCGACCGATCGGAAGCATCCAAAGCAGAACTGAAGTTAAAGCGCCTGCCCCGAGCTAAGAAACGGGCTTTTTTTGATTCCAGCGCGTAGCAGCTGCATCATCGGTAACGCGGGCATCGACCCAGCGACCGCCCTCAGGCGTATCTTCTTTCTTCCAAAATGGCGCTGCGGTTTTGAGGTAGTCCATGATGAACTCGCAGGCCAAAAAAGACTCACCGCGGTGCGCACTGGTAACCGCCACCAAGACAATTTGGTCTGCTGGCATCAAGGGCCCAATTCGGTGAATCACGAGCGCATCCCGAATATCCCAACGCGCTTTTGCTTGATTGACAATATCTTCTAGGGCTTTTTCCGTCATGCCCGGATAGTGTTCCAAGGTCATCGCCTGGACCTGACTACCTTCATTCATATCGCGCACTGTGCCTACAAACGAGGTAATCGCACCCACCTGCAGATCGCCCTTGCGCAAGTTTGCAATCTCGGTAGTCAGATCAAAATCGGCTTGCTGAATGCGAATAGCCATCTACCCCCCCGTGACCGGCGGAAAGAAAGCCACTTCAGCACCATCTACTAATTCAGTCGACGCATTAACCATCTGGTGATTTAGAGCGCAGCGCAATACCTTGCCCTCACCCAAGACCTCAGACCAAATACCGCCGCGCAATCGCAGATGGGTACGCAAATCATCCATCGTACACACAGACGCAGGCAATTCGATTGACTCCTGCTCTAATCCGAGGCTTTCCCGTATCGAGGCAAAGTAGCGTAGTTGTAATTTCATAGCTAAATCGTAATCCGATTATTTGAGAAGTGCATCAAATGGGATGTACTT